>NZ_CP064952.1:335137-670274 GCF_011038885.2 Schaalia sp. ZJ405 | reverse complement strand
AGTCAGCATGCGATGGATCTTCGTTGTCTGAGGACCCACGGGAATCTCCACGTCGAAATCGTCACCAGCGAGACGGGTGATCGGCGTGACCACGGCAGCTGTTCCACAGGCGAATACCTCAGTGACTTCACCGGAAGTAATCCCCTCGACAAGATCAGTCAACGCGATACGTTCCTCACGTACCTGGGTTCCCTGGCTGCGCAGCATCCGCAGAATCGCCGAGCGCGTCCCTCCCTCAAGAATGACTCCCGTGAGCGACGGGGTACGCACCGTTCCATCTTTCATGACGACGAACATGTTCATGCCGCCAAGCTCCTCAAGATACTTCTCTTCGTAGGTATCGAGGAAGCAGATCTGACTGAAACCTTTCTCGGCGGCCTCCGTCTGCGGGAGCAGCGACGCGGCATAATTACCACCCGTCTTTGCCGAACCTGTTCCGCCCGGACCCGCCCGGTGATAGCCCTTAACAACCCAGATGGCAACTCCGTTGAAACCATCCGTGAAGTAGGGGCCTGACGGCGACCCGATGACGTAGTAGTCAACAATGCCCGCTGGGTGAACGCCAACGAATTGTTCGGATGCGAACAGGAAGGGCCGCAGGTAGAGGGAGGCTCCGTCATCTTCGGGAACCCATTTCTCATCTGCTCGGACATAGTCGATGAGCGAGGCAACGAAGTCGTCGCGTTCCATTTGTGGCAGGGCCATGCGCCACGCCGAATGGTTCAGACGTGCGGCGTTGTATCCGGGGCGAAATGTCCAAATGGACCCATCCGTGTGACGATACGCTTTGATCCCCTCGAATGCCGACTGCGAGTAATGCAGCACCGACGCGCCCGGCGTGAGTTCCAAGGGACCGAAGGGAATGACTTCACGTCCAGTCCATCCATCCTCGCGGGTCCAGCGCATGTGGGCCATGTGGTCGGTGAATTCGCGTCCGAAAGTCAGGTCCGTCATGATCCGCGAGTAGTCCTCTTCGGATGCCGGATTCGGGTTGGGTGTCAGGGGGAATCGGCCGGCCAATTCGTCGGCGACGGGAATCCTTTGATCTCCGAGGCGTTCCAACTCTGTTGGCGTGTGTGGTTGCGCTGACATAGCACCCTCCAAAATCCGTGATTCTCCCGTGCTCTCTCAGGATAGGTCGGTGTACTGAGCCACCGGGAATGATTCCGTCATATGACCTGGCAGGCCGAACATCGACCTCGCCCCGCACAACAGCTTCTTACAGCTGCGTCTCGCAACTGCTTCTTACAGCTGCGTCGACAGCATCCCGCATAGACGAGCGTGCCATGCCGACGCGGAAGCATCCGTGAGAGAGGAAACCTGGTCGATGACAACGCGGAGACGTTCCTCGTCACCGATCGCCGCCCTCCACTGCTGAGCAAAAAGAGGTTCAAGATGGTGCGGGCCGTTCGTGAAGAGCACATCAACGAGGTCGTTGAGGAGGGTGCGCTGCTGGTAGTACACGGGTTCGGATTCGCGTGGGCTCATGACGTAGTGCACCGCCATGCCTTTGAGCACCTGAATTTCGGCCCGAGTCTCATCGGTGACGATGAGGTCGGCGCGGTAGCGTCCCAGCGGCCCCTCACCGAAGGCCTCGCGAGTAACGGCAACAGTGTCAGAGCAGAAACGACCGATGAGTTCACTTGTGAGATCCTTGAGACGGGCAAGGTCAGCGTAGGAGCCGGCAAAGGACGGAAGCCACACGTCAAGGGACACAAGGCGCTGAATCGCTCCCTCTAGGTCATGGCGCGAAATTCCTTTGCCATACCAGTCAACGGTTGCGTCAATCACCGCTTCAACAACGCCGTCATCATGCAAGTCAGCGGGCGCGAACTTCCCCGTTGCAATCGCATCCTCGACATCGTGAACGGAGTAGGCAATGTCGTCGGAAAGATCCATGATCTGCGCTTCCAGGCACCGACGTCCCTCAGGGGCACCCTGACGCATCCACCGGAAAACAGGTTCATCATCCCCGTAGACACTGAATTTCCGTCGTGACTTCTCAGGGTCGGGTCCCTGTCCTTTCGCCCACGGGTACTTGCAAATTGCATCAAGCGTTGCGCGCGTGAGATTCAGCCCCGCAGGCTGACCACCCGAAGACAGCACCTTAGGTTCAAGACGGGCAACGATACGGAGTGTCTGGGCGTTTCCCTCAAATCCCCCGATATCGCCCGCGAGCACGTCGAGCGCTTTTTCACCGTTGTGCCCAAAGGGAGGATGACCGAGGTCGTGCGAAAGACACGCCGCATCAACAACGTCGGGGTCAGCACCGAGTTCCTTGCCGAGTTCGCGTCCGACCTGAGCAACCTCGAGCGAATGCGTGAGCCGAGTACGCACGAAATCATTAGTCGACGGACCCAGAACCTGCGTTTTTTCACCCATCCGACGCAGGGCCGATGAATGAAGAACCCGTGCGCGGTCGCGCTCAAAGTCCGTGCGTTCCGACGACTTCGGTTTCTCCTGAACCATTCGTTGACGATCTTGGGGACCGTAGGCCCCAGAGAGCAGATCTGCGCCACCGTAGGGGTCCATCACGGGCAAAGTGAATCCCGACTTCGCAGGGTTTGACGACGAATGTGTGGTACTCACGTTCCTACACTAGCGTCACACCCACTCACCGCCCGCCGATCCACAGGTATTCGCCCATCTGATCGTGCGCTGTTTCACACAGATGAGGCAAGTGTGTCAATATGGATCTGTGTCCGAAGAACAGCGCCGCGACAACAGTGTGTTAACCTCGATGATCCACCGGATCACGCGAGGTCCGGTCCAGTGGTGGCATACAGCTGTCATCGGTGTACTCTCAGATAAATGTGACGAGTCAACACTCGGCATTCTCAGCGAACAGGCCGAGGCTCTTGGCCGGATCGGATTCGACGCAGTCGTCGTTGAGCCCAGCCATTCCGGTGTCGTGTGGGACTCGTCCTCGTCCCTGTCATCCTTCATTTCCCGTGCCCACGACTTTGGGCTACGCGTCATCGTGCGTCTGGCGGGAGTGTCGTTCCGTTTCCTTGCAACCAGTGACTTCTCCAACGAAGACGACATCACCACTCTCATTGGGCGCGTCAGAGCCAGCCTTGAGGCCGGGGCTGACGGCATCGACTTGGGGATTCTCGGCCTTAACGACGCCAGCCTCACTGCGCAGCAACAGACAGCGGGACACGCACGTCTGACGCGCCTGACCGGAGTGCTTCTTGCCGAAATTGAAGCCGCCAACAGCTCCGCGATTCTCGTTGCATCAACCGGCTACACGGATGCCGACATGCTGCGCACCGCCCTCGAAGACAACTGGTTCCATCATCTTCGCGATTCCGTGTGCTCCTCAACCCCGTGGGATGCCGACCGCATCATCGCAGCGATCCGAGCTTCCCTACGTCCCCGAGATCCCATCGGGGCAATCACCCCGTGGTCGTGGACTTCCTCCACAGAAATGAACGAGGACGAGGCTGATCTCGCAAGCTCCCGACAACTCCTCAGTCTTGCGCTCCCCGGAGCGTCCTACAACAGTGAAACCGCGCGTGCCATCGAGGAAGGCGATTCAGGACCGATCCCTGAGGCTTTGCGGATTCGGCGCGAACGTCGCATGGGTGCGGGGTCTTTGGGAATCGTTACTGGACTGCCGTGGGCCTGCCACGGCGTTGTTGTCCTCATCTGCGCTGGGGTGACCATCGTCGTCAATACGTCCGGGCAAACCGTCGACGTTCCCCGTGAACACGCTCTGCTTGTCAGCTCGCAACCGGCGGGTTTGGGCCGCGCCGGTGCCACGCTCCTCCCGGCGAATTCCTGCGCGTGGTTCGAGACAGCACCCGTTCGTCCCCCTAAGCCCCGTTCCTACGAATAATCACGATCCACCGCTGCAATGGCTAAGGCCCGTTGCTCCCCTCAGGTACTGAGCGAACGGACTGGAAGCGGTGAAGCGGGACTCGTCGTCCTCGTCAATGACGATCCACAGGCGACTCTCGTCGGCGCGGCACGACACTCACAGCGACTAGACTGGGATCATGGCTGGCTTGATTCGCAAGGAAGACATCGCATTGGTGCGTGAAACTGCACGCATCGACGACATCGTTGGCGAGCACGTCACCCTACGATCAGCGGGAATGGACTCCCTCAAGGGGTTGTGCCCGTTCCACGACGAACGCACCCCCAGCTTCCATGTGCGCCCCCAGCTTGGCATGTGGCACTGTTTCGGCTGTGATGAAGGCGGGGATGTTATTTCTTTCGTCCAAAAAATCAACCACCTGCCGTTCGCCGAAGCGGTGGAGATGCTGGCGCAACGCTACGGCGTGACACTGCACTACGAAGAAGGCGGTACTCGACACCGCACCGAGGAACCGGGCAAACGCCAGCGGCTGATTGATGCCCATCAGGTTGCCGAAGAATTCTACATTTCTCAACTCACATCCCCTCAGGCTCACGAAGGTCGGGCGTTCCTTGCCGAACGCGGTTTCGGTCCCTCTCAGTGCGCGCACTTTGGCATCGGATACGCTCCCGCGCAATGGGATTCACTGACTCGTCACCTGCGTGACAGAGGCTTCACCGATAAAGAAATCCAATTGGCGGGCCTGGCTTCTCAGGGTTCGCGTGGACTCTACGATCGTTTTCGTCACCGGCTTGTCTGGCCGATTAGAGACATCACCGGAGCCACCGTCGGATTCGGTGCGCGTCGTCTCGACGATGATGAATCTTCACCGAAGTACCTCAACACCCCCGAGACACCGATCTACAAGAAATCCCAGGTGCTCTACGGCCTGGACCTGGCGAAAAAGGCGATTTCACAGCGACGTCGCGTGGTCATTGTTGAAGGGTACACAGATGTGATGGCTGCGCACGTCGCCGGGGAACCGTGCGCCGTCGCCACGTGCGGCACGGCTTTCGGTTCGGAACACGTGCGGATCATCCGCAGGCTCCTGGGGGACGTGGCAGATCCCGCAGCCGGTGTTCTCCTGTCATCGGGACGAGCCCGCGGCTCGGAAGTGATCTTCACTTTCGATGGTGACGCGGCCGGACAAAAGGCAGCGTTGCGTGCCTACAACGAAGACCAGAACTTCGCATCCCAGACTTTCGTCGCTGTGGAAAAATCTGGGATGGATCCGTGCGACCTGAGGATGGCTCGCGGCGACCGCGCCGTCCTCGATCTCATCGAATCACGTACCCCTCTTTTTCAATTCGTTATCCGTTCGGTTCTCTCTCAGGTGGAACTCACAACCGCCGAGGGACGAGTTGCCGGGCTTCGAGCGTCCGCGCCAATCGTCGCGGGAATTAAAGACCATGCGCTGCGCAGCGAATATACGCGTTTGTTGGCCGGCTGGTTGGGGATGGATATACGCTCCGTGGAACGCGCTGTCCGTCAGGCTCCACGTTCTAGCGGTCAGGGCGGGCAGGCACGCCCAGGTGCGTATTCGTCCTCGTCCCCGATGTCGGGTGCGGGTCTCCAGGTTGCCCCTCAAAGGCGTGGCCCCGAGGATCCGGTGTCACGAATCGAACGCCAAGTACTTGAAGCTGTCCTCCAATATCCGATGTATGTCATCGGTTCCGGTTTCGAGGAACTTGACGGTTCATCCTTTACCGTGCCCACCCACCGCGCTGTTCACGACGCCATCCGCGCAGTTGGCGGCCTCGATACGTTCACGCGGATGCTTCGGGATCCGTCGTGGAATCCCATGACCAGCCCAACGAACGCCGCCGGGGCAACTGACGCTGCTCCCCTCCCGCCTCGCAGGGACGGCGAGAGTGACGACATCGAAAAGAATGCTCTGATAACGCGTCGTTTCGTTGAATATATCCGCGAATCGGCGGGAGACATGCTCGGAGAGGTCGTCACTCAATTCGCCGTTGCACCAATCCCGCAGGACGATCGCGAGGAAGGAATGCGCTCATACTGCCGCGGGGTTGTTGGGGCAATGGTCCGCATGGACCTCACCCGCCGAGTCGGCCAGGCACGCGCTGACCTCCAGCGAATGAACGAGGACGATCCCGGCTACGGCGACGCATTCAAGGAATTGCTTCGTCTTGAGCAACGTCGGCAAACCTTCACTGAGCGGGACTAGCAGCTCAGTGTTCTTCACGGGGGACGAATCCGACTGCCCGTGGGCATGAGCTTCCTGTAGGTGCCAGCTACCTGTGGGCGCTGACGACCGTGCTCCAACGGGCCTTCACCGGCGCAATGCCGCAGCACATCGGCACAACACCGAGCAAAGACCATCCCGTCAGCCGGCGAGGAGCTTTCGCTCAAATGCGTCCACCGAGAACCCCTGAGCGAGGACCGCCTGAGCCCATTCCTTCGCGGAGAACAGCGAGTGATCACGATAGTTCCCGCACGACTTCTCGTCGGTTCCCGGGACGTCCTCCCACGTGACATCGTCGGCGATCACCCGCAGCGAGATCTCAAGCCCACGAGTCACCTCTTCAACGCTGGGGGTTCCCCACACGATGAGATGAAAACCTGTACGGCAACCGAAAGGAGAACAGTCGATGACACCTTCAAGGTGGTCGCGCAGGATTGCTGCGAGCAGGTGCTCAATCGTGTGCAATCCGCCCGTGGGAATCGCCGAGGCGTTTGGTTGGACGAAACGCAGGTCGAAATTAGAAATGGCGTCACCATTGGGCCCGTGTTCAACGGAGATGAGCCGGACGTACGGAGCCTTGACGGCAGTGTGATCCAGGGTAAAACTTTCAACTTCAGCCATAGCAAGCTCTCCTCAGTCCTATGACGTGGGTGTTCATTGAGGTCACGCTCGACGGGATATTGCGGCCCACCAGCGGATATCAGTCTAGGCCGACGCTTTCTCTCACTTCGCGTTCAAGACGCGATGCGAGACTTTGCGACTCCTCATCTAAGGGACCGTCCGCAGTGAGCACGGAAAAGAGCTGGTCATCTTCACGTCGACGCACCCATGCGGTTACCCGCGTGCCATTGGGCATGGCCTCCGTGCGATGGGTAATGAGCGTCCGGTTGACTTTTTCCGTGACATCTCGCATGAATTCTGCGGGATCCTCGCTGTCGGTTGTCACCTCGATCGGCGCACGCCCCGGATCAACCCACACGCATGTCAATCGCCGAGTCGCGGCTTCCCAACGCACTTGTTGAATCTCGTACCACATACCCGAGTCAACAACTCCCGCTGCTTGACCTTCCAGCTCCTCCGCAAGCACGATCATCGCGTATTTTCCCGCAACGATCCACCCGCCCTCGTCAAGATGTTCCGCGAGGGCTCGCCGATCCGAATCCGGAAGCAAGGTGATGAGGTCTTTCGGTGGGCGTTGTCGATGAGCCATGTGATGATTCTATGTTCCTTGGGAGTCGGCAGCCCAATGGACGAGGACGAGGACGAGCACGCACTTCCTCTGCGTGCTCTCGTCAGTCTCTTATTCTTCTGATTCTCCGCGCGGTTCAAGCATGTCAAGGATGCGGCGCGTTGCCATCACATCAAGCTGCCCGGGAGCGCTGGCCTCGTCGATCGATGCGAAGGTTGCTGCCGATTGGAGGGCGCGACCGCTCACACGTGTCACAGCACCGTAGGGGCCCATTGCGATGCCGATAACGGGGCGCGCATGGCGTTTGGCTGCGTCAACCTGTGCGGCAAGCACCGTGAGTGTGTCTTTGGGCGAACGCGCCATTGCTGCAATTTTCAAGATATCTGCCCCCGCCTGATCCATTGACAAGAGAGTGTCCTCAAGTTCAGCCAGCGCTGGGGTTCCCTCAAAGAAATGGGACGATGCGACAACAACAGCACCACGTTCGTGGCAGTCGTTGACCAGCTCCGAGCTGCCTCGGGCGATTTCTACATCAACGGCATCGGCGAGATCAGCAAGGAGGCGCACAACGGCCTCGTACATGTCATTACTGTCAACATCTACTGTCCCGCCCTCGGCCCCCGTGCGTAAGGTTGCGAGAACCGGGAGCGCACTGGCGGCCATGATCTGCGCGCCGACGCTGCGTAGCGTTGCCTCGAGGGCATCAATCGTCTGTTGTCCCTGGGCTGCAAGCAGTGGATCGACCCGCCATTCCACGAGGTCAACGGGGTAGTCGGCGTAGCGTGCGACCTGTTCGGTGAGCGCCCGCAGATCAGCAGACATCAGCGGCGCAATAATTTTCGTTCGACCACCGAGGACACATTCTCGATGCCCTCGCCGTCCGATCATCACCTGCTGCATTTCTCACACCACCTCACGTGTTCTGTACTCTGACCAGCCCAAAAGGTCCGGAACTCTCGTCGCTGAGGATCGTCCCCTCACATCTGCCGTTATCCACCGGAAACATCCAGTTCCGCCAGCTGAAGCATCTCCCGCTCCGCGTCAGTCAAGCATCGAGAGTTAAGCCAACCGCTGGGCAAATGCGGAGTTTTTTCACCGCCAGCTCGTCCTCGTGCCCCCTGCGCAGCCGCGGGAAACTCCTGGTCCCCGTCAAGAGCACTCAGACGCTGTTCAAGCTCATCGAGCGTCGACACCATCCCCAATGCGTGACGCTGCGGGCCGCCCACAGAAAATCCCCGAAGATACCATCCCACGTGTTTACGCATCTCACGCAAAGCACGCTTCTCATCGTTTTCAACCTCAACAACCCAGCGTGCGTGCGTCATGATGATCTCAGCGACCTCACGCAACGATGGGCCGGGAAGTGCGGGCATCCCGTGGATCGCACGGATGATGTCACGGAACAGCCACGGGCGCCCCTGGCATCCGCGTCCGATCGTCACCGCGTCGCATCCGGTCTCTTCGAGCATCCTCAGAGCATCGGGGCCCTCGAATATGTCACCGTTGCCGAACACAGGGATCGACACGTGGTCTTTGAGCTCCGCGATTCGTTCCCAGTGCGCTTTACCGGAATAGTGCTGCGTTTGTGTGCGAGCGTGAAGAGCAATCGCCGCGACCCCTGCATCCTGCGCGATCTGCGCCGCCTCGCGGAAAGTTTCATGATCGTTGTCAATCCCGATGCGCATCTTGACGGTCACAGGAACCGGCTGGTCACGACGGGTTCGGCGCGACTGATCATCTGCTGCCGCAACAACGTCACGGACGAGATCCGTCAACAGGTCACGCTTCCACGGCAGTGCCGCTCCCCCGCCTTTCTTCGTCACTTTCGCAACGGGACACCCAAAGTTCAGATCGATGTGATCAACCAGGTCACGGTCAATGAGCAGACGCGTCGCCTGCGCCATGACAGCGGGGTTGACGCCGTAGAGCTGAATGGAGCGCACCCGCTCAAGCGGGTCGGGCTGGACCATCTTCCACGTGCGTTCGTTGTTTTCAACCAGCGCACGTGAAGTCACCATTTCCGTGACATACAGCCCCGCCGGCGCATCCACACCTTTCGTCCATGCGATCTGCGCGTCATCACCGCCAGAGGGTGCAGTAGGGTTTCCTTCATCGGGGCGAAGCCCACGGGGGAGCCCAGATTCACCGAACTGGCGACACAGGCGACGGAAAGGCACGTCCGTAACTCCGGCCATCGGGGCGAGGACGACGGGTGACCATAAACGCAGGGGCCCGACCTCTACGACAGAGACCGGGCCGCCAACGAAGCCATGAGGCTCAGTCATTCACAGAACCCCGAGCTTATCAACGAGGTAGGACTTGACTTCAGAAACAGGAATGCGCTCTTGTTCCATCGAATCACGATCACGAATCGTCACGGCCTGATCTTCGACCGAGTCAAAGTCGTAGGTGATGCAGTAGGGGGTGCCGATCTCGTCCTGGCGACGGTATCGACGGCCCACAGCACCCGCATCGTCATAATCGACATTCCACAGTTCCCTCAGCTCGGAGGCGAGTTCGCGTGCCGGCCCCTGTAGTTCATCCTTGCGTGACAGCGGGAGCACAGCAGCTTTGACTGGGGAAAGACGCGGATCCAGGTGAAGAACGGTCCGCTTGTCCACGCCACCCTTGGCGTTCGGAGCTTCGTCCTCTGCGTAGGCTTCAACGAGGAATGCCATGAGCGAACGGGTCAGGCCTGCCGAGGGTTCGATGACGTAGGGAGTCCAGCGCTCATTCTTCGCCTGGTCGTAGTAGTCGAGCTTCTGTCCCGAGGCATCAGCGTGAACGGATAGGTCGTAGTCGGTGCGGTTGGCGATACCTTCGAGTTCTCCCCATTCGGATCCCTGGAATCCGAAGGTGTACTCAATGTCGACGGTGCGCTTGGAGTAGTGGGAGAGTTTCTCCTTGGGGTGCTCGTACAGGCGCAAGTGTTCGGGATCGATGCCGAGGTCGACGTACCAGGCGAAGCGTTCATCAATCCAGTACTGGTGCCATTCCTCATCAGTTCCGGGTTCAACGAAGAATTCGAGTTCCATCTGCTCGAACTCGCGGGTACGGAAAATAAAGTTTCCGGGGGTGATTTCGTTGCGGAAAGACTTGCCGATCTGACCAATGCCAAACGGCGGCTTCTTGCGCGACGATGCCATGACGTTCGCGAACTGCGTGAAGATGCCCTGAGCGGTTTCAGGACGCAGGTAATGCAAACCTGCTTCGTCGTCAACGGGTCCGAGGAATGTCTTGAGGAGACCGGAGAATGCCTTCGGTTCGGTCCACTGTCCACGGTTTCCACAGTTGGGGCAGGGGACGTCTCCGAGATCAACGGAGTCTTCGTTCACACCGTGTTTTTCTGCGTAGGTCTCTTTGAGTTCGTCTTCACGCAGGCGCTTGTGGCACGACAGGCATTCGATCAGCGGGTCGGTGAAGGCCGTGACATGGCCGGAGGCTTCCCAGACACGACGCGGGAGAATGACGGAAGAGTCGAGGCCGACGACGTCCTCGCGCGAACGAACAACCCGCTTCCACCACTGGCGTTTGATGTTTTCTTTGAGTTCAACGCCCAGGGGCCCGTAGTCCCACGCGGAGCGAGTACCGCCGTAGATTTCACCCGAGGGGAAAACGAAGCCGCGGCGCTTCGCGAGGCTGATGACTGAGTCGAGGCGGGAAGGTGTGGGTGCCACAGAAAAACTCCTTTGGAAAGCGCCGCACCTGGCTGGCGCGACGTGTTGGTACCGATCTTAGTCGAGGGACGTTGGCCTGTGCCTCTACAGCTACCAGGGAATCAATGCCGTTTCTCATAGAGCATGAGGATGCTCACGATGACCAGGCCTTCTATTGACGATCATTCCCATTAAGAGTGAGAATGATTCTCATGAAACGACATTCCTTCCTGACGTATGCCGCCCCCGCGACCGTTGCGGCTGTCTCGTTCATCCTCGCCGGATGCTCGGGTGCCTCCTCGACTCAGTCCGCAGGACAGTCGGATGGGGCATCCGACAAACCTCTTTCCGTGATGACCTCGTTCTATCCCCTGAAATACCTCACCGAGCGCATCGGCGGAGACCTCGTCTCTGTCACCTCGCTGACCCCCGATGGGGCAGAACCTCATGATCTGGAGCTGTCTCCCGCAACCGTCGACCAGTTGGGTCGAGCGGATGCAGTTGTTTACCTTTCAGGTTTCCAGGCAGCGGTTGACGATGCTGTCAAACAGAACGCTCCAAAGACTGTCATTGATGTCGCAGAGGCCGTGAGCCTTGTGGATACGAGCGACGACCCGCGCAACAACCACCCCGAGCACAGTCACGATCACGGTGACGCGCACGATGATCACGACCATGAAGGGCATGATCATGAGGGTCATGACCACGACCATGAGGCGCATGACCACGAGGGACTCGACCACGACCATGAGGCGCATGACCATGAAGGTCACGACCACGAGGCACACGGCGATCACGACAGCCACGAAGACGGCGATCACGAGGGTCATGACCACGAGGCGCACGACCATGATGACCATGACCACGGGACAACCGATCCTCACTTCTGGCTTGACCCCGACCGCATGGGGCAGGCGGCCACCGCGATCGGCCAGGCCCTTGCCAAAGCCGACCCGAAGAACGCGCAGCACTACACGCAGAACGCCGCAGCCGTCACCAAGAGCATGACGAAACTCAGCACCGAACTGGTCGAGGGTACGGCAACGTGCCGCTCCCGCACTTTCGTCACCGCGCACACGGCTTTCGGCTACCTCGCAGACCGCACACAGCTGACACAGATGGGAATCTCCGGCCTCTCCCCCGATTCCACTCCTTCACCCGCACGACTCAAAGAAATCGCCGATTTCGTCAAGGCGGAAAATGTGTCGACAATTTTCACGGAGTCCCTCATCGATCCGAAGGTCGCAGAAACCTTGGCGTCCGACCTGGGGATTAAGACAGACGTCCTCGACCCCATCGAATCTCAGGTCGATTCCTCAAAGGACTACGAGGCCGTGATGCACGACAACCTCGTCGCCCTACGCAAGGCACTCGACTGCGAGTGAGCACGGAAGAAAGACTCTGATTCGCAGTGACACACACTGACGTCATCTGCGTGGACAACCTTCACGTCGCGTGGGACACCAACCTGATCCTCCACGGGGTCAGTCTGCGTGTCCCACGCGGCTCAGTCGTTGCCCTCACGGGCTCTAACGGCTCAGGAAAATCCACTCTGCTGCGCGCAATCCTCGGGTCCGCACCGATCACCCGAGGAAGCGTTGAACTATTCGGCTGCGCTTTAACTCACCCACGCTCGTTTCCGTGGAAACGCATTGGCTATGTTCCTCAGCGCGTGGCCACCCCCGGCGGAGTGACGTCCTCGTCAATCGAGGTTGTTCGCACGGGATTACTCGGACCCTCCCGCTGGTGGCCCGCACCCAAAGATCGCCAACGATCTCTCGATGCCCTCCAGCGCGTCGGGATGGCACATCGGGCAAAGGATCCCATGTCGATCCTGTCGGGGGGACAGCAGCAGAGAGTCCTCATTGCGCGTGCCCTCGTGCGTTCCCCTGAACTCCTCATCATGGACGAACCAATGGCCGGTATTGATGCGGCCTCCCGCAGGCGCTTGGCTGGAATCGTCTCTGATCTGCGTGCCGCTGGAACAACAATCCTCGTTGTTCTCCACGAACTCGGTGAACTCGCGCCCTCCATCGATCGGGAACTCCACATCGGCTCCGGCCATATCACCTACGACGGACCGCCGCGCCTGAGCACCGAGCACGCGCACACCGACGACACGTGCCACACGCATTCAACATCCACCGCTCCCATCGGCGCACGCGCGTCGACGCTGGTCACTGAGATCTACGGAGGGAACGCATGAGCGACATCATCGCTGCCCTCGGGCAGATGCTCACGTCGCCAATGATGCAGCGCTCCCTCCTGGCCGCGGTGCTCGTCGGCGCCACAGCTCCCGTCATCGGAACGTACCTTGTGCACCGCCGCCTCGCAATGCTCGGCGACGGCATCGGACACGTATCACTCACCGGTGTCGCACTCGGCTGGTTGCTCGGCACCGCGGTGAACGCCTCGCCAGCGGATCAGTGGGCAATCCCCGGAGCAATTGTCGTATCGCTCCTGGGTGCGGTGACGATTGAGCTGGTTCGCCAGTCGGGGCGGACTTCGGCCGACGTCGCCCTCGCCATGCTTTTCTACGGGGGAATCGCGGGCGGTGTGCTTCTCATCGGCATCGCCGGCGGCACCTCCGCGCAACTCAATTCGTATCTTTTTGGCTCAATTTCCACGGTTGAGTGGTCGGATCTCTGGCTCATCGTTGCCCTGGCCGCGCTGATCATCATTGTCGGCATCGGTCTGACTCCGGCACTGTTTTCAGTGACGAACGACGAGGAATTTGCCCGCTCCACGGGACTTCCAGTGCGCAGCCTGTCGATGCTTTTGGCCGTGTTGTCGGCGCTGACCGTAGCGATCGCAATGCGCGTCGTCGGTTCGCTCCTGGTCTCGGCCCTGATGATCGTTCCCGTTGCCATCGCTCAGCTCGGTTCCCGGTCGTTCCGCGCAACCATGACCTGGGCAATGGGGATCGGCACCATCGTGTGCACGCTCGGCCTGTCACTGACATATTTCGTTGATTTGTCACCGGGTGCAGCGATCGTTGTTCTTGCGATAATTGTCTATGCATTGGGTTTCACCGTTCGCACGGTGATCGACCAGACGAAACGTTCCCGCAGACTCCGCGAAGTTTCCGCCTCCGCGGTTCATCCCGAGCGCGATGACACGACTCAGGAGACACCCATTCAATGACCACACATCACCATCATGATCCCCTATCGGAGGCAACTCACTCCGCCCGCGCATCTGCGACTGCGGGTGGGTCAACCCAGCGCATGACGAAGCAACGCCTCGCCGTGTGGGAACAGCTCGGGCGCATCGATGACTTCCGTAGTGCGCAGCAGATCTACGACGATCTCATCCGCTCGGGTCACAAAGTCGGTTTGGCCACGGTCTACCGCAATATCCAGGCCTTGGTCGACGCTCACCAGGTCGATGTTCTCCGCACTGACGAGGGCGAAGCTCTTTTCCGTCGATGCAGGACCGCAGACCACCATCATCACCTCGTGTGCCGCATATGCGGTCACACCGAGGAGATCAGCCAGTCAGAAATTGAAACCTGGGTCGACGACGTCGCTCGATCACACGGATTCACACAGGTGTCGCATTCGATGGAACTTTTTGGCGTGTGCGGCAACTGCCAGAAGATGCAGAACTAATCCGCAGCGCGCCCTCGGCGCGCATCCCTATCAGTGGGAACACCAGTCTCCCTGAGATACGCGCCGCTTCTCTTCCCTTACCGGTCAGCTATTTTGCGCCTGTACCGGAGCTTCCAGGGGACGAGAACGTCTGCGCCTAACCACGACGATGGCAGCGATGATGGAGAGCACTGTGAGTATTCCTGCCCATCCCCACCACGATCCTGCGATCGCTGCAAGAATCGACATCCATACGGCAAGCATCCCGAATCCGTAGAGAAACGCCCAGGCGATGCATCCGGGAATCATGCACAGCGTGTAGGTCCGCCACTTCAAGCGAACAACTCCAGAACCTGCGTTAACTGCGGTTTGGACTCCAACGGTGAGGAAGCATAGGGGGATGAGGATCAGTCCCCATTTCTCCAGTAGATCCGCGCCTTTTCGAGGAATAGGGCCGTTGAACCAGGCGGCGATTTTCCCGCGCAAGCCATCGCGGCCTGAACCTGACAGAGCTCCTTGCGCGGTTGCGCGCCCGAGCCAATACGTTCCCTGAGCTCGGATAAAGACTACAAAGAACAAGAAAATGATCAGCCGAATTCCCGATGAAGCCCATTCCGGATGCATGCTTTCTCCTGTCGTCATGCGACTCGACTACTCCCCCAAATGGGACGAGAGTCCTAACGGCCCAATGCTACTGATCTACCTTCGCCCGAGAAGTTATCTGACACTGTGGGCGACAAACGTCCACACGTCTCGGCCAAAAACCTCTATATTCGGCGTGTTATCTGACAGCGCTACCAGATCGTTTCAGTCAGATGCACCCCAAGTAAACGAGCCGGAAACCTTTCAGTGAATCGCATCCCCGGACTCGTCCACGCGGTCACGCGCACCCCCGAAGCGTCGGTCACGTCCGGCGTACTCCAGGAGGCAATCCCACAGCTGTTCACGGTCAAACGCGGGCCACGGCGTGGGCGTAAACATGAGTTCCGCATAGGCAAGTTGCCACAGAAGGTAATTCGAGATCCGCTGCTCCCCCGATGTTCGGATCATCAGGTCAACATCGGGCACATCAGGCAGGTAAAGCGCACGAGCAAAGGATTTCTCCGTGATGCCACGGGGCGACATTTTCCCATCGGTAACGTCCTGCGCCAAGGTCCGGGCGGCATCGGCAATCTCCGCACGCCCCCCGTAATTCACACACATCACCAGATCAAGCGTCGTGTTGTCATGCGTTTCGTCCTCGGCCCTTTCGAGGGCATGGATCACGGATTTCCACAGCTTAGGTCGCCGACCACTCCAACGAACGTGGACACCCCAGTCCTTGAGTTGCCCGGTGCGCCGGCGCAGAACATCGGTTGCATAACTCATGATGAAACGCACTTCAGCGGGTGATCTCTTCCAGTTTTCCGTGGAGAACGTGTACACCGACAGGTAGCGCACGCCCGCGTCGATGGCTCCGGCGATGGTGTCCATGAGTGCGTATTCACCCGCCCGGTGTCCCTCGGTGCGCGGCAGTGACCGTTCGTTCGCCCACCTGCCGTTGCCGTCCATGACCAGCGCGACGTGCGCAGGCACTTCCCCGACACCAAAAATCGGTGCCTCGCGATGCCATTGTCCCGGTCCAAGCACCGGCGCCCACGGGTCCTCGGGGGCGCGTTCCATCGGCGTCTTCACTTCACCATCGTGTCCTATGAACGAGGACGACGCTGCTTTTTCCACTAGTGGCTCCTCTCAAAGACACGAAGGGATTTGAGCCGACGTTCAAGATGCCACTGAGCGTAGGAGGACACGAGCGCGTGAACTTCACCGTAGGCATAGCGCTGGGCGCTATCGGCGCTTTGCCAATCACCCGACAGGAGGTCACCGAGCAGTTTCATTGCATCCGGTGAGGGCGATGCCGCACCAACGGGGCGACAGGTGTCGCAGACCGCGCCGCCCTCGGGAATTGAAAAACTTCCGTGGGGACCTCGTGCACCACAGACTGCGCAGTCAAAGCATGAGGGTGCCCATCCGGCGATGGCAAGCGCACGAAGCATGTAGGAGTTGAGGACCAGTCGCGGGTCGTGACGCCGATGCGCTAACGCAAAGAGCGCTCCGACGAGCAGGAGGTACTGTGAGTGTGTGGCGTCATCCTGGTCCGCTGTCACGCGTTCGGCGGTTTCAACGATGACCGAGGCGGCGGAAAAAAGGTCGTAGTCTGCGGCAATGGCATCGCCGTGAGAGGTGATTGTTTCGACCTGTGTCACGGTGTCGAGGCTGCGTCCCTTGTGGAGTTGAACGTCGATCACGCTGAATGGTTCGAGCCGTGCCCCAAACTTGGAGGAGGTACGCCGCACGCCCTTCGCCACGGCCCGCACCTGCCCGTGATCCGACGTTAATAACCAGACGATTCGGTCAGCTTCACCCAGCTTGTGGGTGCGCAGCACGACCGCTTCGTCTCGGTAGGTCCTCATCACCGGGTAATTGTCGCACCGATCGTCACCGGTGTCTCACGCTCGGCAACTTCCGTGGCAACGACGCTGTTTGACGCGGTTCTTGCACCATCATGCCGGGATTGTTCAATGAGGGGTACCTCATGCGGTGAACCTCGTCCTCGCCACTTGAATCCCCGAATCCTCGAACTTTTCAACACACGGGTGATTCATCCCCTACTTAACGTTGCTTAACATTTGCACCTGCTGTCAAAGTACATGCATGCCACAGCTCACAGTCGAGTTGGAGGCGTCGGTATTACAAGGAAGTGAACCGCCAGTGAACGATCACCAGCAGGAGTCTGCCCCTCAGGAGGCAACTGCCGCGGAAGTCGCCCGAATCGTCGGAGTCTCCCGCGCGTCGGTGTCGTACGCACTCAATGGGAAACCCGGTGTGTCCGCGCCAGTGCGTGCGCGGATCCTTCACGTTGCCCAAGAACTCGGAATACCCATTCCCACGCAGGCAACAACGGAGACCACCACAACCCCGTTGATCGGTGTTGTTCTGGCGGACTTACGCAACCCGTACTACCACGAGCTTGGGGTCGTCATCTCGCGTGAAGCACGATCGCACGGCTTCGACTCCTACCTCGCTCACACGGGTGACGAACCCGCGGAATTGCTCACAACGGTCCGCGCAATGGCGAACCACAACGTTGACGGCATCATTTTGACGGCCACGCAAGACGGTGACGCCACGGTTGTTCAAGAGCTTCACCAGTCGGGTCTTCCCTATGTTCAAGTGTCCCGCAAAATCCCTACGGTACGTGCACCTTTCGTCGGCATCGACAATCGTTCGGCTGCCCGTGACATGGTGCTTCACTTGGTGGACCACGGGTATCGAGACATTGCGCTGGTCATGGGGCCTCGCCGCTCCTCAGCGTCGAATGAGCGTTACTCGGGGTATTTAGACGGTTTGGTGGAGAACGGGATTTTCGTGCCTCGCCACTGGATTGTTCGCACAACCTTGGGGACCGACGGCGGGCTGCGAGCCGCAGAGTACCTCCTGACGTGTGGGGCGTCGCTTCCCGAAGTTGTCGTATGCGGGTCGGACGCGATTGCGTTCGGAGTCATTCAGTATTTCGCTGATCACGGCATCCGTGTGCCCCGCGATGTCGCGATCACGGGGTTTGACGGACTGAACCTGGTGGGGTCGGTGTCAACACAGTTAACAACGGTGGTGCAGCCGCTAGAGGAAATGGCTCAAAAGGCCGTGGAGTATGTGGCGGATCTTCTCAATAACAAGCGTTCGCCGGTACGTGACGTCATTTGTCATTACCACCTTCGCATCGGGACATCGTGCCGATGCACACCTGGAAAGGAAAAACTCAGTGTCAAGTAGTCAACTAAAGGATCGGGTCGCAATTGTCACGGGCGCATCCCAGGGGATCGGTCGCGGAATCGCGCTCACACTAGCTGAGCGTGGGGCAACCGTTGTCGTCGTCGACATTAACGGCGAGGCCGCGCAGGAAACCGCCGCCCAATGCGCAGGAAAGTCCGTGGGAGTCGCCTTAGACGTGTCCAGCAGACAGTCCGTTGACGAGGCCGTCGCCGACGTAATCTCAACGTTCGGCAAGGTAGACATCCTGGTCAATAACGCGGGCATTAACCGTGATGGGATGCTCCACAAGATGACGGACGACATGTGGGACTCCGTCATCGCAGTGGACCTGTCGGCGGTGTTTTATTTCTGCCGCGCCGTGGGCACGCACATGCGCGAACGCGGATACGGGCGGATCTGCAACGTCGCCTCGGCCTCGTGGATGGGCAACATCGGACAAACAAATTACGCGGCCGCAAAAGGCGGCGTGGTGTCGTTGACACGCTCCATCTCGAAGGAGTTGGCGTTCAGAGGTGTCACGGCGAACGCCATTTGCCCCGGCTTCATTGAGACCGCCATGACCAGCGCACTCAAGGATGTTCCTTCACGCGCAGGTTTTGACAACCTATATGAAGAGCAGGTCGCGAAAGTGCCGCTGCGTCGCGCTGGCACCCCTCAAGACGTGGCGAACCTGGTGGCGTTCCTGGTGTCGGACGATGCGGCGTACCTGACCGGTGAAGTCATCAACATTGGCGGTGGCTACAAGCTATGAGTTTTCAACGCATTGAACCCTCCGACGTCGCCAGCTTAATTCCCAACGGCGCAACGGTTGTGGGCAACGGCTTCACAATGATGGGGGTTGCCGACGAGATATACGCCCAGATCGAGAAGTCATTCCTGGAGAAAGGCTCACCGAATGAGCTGACTTTCGTTCACGCGGCGGGGCAGTCGAATCGTGTGGACGGGTTAGCTCGCCTAGCCCACCCCAAGCTCCTCAAACGGGTCGTGGGTCCCCATTGGGGGCTCAACCCTCCGATGGCCAACGTCCTCGGCGCTGACGAGGTCGAGGCGATCTGCCTGCCGCAGGGACAGATTTCCACGCTCTATCGCACGATCGCTGCGGGCCGTCCGGGGCAGTTATCAACCGTTGGCTTGGGAACCTTTGTCGATCCTCGTCACGGGGGCGGACGTATTAACGAGTCTGCTCAGAAGGCCACTCAACCGGATGAATACGTTGAGGTGACAACCGTTCACGGACGAGAGTACCTGTTCTATAAGTCCTTCCCCTTGGATGTTGCGATCATCCGTGGCACCCGGATTGACACGAATGGGAACATGTCGTGCGCGGATGACGTGTCCATCTTGGATAACCTCGCGATCGCGCAAGCGGTCCATAACTGCGGCGGCATCGTTATCGCTCAGGTGAAAGAGGTCGTGGAACCGGGGGAGATTCCCGCCCGTGACGTCGAAGTCCCCGGTGTCCTCGTGGATTACGTGATGGTCACGTCGGATCCGGCCCGGTATCACCGTCAAACGAATGCCTCAGTGGAAGTGAACTGGGACCTACTCACGGGGTACGCATCACCGGAGGAACTCAGCGAGGCTCTGCTTGCCACGGAGCTTGAGGACACACGAGTGCGTATCGGTGAGCGTGGTGCCACTCTGGTTCGTGATGGCGACATCATCAACTTGGGCACGGGCCTGCCAGGGGATTCGATTGGTCGCGCGCTCGCAGTCAGCGGACAGATCGCGCGCGTGACATTGACAGTGGAGTCAGGCACCTATGGCGGTGTGCCGTTGGGTGTCGTGGATTTTGGGTGCGCGTTGCATCCTGCGGCCATCATTGGCCACCCTCAGCAGTTTGATTTCTACAACGGTGGCGGCGTGGATATCACATTCATGGGTGTCGGCCAGGTTGATGGTTTGGGCAACATCAACGTTTCAGCGTTCGCCGGTAAAGCAATTGGCTGCGGCGGATTCATGGACATTGTTGACGGAGCAAAACGGATTTGTTTCCTCATGGTCGCTGATTCAAAGCATCCAAAGTGGGTTCCTGCGGTCGATCAGTTGACCTTCAACGGACAAGGTGCGTTGGCCAAGGGCCAAGAAGTGTTCCTGGCAACAGAACACTATTTGGTGCAGTTGACCCCCCAAGGGTGGGTGGTCGCAGAAGTGGATGACAACGATGAAGCGCGCGCAGCGGCCAGTCTTGTCATCACCAAGTGAACGGGAGTTCAGTGTGGAGAAAGTAGTCATTGTTGATGGTGCTCGCACCGCTGTCGGCACGTTCGCTGGGTCGTTATCGGCGACGCCAAATCACCTGTTGGGTGCGGCAGCGATGCGCGAGGCCGTGTCTCGCTCTGGCATCAGCGTTGAGACTGTTGACGAGGTTGTTGTTGGCTGTGTCGGTCAGGTGGGTGGGGACGCTTTCCTGGCTCGGCGAATCGCGTTAGAAGCGGGAGTCCGTGAAGATTCAACAGCGTTCACGGTGAATCGTCTGTGTGGTTCCGGGTTGCAGGCCTTACAGTCGGCGGCTTTTGAGTTGCTTTCAGGTGATTCACGGTTCGTGGTGGCGGGTGGTTCGGAGAACATGTCGAATCAGCCGTTCATGGACTTTGACGCTCGTCACGGGTGGCGCATGGGTAATCATTCGCTGGTGGATGGGACCTTGTCACTGGTGACGGACCCATTCGGCGGGTATCCGATGGGTGTGACCGCTGAGAATGTGGCGCAGCAGTTCGGGATTTCCCGTGAGGATCAAGATCAGTTCGCAGCGTTGTCGCAGCAACGTGCAGCTGACGCGCAGCAGCGCGGTGTGTTTGCTCCCGAAATCGTCGGTGTGACGGTGAAGGAGAAGAAAACGGAACGTGTTTTCGATGTGGATGAGCACCTTCGACCGGGCACATCGGGTGAGAAATTGGCTCGTCTACGTCCAGCGTTCCGTGAGGGCGGCTCTGTGACTGCCGGCAATTCGTCGGGCATCAATGATGCTGCGGCGATGTTGGTGATGACCACGGAGTCTGTGGCTCAGGCGGAGGGGTTGAAGCCGCTGGGCGAGTTGGTCAGTTTCGCGAAGGCAGGTGTGCGCCCTGAGGTCATGGGGTTTGCTCCAGCATTGGCGATTCCCAGGGCTTTGGACAAGGCAGGGTTGTCTTTAGCTGACATTGACTGGATCGAATTAAACGAGGCTTTTGCCGCTCAAGCTCTCGCTGTAATTCGAGATCAGAACTTGAACATGGACAAAACGAATCCGTTGGGTGGCGCAATTGCGTTGGGTCACCCAGTGGGGGCAACGGGAGCGATCCTGTCGTTGCGGACCTTGTATAACCTTCGCCGAACTGGCAAGGAATTTGGTCTCGTGTCCATGTGCATCGGCGGTGGACAAGGTGTCGCCGCCATTTTCAAAGCACTCTGACAAAAGAAGTAAAAGGTATAAAAGGAGAAAATCATGAGTACACAGGCAACAACGTCGTTGTCTCTATCTCATTCAGAACAATCACAACTAGATCTCCTCACGAAGAAGAACTTCGTCAAACTGATGCCGCTTCTGGTGATCGTCTACATCATCAGCTTCGTCGATCGTACAAATATCGGAATGGCGAAAGAATCGTTGGAAGCCTCAGTGGGGCTATCAGCAGCATCGTATGGTCTGGGCGCTGGATTGTTCTTTCTGTTCTACGCCGTCCTTGAAATCCCTTCGAACTTGATCCTTCACAAAGTCGGAGCACGATTCTGGATCGCGCGAATCATGATCACCTGGGGCGCGATTTCCATGCTGATGGCAATCGTGTGGAATGACATTTCCTTCTACGTCCTGCGGATCCTGCTGGGTGCCGCCGAAGCCGGCCTCTACCCCGGTATCATTCTGTACATTTCATACTGGTTCCCTCAACGTTACCGCGCTCGCGCCATTGGGATCTTCTTGCTGGGGGTGTCGATTGCCAACATCGTCGGTGCCCCGTTAGGTGGTCTTCTGCTTCAGTTGGATGGCTTTGCTGGCCTAGAGGGATGGCAGTGGATGTTCATCATTGAAGGTTTGCCCGCTATTCTTCTGGCATTCGCTGTGTGGAATTATCTGCCTGACAAGCCACAAAATGCCAAGTGGCTCACCGATGAAGATCGTTCTCTGTTGCAGCGCATCCTGGATTCTGAAGATCAGGGTGAAGGTTCCAAGCACAACGATTTGCGTGCTCTCGGCCCCGTTCTGCGTGACCCGATCCTCTGGGTCGTGGTCCTGGCCTACTTTACACACCAGATCGCCGTCTATTCTCTGTCCTACTTCCTCCCGACGATTATTCATTCGTACGATGCAACAATGAGTAGCCTCCAAGTCGGTCTCATCACGGCAATTCCGTGGATCGCAGCTGCTCTAGGGTCTTGGTTCTTACCAAAGTACGCAGTCGGATTGAAGAAATCGAAGATGATGGCATCTGCCGGATTCCTCCTCGTCGCCCTCGGATTGACTATTGCCGCAACCACTGCTGGGAACATGTGGATCGCTGTAGGCGGATTCTTCATCGCAGCATCACAGTTGTTCGTCATCCAGTCCATTCTGTTCACCTTCCCACAGCAGCGTTTCTCCGGCGCGGCTCAGGCAGGCGGTGTGGCCTTCATGAACATGTGTGGTCTGGTTGGGGGATTCCTTGGACCCACGGTGATGGGCGCGCTCGAAACCTCAACAGGGAACAAACTTTCTGGACTCTGGTTCATCATTGGAGCGGTGATTATCGGTTCTCTCCTCGTGTGGTTGTTGAAGTACCGCAACAATGAATCACCCGCAGTTGCTGAGCGCAGCTGAGGACATCTCTTGGAGGTGAACTTGTTGGTGGTTACTGCCAGATAAGTGATACATGGGGTGACTGGGTGCTGCGAGTATCGCCCGGCCACCCCATGTATCGCACAGAAATGAGGGGATCATGAAAATTGTTATTGCGCCAGATTCGTTTAAGGAAACAATGAGTGCCGCAACGGTCGCTCACACCATGTCTCAGGCTGTCCGCAGCGTCTGGCCGCACGCCGATTGCGTGGAAGTCCCCGTCGCTGACGGTGGAGAAGGAACAACAGACTCCCTGATTGACGCTCTCGGCGGTACCCGTGAATACGTCGACACCGTGGATGCGTTGGGCCGCCCACGAACTGCGACCTACGGGTGGATTCCTGACCAACGCCTCGCCGTCCTCGAAGTTGCCCAAGCCGTAGGAATCGAACATATCGCTCCGAATGAGCGTCGTCCTCGCCAATCCGGAACTGCTGGAGTTGGACTGATGCTCACCCAGATCCTCACGCGTCAGCCTCGTCACCTCATTATTGGATTGGGCGGAAGTGCCACCAACGATGGCGGGTGGGGGATGTGCCACGCCCTCGGGGTGCGTGCTTACACCGGAGACAACACGCCTATTGACCCATATGCACCCCTCGACCTGACACACGCCACCCGGATCGACACCAGCCACATCGACCCCGCGTGGGCGGATGTCACCATCACTTTGGCGTGCGACGTCACGAATCCTCTCACCGGCCCAACTGGTGCCACCGCGGTGTTTGGCCCACAAAAAGGAGTTCAGCCTAAGGACATTGATGCCTTTGACGAGGCACTCACTCAGTGGGGAAGTCTCCTCGATGCGAATGACATTGCCCCCGTGACCACCCTCCCCGGAGCCGGAGCTGCCGGGGGCCTCGGCGCCGCGTTCATGGGATGCCTGGGAGCTACCGCCTCACCCGGAGTCGATACCGTCTTGGATGCCGTCAACCTCGACGCGCATCTATCTGACGCTGACCTGGTACTCACCGGGGAAGGCTCCATTGACTCTCAGACGAGGTTCGGGAAAACCCCGTGGGGAGTGATGCAGCGAGCCAGAGCCCACGGTATTCCCACGATCGCTTTCGCGGGGAACGTTGCCCACGACCTTGACGACCTCTGCGACAACGGCTTCACCGCGATCGTCCCAACGGTGCGCGAAGTCTGTGACCTACCCACAGCCCTGGCAACCGCGCGCGAATCCCTCTATGAATCTGTGGCGATGATGTGCCAGATTCTTAACGCCGCATCGAATGTCGCGGGCAGCGGCGCGGTGGACTCAGCGGAAAAACCCACGGGGGACGTCACGCTGAAGGGCGGACGATCATGCTGAGCGGAGACACCCTGTGGCCTGCCAGTGTCATCAAGGGCCTGAACGAACGCACCATCAACGGCCGTGACGTCCGCACATTCGAGGGCGCACCCGAGTCGCTGGACGCGATGCTGAGCGCAACAGCTCAACGTCTCCCAAACAAAGTGGCGATCTACACCGAAGACGGGCACACGTTCACGTTCGCCGACGTCCGACGCATGGTCACCGGATTCGCCCGCTACCTCCACACCACTGTGGGCATCGGTCACGGGGACCGCGTCGGGGTTCTCCTCGACAACGGCATTGATTTTGTCACCGCATTCTACGCCCTCAATCGCTTGGGTGCCATCATCGTGCCTCTGCCTGGGAAGTTCCGGCGCGCTGAAATCACTGCGCTCGTGCAGCGGGCCCAGGTGCGCCTCATCGTGTGCCAACCCCAGCAGGCTGCGTGGTTCCCCGACTATGCAACCGTGGTGTCATCATCCACGTCCTGCGCGTTCGGGCTCCCCCTCTCCCCCATTGACGAGGACGACGCGGCTCTTCCTCATCTTCCTGTGCCGCGTGCTGACGCCGATGCGATTCTGCTGTTCACATCTGGGACGACCTCGCAAAGCAAAGGCGTGTTGCTGACAAACGCGAATGCCACCCACGCGGTCCTCGCTTATCAGCGTGTCCTGGAACTGACCGCTGAAGACTCCACCATCATTGCCGTGCCGATCTACCACGTCACCGGCATGATCGCGATCTTGGCGTTGTTCATCCACCTCGGCGGCTCGATCCACATTCAGAAACGCATGGACGGAATGCCGTTCGTCCGCGAAATCTTTGCTCGAAACATCACGTTCATTCATGCTTCTCCCACGGTGTTCGCACTCATGCTGGATCAGCGTGAACGTTTCCCCCAGTTGCCCAGTGTCCACACTATCGGCTGCGGAGCCGCGCACATGCCGGTACACCGGATCCGTGACATGCACGAGTGGATGCCGCATATGCAGTTCCGCACGATCTACGGACTCTCCGAATCATGCTCACCCGCGTTCGTGTTTCCCTGCGATGCGGCAACATCTGCGCATCTAGGCAGTTCCGGTATTCCTATTCCCGGGTTAGATGTCAAGATCTGTGACGCTGACGGGCATGACCTCGGGTTCAACGCGGAAGGGGAAATTTACCTGCGGGGTGCAAACATTGCACGGGGTTACGACGGGATCGTCATTGACGAGGACGAGGCTGGTCGCGGTACGGCTGCTGGAGCTTTCCGCACTGACGGATGGTTTGCCACAGGCGACATCGGCCTCGCCACGCCCGACGGTTACGTGTACGTACACGACCGGAAGAAAGACGTCATCAACCGCGGCGGCGAAAAGATCTGCTGCATCGACGTGGAGGAGGAACTGCGGCGCCTCGACGAAATTGACGATGCTGCCCTGGTTGGAGTGCCTGACGATCTGTATGGTGAAGTTCCCGCAGCTGCGGTGGTGGTGAGGCCGGGAGCTCATTTCGATGCCGAATTAGTTCGGACTCAACTCAATGGGCGCCTGGCGAGGTATCGGGTGCCCGTGAGTTTCATGGTTGTCGACGCTCTGCCGGTGACTGCGGGCGGGAAGATCGATAAGAACACGATCCGTGCTCTGTTTGCCCACCGGGTCTAACGTCGCTGTGAGCCGCGTCTGCGCTGCTCATTGGGGTGTCTGTGGCTCCGGATTCTGCTGACAACGTTGTCGGCAGGGATAGCGGAGCGTAAAATTGATGGTGAGACCACGTGAAAACCGGGTCGATGTTGACCCCGTGTGAATACGACGCGTGGGTGCGTTGTCACGAAAGGACCACGATGAGCACACTGATTGGCACCCCCGGAGCGAACCTGCTGGACGGGGACGCTGCACACCTCGAATGGCTCAACAATGAACGCACCCGCTTGCTTGACTTCTACCAGCCACACGTGTGCCACCCTGACGGCGGATACAACTACCTCGATGCCACCGGTAACCCCCTACCCCACCAAGGGCGGCAGCTGTGGAATAACGCCCGGATGCTCCACTGCTTCTCTATCGCTCACATGCTCGGACGCCCCGGTGCCCGCGAAATCGCCGAACACGGATTGACATATTTCCTTGACGGAGACGGCCGCGACCACGAATACGGTGGCTGGTTCGCCACTGTTGGCGGAGACTCTCCATCAGACTTGAAGGAACTCTACGGTCAAGCGCACGTGCTTCTCGCCGGTTCATCCGCAATGCTCGCAGGTCTTCAACGCGGCGAGGAACTGGTCAACGCTGCTCTTGGGGTTATTGATGAACACTACTGGGACGAATCCGTGGGGCGTTGCGTTGAAGCCTACGACCGGACGTTTACCCAGCTGGACACCTACCGGGGTCAGAACGCCAACATGCACTTAACGGAAGCATTCCTTGCTGCGTACGAGGCCACCGGTCGCAATGAACTCCTCGAGCGCGCTGTTCGGATCGGACGATTCATCGCTGGGCGCGCCGCCAAGGACCATGTCGGCGCGTGGCGCTTGTGCGAGCACTTTGCCGAAGATTGGTCTGACCTTCCCGAATTCAACCGCGACGATCCACGCCATCCGTTCCGCCCGTACGGGTCGCAACCGGGACACTGGTTGGAATGGGCGAAGCTGCTGATGCAAATGCGTGGGCTGGGTGTGGATGAAGACTGGGTTCTTCCAGCGGCACAGCACCTGTTTGCGGGAGCCATGACTGACGGCTGGCAAC
This sequence comes from Schaalia sp. ZJ405, assembly GCF_011038885.2. Lineage (NCBI taxonomy): Bacteria > Bacillati > Actinomycetota > Actinomycetes > Actinomycetales > Actinomycetaceae > Schaalia > Schaalia zhouxuedongae. The sequence goes on along the minus strand of NZ_CP064952.1, from coordinate 643,140 downwards.
CGACCGGCGGTTTTGTGTACACCACAGACTGGGATGGAACCCCGATCGTGCGGGAACGTTTCTTCTGGGAGCCCCCAGAGGCTCTGGGAGCAGCGCACTTCCTGTACCAGGAAACACTCGATCCCGCGTACGCGCAGGCGTATCGGACAATCTGGCAGTACACCGCAGATCACATCATGGATTTCAACGGTGGTTCATGGTTCCCGGAGCTCAATGAAGACAATGAGCCGGTGTCCTTCACCTGGGAAGGCAAACCTGACCTTTACCACGCTTTCCAAGCAACAATGTACGCGTTCCTGCCGGCACACCTTGGTCTGGCAGCCTGGGCTCGCACAGTTGCCCACGATACCCAGGCGTAAAATTCAGACCTGTTTCTGCGGGACTCTCATTCTCTCTCATCGAGTCAGATCCTCACTGACGAGGGCGTCTATAACGAGTGTCCTGGCTTTCGACACGGATAGACATCGGATATGCGCTAACGACGAAGCCTGTCCGGTTGGGTGAATGAGTCGCGATTCTGAGTTCCAGCGAAGGCTGCGACGGGGAGGTACACCGACTTCAATTCCTCCCAGCGCAATTCACCTGATCGCGGTTGAATCGTGCGAGAAATGGTCGGCGGGAACTGAATGGCAATCGTGGATACATCCTGGTGTCGATAGACCGCCAGAGCTTGAATACACGCCCCCCGAGCTGTGGCTTCAGGTTCATTAATGACACTGACGGGCCGGTTAAGCAAGTCAGCAAGGAACTGAATGTACGCCGCAGAACGCGCACCTCCACCGATCGCCATTACACGACCGCCAATATCCACTCCATGAGCTTCAATCGAATCGAGTCCCCGTAAAAGTCCCGCCAGAACACCGCGGAACACTGATAGCGCGACGTCTTCACGGGTGGACTCCCCTTTCAGGCCAGCGAGAACACCAACAGACAATGGCAATGATGGGCTTCTCTCACCATCCAGGTATGTTGCAAAGACTGGTCCGATCTCGCCGGTGTTCGCATCGAGGGCTAGCTGATCCAGTTCCTGCACTGACACGTTGAGCAGACGAGCAGCCCAGTCCGACACCTTCGTTGCATTCAACGTACACACCAGCGGAAGCCAGCCACCCGTGACGTTTGCGACACCATTGACTTGACCGGATGGATCGCTGACGGGACGATCCGACATCGTGATGACAACACCGGACGTTCCCAGACTAAAAACAACATCGCCCTCAGTCATTCCCAGTCCCAGCGCGGCAACGTGTTGGTCTCCACCACCCACAGCCACCGGGATCCCGGAAGTAATCCCGAGAATCTCAGCGGCTTCGTCGGTAACGTAGCCGGCGATCTCCGACGGTCCTAAAACCTCGGGGAATAGATCTGTCCACGACCGCAAATCGCCAAAGCACTGAGCGAGCAGCTCATAGTCATAGGAGTTACTCACTGAATCGAAATACCCAGTACCAGAAGCTTCGGAGCGATCCGTACAGTAGCGGCCCGTGAGGCGATACGTAATGTAGTCGTGAGGAAGAACAATCTGTACTGTCTTCGCGAAATTATCGGGTTCCTCGGCGATAAACCACGCAAGCTTTGACACGGTGAACGCGGCTGTCGGTACTGAACCAACGCGTTCAGCCCATTCTTTTCTCGAAACTCTGTCAAACAATCGCTCAAGATACGGCGTGGTCGATGTGTCGTTCCACAGTTTGACTGGGCGAATCGGGAAACCGTTCACATCAAGGGGGACCAGACCATGACACTGGCCCGACACCGAAAGGGCAACGATTGCAGATAAATCGGTACTCTCAGCAAGTTGGCGGACCCCCTGAGCGAGTGCCCTCCACCAGTCTTCAGCATTGTGCTCAGACACTGGAGGGTGCGTTGAGGCAAGTGGAATGCGACTGCGCGCAACGACTGAAAAGTCGTCTACTGACCGTACTTCAAGGGTGCACGACTGGGTGGACAGATCAATTCCAAGTACCGAGCGCACGACCATTCACCCTTCATGCTGCGAACAGATAGCGTTTTTCCCAACTGCACCTGCCGGGTGGATCCTAATGCTCTCGTCGACCGTCCACCCATGCATCGCCATGAGAACCCGAGCAAGTGCGTCCCCCCAAATTGCAGTGACCAACGTTGACCCCATCGCGAGGACATTCTCCGGATCTGCACCATCAGCCGTGTGAAGGCACACGAATACATCGGATAGGCGCGCTAATGTCGATTCTGATTGTTCACCGATTCCAATGATTGTGGTTCCTTGCTCAGACAGAAGTGAACACAGGGAATTGATTTCATCAGACTCACCACCTTTAGACAAGGCAATCAGGACATCATCTCCCTCAATTGCCCCCATCGTTCCATGCAGCGCATCCATTGGATGTACAAATACACCCGGCGTGCCTGAGACAGACAATAGGTGTGCGAGTCGGCGTGCAATAGTGCCCGATGTCCCTGACCCGACGACGATGACTTTGCCCCGGGCCTGGTCGATCAGTCGGGCCACGTTGATCACACTGTCATCGATCTGGTTTTCTACACAAGCAACCGCACGAGCCTCGAGCCTGGCTCCATCACGTGCAATCTGTAGAATTTTGTTATCTTCCATTGTCTGCAATTTCATCCTTGTCACTATGACTTCTATTTCTGCGCGGTCGGTGAACGGAGTTCACCCCAGGCAAGTCGGCGTAAATCTGAAACAGTTAAATCTTCAACCGGGAGAGGTCCGTCAATGACGCTTCCTTCAGAGAAGACCACCACGCGATCCGAGAGATCCAGTATTTCTTCCTCTTCGGAAGAAACCATGACAATCGCGTACCCCTCATCGTGCGCAAGCCGCTTAAGGAACTGGTGAATTTCGGCTTTCGCTCCGATATCCACACCCTTACTCGGCTCATCAAGCAACAACACTGTGGGCTTCTGAATGAGAGCTTTCGCCAAAAGTACCTTTTGCTGGTTTCCACCCGATAACGACGTAATGGGCTCTGAAGCATCACCTCTGAGGTGCAACGACTCTAAGAGTTGAGAGGTTTGTTCCTTCATCTTCCGACTGCGCAGCACCCCACCCTTCATGAATGTGCCGACGACAGGGAGAGCTGCATTGAGCACAGAACTCATCTGAGGAACAATTCCGTCGCTCTTGCGCTCCTCGGTCAAGAATGCGATTCCGTGGCGCATTGCTTCGGACGGTGTTCTCGGGAGAAATTTACGCCCGTCTAATTCAATGTATCCACTCTTCGCTGGCTCAATACCAGCAATGGCTCGCAATGTCTCGGAGCGCCCGCTTCCACCAAGCCCATAGATTCCAAGAATCTCCGCCTGATGAGCCTTAAAGGTTACCCCACATAATGTGGAGTTATGAAGGTCATTGACCTCCAATGCCACCTGAACCTCACGATGGATCGAGGATCGGGGGTGCGAGCTCTCTTCTAGCTCAGCGTGTTCTTCACCCGCAATTGCGGCAACGATGTCGTGACGATCAGCGGTTTCCACTGGAGTATCAATCACGATTCGCCCGTTCATCAACGCGACAATACGGTCAGCAACCTCGTAAAGCTCATCCAACTTGTGATTGACAATGAGCACGCCAATCTGGCGTTCTTTTGCCAGATTCTTGATATACCTCAAAAGTTCAGTAACTTGTTCGCCTTCAAGGGATGTTGTCGGTTCATCAAGGAGCAAGAACTGTGTTTTGCGACTGGATGCGATGGCAATCTCAAGAAGTTGGCGGGTTGCGACCGGGTAATTCCCAACCTTTTCATCGGGATCTACGTCACTCAAACCAAAATCTTCAAGGATTTTGCTGGCACCACGCTTCATCTTTTGACGGTCCAGTTTTCCACCTGGGAGACGAAGTTCCCTTCCCAGCCAGACATTCTCCGTAACCGTGAGGTTTCCAAGGAGCGACAGCTCTTGATACACAGTCGAAACGCCAGCGGTAATCGCCTCGGCAGGGGAAGAAAACTCCACTCTCTCCCCGTTGATGGTAAGTGCTCCTGACGAGTATCGATGCGCACCAGATAGCACTTTCAGGAGGGTCGATTTTCCGGCTCCATTATGTCCAACGAGCCCGACGACCTCTCCAGCTTGAAGAGAGAGGGACACGCCCATGAGCACAGGAACACCTGAGTAGTCCTTCCGAATCTCTAAAGTTTCCAATTGATTCTTCGTCATGGGCGTGCCCTTCCCTAGTGATATCCGATCAGCCGACTTCTCCTTCACCGGGGGTTTGACCGGTGACGAACATCTTCAACGGACGCAAGATTTCGGGTTCTACCTTTTCGCCCTTGACATACGCAGCAATCTGTTCGATGACACGCTTGCCGTAGTCTGCTGGTTCCTGTGCGACACACGCCGGATAGGCATCAGTCAGCATCATTTCAGCCGCACAGAATCCATACACCTTGACATCGCGTCCCGATGCTGCAACTGCTTCAATAGCCCCTTGAGCTGCAGGACCTGTGGAAGCGAAAATGACGTTCATCTCCGGGTTGCCCTGTAACATGTCCGTTGTCACATTGAGAGAGTCAGTTGCCTTGACGTTTCCATCGACTTCAGCAACGACCTCCGCATTCTTGTTCTTCCCAATTTCCTCACGGAAGCCTTCATCACGCTGGACCACAGGCACTTCGTCAGGTTCGGTAACAAACCCGATCTTCAGGGTGCTATCAGCACCCAAGTCCTCAAGGATCTTCTTGGCTGTTTCAACCCCGCCAGCTTTATTGTCTGCACCGAGGTATTGAACGATTCGGGCATTCTGCGCAGTCAATGCTTTTTCATCAACGATGACGTTCACTGTGAATACCGGTACCCCCGCATCGTTTGCTTCGCGGACGATCGCTGCTGCGGGCTCTGACTTCACGGGGTTGAGTGCAAGTGCACAGGGCTTCTTCTGCAAGGCTGCTTGTGCTTGAGCGAGTTGCTGCGCGTCATCATCGCCAGCAATCTGCACTTCGGCCGTAAAACCGTTGTCTTTCGCAGCGGTTTCAAAGCCTTCCTTCATCGCAACGTAGTAGGGGTTTGTCTGATTCGGTAGAAGAACCGAAATCAGCGCCCCCTCTTTCTTGCATGATTCAGGGATCGTCTGTGCAACAGACTGAGCATCAGACTCAGACGATGCTTTCCCCGTCCCCGTGTCGATGGCTCCACTACAGGCGGTGAGGCCCATTGCGAGTGCACCTGCTGTCGCTATTGCCAGCACCCATTTCTTCTGCTGCTTCATGTGTTCGCTCCTTGTTTGTGGTTGAGGTTCTGCGAAATTTGAGGGAGATTCATTCAGCTAATGAGCTGATCTTTACTGATGTCTGCGGTAGTTCCCGGGGTGGATGGGACTCTGCTTTTTCGCCAGAATGCAAGCTTCCGTAGGCCGCTCTTATTTGTATCCAGAAGCACGCCCGCGAGGATAATGACGCCAATAACCAATGGCTGCCAGTAGGAATCAACGCCAATCACGTTCATACCGTTCGATACTTCGGCGATCAGCAGGGACCCGATAACTGCACCAAGGATTGTTCCGACTCCACCGAAGAGGGATACCCCGCCAACAACTGCGGAGGCAATCGAATAGAACTGTTCCGTACCTGAACCAGCTGTCGGGTATCCCACCATGAGGCGCGAGGTCGTGATAATCCCGCCGAACGCGGAACAAATTCCTGAAATGACGTAGACCAGGATTGTGTTCTTAGCGATGGAGATACCTGCAAGACGCGCAGTCTCTCGATTGCCGCCCAGAGCGTAGATATGAACGCCAGTGGCGGTGCCCTTGAGCAGGAATGCGACGATCACCGCAGCAATGATCACCATCAGGATGGGAACCGGAATACCAAAGATCGATCCGCGGCCGAAGAAAGCGAACATCGGTTCTGATACAGTCACCGATTTTGCTTGAGTCAAAATTTTCGGAATCGATGCTGAAATACCGAACGCTGCAAATGTCACGATGAACGGCGGCATATTCCCGTAGTGGATGATGAGGCCGTTGATCGCTCCAACAGCGATACCTGTGACGATTGCTGCCAGGGCTCCCAGCCACCACGGGGCGCCTGCTTGCATCACCAGAGCGGCGATCATGCCGGTCAACGCAATGTTTGAACCAACGGAGAGATCGATTCCTCCGGTAAGGAGAACACACGCTTGGCCTATGGCAAGGAATGTCACAACAGATCCGTTGAGCAACAGAACGCTGAGATTGCTCGCGGTACGGAATTCAGGGGACATGGCACCCATCACGAGAGCGACCAGCAAAACAACGATGAGAACCCCGAGTTCTTGGGGCACTCTCCTGCGCTTCGTCATAAGAGCTCCTTCGCTACATCAACGTCGACTGCGTGACGGATGCAACCTTATCCCCTCTCATTTGAGAGCGCAAGTCTTACTAGAGTGCTCATTTGAGCGGATATGACTCAGAGATTATGATGTCTGCTATGAAACAACCATCGCGACCTGCAACACCCGATCGGGCTGCAATCCGACAGATGGCCGAAGTCTCACGCCTCCACTACGTCGAAAACCTCAGCAAAGTGGAGATCTCAGAGCGCCTCAGCATGTCGCGGTTCAAAGTTGCGCGCCTTCTTGACGAGGCTCAACGCTCCGGGATCGTCAAAATAACTATCCAGTACCCGTTCAACGAAGACCTGACAATCCATCGCGATTTGGCGCAGCACCTCGGCATTGAGCACGCGATTCTCGTGCCATCAAATCAAGACATCACTATCGAGCGGGATCTTCTTGGGAAGGCTGCGGCGGACTATTTCACCGAAATCATGGATGAAGGCTACCGTGTCGGCATTTCGTGGGGACGAACTGTCGCTCCCATCGTTCGACATCTCCCTGAGCTTCCACCGATGGAGTTCGTGCAAATCTCAGGGGTTGTTGGCAATGATCCCTCTCTTTCGCCGGTGCAGATCCTTGCAAAACTCTCATCACATGAGCACCTGACAACGAAAGCGGTTTTTGCCCCACTGCTTGCCAATTCCTCAGAGGCGGCTGACTCACTCAAAAATGAACCATCAGTTTCGGCAACCTTGAGCGTCTATCAGAACCTTGATGTTGCTTTCTTATCGGTCGGCTCATGGTCGCCATCAATTAACCAGCTTGAACCCTATATTTTCGAAGACGAAATCCTGGAACTGAATGAAAAAGGTGCGGTCGCGGAAATTGGCGGACTGTTCTTCGATCAGGCCGGTCAGATGATTGATACGACACTGAATGCCCGGAGAATCTCAATTACCTTCGATGAGCTCAAACACTGCCCGCACGTCATCGCTGTCGCTGGCCAACTGGGAAAGACAGCGGCGATCCGCGCAATTTGCGCGTCAGGACTCGTCAATTGCCTTGTGACAACTGACGAGGTTGGCTACGCCCTGCTGCACGATACCCCATAAGTCACCATGACCGCCCTCACACACCCCCAGCCTCAAGGGTCCCCTTCTTTCACATCTTTCAACCTTCACCATTTCAGATAGGCACAAGTCAATTGACAAACAGGCACCCCAGACTTTTGTCTAAAAAGGGAAGCCATGTGAAGTATCTACATGCCGAGCATCCGCTTTTTCCCGGTGCATCATGTACGACTGCTTGTCCTCCCGAGAGTTAGCCTAACCTCCTCTTTTTGCATTACCGGCCTGCCCTGTGGCGGGCAGGCCGGTAAACATGGATCGCGTGAGATACGCACAGCGACCGTGGTTATGCTGCTGGACTGACGTATCCCTCAGTGACCACAATCTGCTGTTCAGGGCGATGACGCAACACAGCCGACAGTACGACGTGCAGCACAAAGGTTAAGGCCAATGCACCCAGGCCGGCCGGGAAATTCCCCGGAAGCGGAATCCAGTACTGGAATGCAATACCCGCGCACGCGCCGATGATGAAGGAAATCAATGCCGGCCACCGAACTAAGGGCAGCGCATGCGGATCCGCGCTGGTGTATTCCCGGCGACGCACCCAATAGAAATCCGCCAAAATCGGGCCAGCGAGAGGCACGAAAGCTGCCCCCAGAACCGTGATGAAGTCATTGAAGAACAGCGAGTAGAAACCCAACGCCCCCAACACTGACCCCACGATGCCGACAACAATCACGATGCGTCCGCGTCGCACACGCACACCCAGCGAGTCCGCAGCCGGCCCTACGTACAAGGCGTTGCAGTACAGCTCCGACATATTCGTTGTCCACAGCGCCAAAACCCACAGCACAACACCGAGGACCGCCAAGAGCGCGCCATTGTCAACCATCCAGGAAATGAAGTTCGAGTCTCCCGTTGCGATGGACCCGGTGTATCCAACGATATTCAACAGCGGGTTCGTCAAAATGAAGCACGCACCCGCACCGATCAACACGTGAGTAGACCTCTTCGCATAGCGGAAAATGTCCACCCCCATGATGACACCTGCGATCCACGCACCGATGATCACTGTGACCGCAGAGCCTAAGGACAGGCCAGAACGTGTTGCAGCCTCGTCAAGAACTTTTCCGAAACCACCAAATTGCGACACCATCATGACCGCGGCAACAAGCGCCATAATCAACACGAACGGGGCAGCAGCAGAGGAGATTTTTTCAATCGCAGAAATTCCTTTCCACGCCGACCACGTGAACACCGCGCCCCAGAACAGGCACAAAATCACGTATTCAAGGCTCAGGCCGTTGACCACGGTGATCCCCGTGGGACTCCCGATGGCGCTATTGAAAATTTCACCGACCATGCCAACGATCGAGGCAAACCACCCGAGCGTCAGCAACGCCATAATCAACATCGGCAACACCATGCCGACTTTCCCGTAGGAATACCTGGAAATGAGGGATAGGTTAAGGCCCGTCTTCATTGCTGCATACCCCAGTGCGAAGGTCATGGCCAGCAAGACTCCTTCGCCGACGATGACGGCGAGCAAGGCCATACCGAAGTTCATTCCCGGAGCTCCGCCTTGCCCAGCCAACTGGCCACCAACGATGAGGCCGGTGGGGACGTACCCGAAACCGACCCAGATCGCGAAGATGGACCACCAGCTGCGACGCGCTGCCCTGGGCACGGGTTCCAGCATGAATTCTTCGGTGTTGTCAGGAGTTTGCGCGACATCGGTCTGCCTGCTGGCAGTCCGTGGCGGGTGTGTGTTGTGCGGTGATGCGGACATGCGTGTCCTCTCTGTGCGTTGGGATTGAGCCTCCCGGTCGGGCGACTCACGAAAAGAAAGCTTGTAAGTTCAGGGATTGGCGAGGACGAGCTGGGACGAACCATCATCCTTGTCTCCATCCAGCCTGCCGTCGGCCTCGTCCCCGCCTGGTACACGATCAGCCTCGTCCTCGGCGAGAAAACTCAGCGGCAATGGACTCTCGGTCCGCGCCCGCAGACACCAAGGTGTGCAGGAGAAGTCGGGACTTGCGGCCATCAAGCCACCCCGCCCCAATGAGGCCACGGTTGAGTAGGTCAACTTCGGAGCCGGGATAACCGTACGTGTTCTGCGTCGTTGTCCCACCGCCGGTGCGTGATGCGAACACCACGGGGATTCCAGCGTTGACCATTTCTTCGGCGGCGTCAGCCAGGGGCACCGGCACATGCCCAGAACCCATCGCTGAAATGACAATGCCACGAGGACGCGCGTGCAGCGCCAGTCTCATGAGTTCGCCGTCGTCGTCTAGTCCGGCGGTCACAATCGGGATTCTGGGCGGCGAGGCTTGAGGGTAAGGCAGTGCAGGATGACGGACGACGGGCCGGTAGACCACGGTGACGTCGCCTTCGACGACGCGGGCAACGGGCCCCCAACTGAGGGACTTAAACGCACTGAGCGCATTAGCATCGACTTTACGCACCAGGGACGCCAGGTGAGCCTCGTCATTGAGGACAACCAAGACACCCATATTTCGGGTGCGTTCATCCAGGGCAACACGCACAGCAGCGACGAGGTTGCCCATGCCTTCGGCTCCGGCATCGTCGCTGGCCCGCATGGCTCCGGTGACGACCAAGGGTTCGGGGCGGTCCCAGATGAGGTCGAGGAGGTAGGCGGTTTCTTCAAGAGTGTCGGTGCCCTGAATGATGACAACTCCGTGGGCGCCATCGCGTACTGCGTTGCTGGCGAATCGCGCAACGGCTAAGACATCCGCGATCCGCAATTGGGGGGAGCCGACAGAGAAGAGGCTGGTTGAACGGACGGTGACGTCGGGGAGCCACTGGTGCAAGGGGGCTGCGAGGTCCTCCCCTTGTAACGATGGCGTTGCGGGGCCTCCACGGTCGAGCGAAGCCATCGAAATGGTTCCACCCGTGGCTCCAATTGCAACGATGTGTGTATGCGACATCCATTCTCCATCAAATTTTTGTCAAAACACGGCAAACTATCAACAATTTTTCAATTAATTAGTGTACCTATACTCTACAATGTGTGTCGGTTATCATAGGGAAAATTACAGTTAGATCACACTCGAAAGGATCACGCCCCATGCCAGACCAAGCTCAGGTTCAGAAAAACCACTGGTTCCGTAATGACGACGTCCCGGGCGTAGCAGGCCCAGATCGGGAACTCATCGGCTACGGGCCCACACCGCCGCGGATCCGATGGGACAACGACGCGAAAGTCGCGATCAACATCGTCATCAACTACGAAGAAGGCTCGGAGAAAACCTTCGCGATGGGTGACAACGTCAACGACGGGATGTACGAACTCCCCTTCGAGGTTGACGACCAACGTGACCTGGCCAAGGAGTCGATGTATGAATACGGAACACGCGCCGGGATTTGGCGGATGTTCCGCACCTTTGACCGCTACAACGTCCCCGTCACCGTGTTCGGCGCAGCCGTCGCCCTCGAACGTAACCCCTCTGTCGCCGCAAAAATCAACGAACGCGGGGATGAGATCGTTGGCCACGGCTACCGGTGGATCGACCACTACGAATACTCGCGTGAAGAAGAAAAAGAACTGATCAACCTGGCGATGGACTCATTCCAACGCACGTTGGGTCGCCAACCTGAAGGCTGGTATTGCCGTGAAATGTCTGTGAATACCCGCGAACTCCTGGTCGAGGACGGCCGCTTCCTCTACGACTCCGACTATTACGGTGATGACCTCCCGTTCTGGACTTTCGTCAACGGCAAACCACACCTCGTTGTCCCCTACTCACTGGTCGTTAACGACTGCCGGTACATCATGGGCACAGGATTCGCTGCACCCTCAGACTTCGTTGAGGTGGCTTCGCGAACGCTGGATCAATTACTCGACGACGGCGACGATTGCGGACGCATGATGTCCATTGGCATCCACCCGCGGATCACCGGAAATCCGGCGCGTATTCATGGACTGGCAGAGTTTATTCGCTACGCACAGTCAAAAGACGACGTCGTGTTCATGACGCGCTCGGCGATTGCTCACAAATTCATTGAGCAAGTTCCGGCGCCCGCTTCGCCAGACGACCGGCTGAACCGCTGACACCCGTCCCCCATAACGTCAGCCAGGAGAGGCCAACTCACAGATCACTCAACAACACAACGGCGGCTGGGAACACCACACGGTATTCCCAGCCGCCAAAGAGTTACTCTTGCAGCCGACCTTCGTCGATTTAACGACCGCGACCTTTCTTCTTCGCCGCGCGACGCTGCGCCCTATTTCCTCCACCCGTCGAAGTCCCTGAACCACCACGAGATTCCCCTTCGGGGGATGAATAGCTCAGCCTCCGATCAGAGCGCTGCTGGCCCAGGTCACCCATGACGGAACGGGCACGTGCCACCGTCTGACGCCGTTTCTCCTCGGCGGCGCGCTGCTGAGCTGCACGCTCCTGCGCTTCCTGAGTTGCACGCGCGGCTTCCTCAACTTCGGCTGCTGCCGCCTCGTCCTCGTTCCCCGAGGACGCTTCTGCCTGCTGCTCCGCGGTCTCCAAAGCCCGATCAAATTGCTTGACGAAAGAGAAGACAGTCTGAACGGACTCTTCACGAATACGCTCCGTCATCGCCTGGAACATCTGCGCACCCTCGTCCTTATATTCGACGAGCGGATCGCGCTGGCCCATCGCACGCAGACCGATTCCTTCCTTGAGATAGTCCATCTCGTAGAGGTGTTCACGCCACAGGCGATCAACGGTTGCAATGATGACGCGGCGTTCAAGCGACCGCATGGGTTCCTCACCCAGCTGCGCAGCTGCCAAGGGATTCTCATTGAGACGGTCCTCAGCATCCGCGTAGGCAGACTTAATGTCACCAACAAGCTCGGTCACCAGGTCATCGCGCACGAGGGAATCGTGGCCGCCATGTGCCTGTGCCACCTCATCGGCGGTAACCGACGGCGGATAGTAGCCGCGGAGAGTGTCCCACAGGACATCAAGATCCCATTCTTTGACCCCGAGGCCGGCAGTTTTCTCGTCAACAATCCCCGTGACGAGGCTTGCCATAAACGCGTCCATCTGGTCGCGCAGATCCGCGCCTTCAAGGACCTTGCGGCGCTCCTCATAAATGAGCTCACGCTGACCGGTCATCACATCGTCGTACTTGAGGACGTTCTTGCGGATCTCAAAGTTTCGCGCCTCAACCTGGCGTTGGGCCGAGGCAATCGACCTCGACACCAACTTATTTTCTAAAGGCATATCCTCCGGGTATGCACCCGAAGCCATGATTCGCTGCGCCATCGACGAGTTGAAGAGACGCATGAGGTCATCTTCCATCGACAGGTAGAACCGTGATTCACCGGGATCACCCTGACGTCCAGATCGACCGCGAAGCTGGTTATCGATACGACGAGATTCGTGACGCTCGGAGCCAAGAACATACAGTCCTCCAAGCTCGCGAACCTCTTCACGTTCAGCTTCAACTGCGGCCTCGGCCTCGGCGAGAGCTTTCGGCCACGCTTCGCGGTATTCTTCAGCGTTTTCCTTCGGATCAAGCCCTTGAGCAGCCAGATTCGCCTGAGCAATGAACTCCGAGTTTCCTCCGAGCATGATGTCAGTACCACGACCAGCCATATTTGTGGCCACGGTAACCGCACCCTTACGCCCAGCCATTGCGACGACCGCCGCCTCACGAGCGTGCTGCTTGGCGTTGAGGACCTGGTGGGGGATCCGTTCTTTCTTGAGCATCTGCGACAGCAGCTCGGACTTTTCCACGGATGCCGTGCCAACGAGCACCGGCTGCCCTTGGGCGTGACGCTCGGCAATATCCTCAACGATGGCGTTGAGTTTTCCTTGCTCCGTCGGATAGACGAGGTCGGGCTGATCAACACGAATCATTTCGCGATTCGTCGGAATCGGAATGACACCGATCTTGTACGTCGACGCGAACTCTGCGGCCTCGGTTTCCGCAGTACCGGTCATTCCAGCTCGTGACCCCTCGGGGTAAAGACGGAAATAGTTCTGCAATGTGATGGTTGCAAGCGTCTGGTTTTCCGCCTGAATTTCAACGCCTTCTTTGGCTTCGATCGCCTGGTGCATCCCCTCGTTGTACCGACGTCCCGGTAGGACACGACCGGTATGCTCGTCAACGATCAACACTTCCCCGTTGTCGACAATGTAGTCCTTGTCGCGGTGGAACAGCTCTTTAGCTTTGATTGAGTTATTCAGGAAACCGATGAGAGGAGTGTTCGCTGCCTCGTACAGGTTGTCAACACCAAGCTGGTCCTCGACCGCATCGATTCCGGATTCAAGGATTCCAACGGTCCGCTTCTTCTCATCAACCTCGTAATCCTCATCGCGCTTGAGCAGGCGTGCGATGCGCGCAAACTCGACATACCAGCGATTCGTGTCCCCGGAGGCCGGACCGGAAATAATCAGAGGGGTACGGGCCTCATCAATGAGGATCGAGTCGACCTCGTCAACAATGACGTAATTATGTTCGCGCTGGACCATGTCTTCGACCCGCTGTGCCATGTTGTCACGCAGATAGTCGAAGCCGAATTCGTTGTTCGTCCCATAGGTGATGTCCGCGGCATACTGCTTTCGACGCTCAACCGGGTTCTGCCCAACGAGGACGCAGCCACAGGACACGCCAAGGAAGTTGTACACGCGTGCCATGAGATCCGACTGGTACTTCGCCAGGTAGTCGTTGACCGTAACGACATGGACTCCCTTACCGGTCAGCGACCGCAGGTAGGCAGGCATTGTGGCAACGAGGGTCTTTCCTTCACCGGTCTTCATCTCAGCGATGTTGCCCTGATGCAGGGCAATACCGCCCATGACCTGGACATGGAAAGGCCGTTGGCGAAGCGTTCGCCACGCGGCTTCTCTCACCGTGGCAAATGCTTCAACAAGAATGTCGTCGAGGGTTTCTCCCTCTTCGAGCCGCTGCTTAAATTCTCCGGTCTTGGCTTGGAGTTCCTCGTCTGTGAGGGCCTCGAAGTCTTCTTGAAGTGCATCCACCTGAGAGGCCATGCGATCAAGCTTCTTGAGCGTGCGGCCTTCACCCGCACGGAGAATTTTGTCGATGAGTGACACCACGGCTCCTGACGTCCTTGCCGGGGACTCTCCCCGAGTGCGCACAAACGCACGGGGTCAAGTGTACGAACTATTGGGAGCATTCATCGACCAAAGTCGCTATGAGTGAACAGTTTCCTCGTATATTGAGCGTCATTGTCACAGATTGTCCCCGGAAACTTCACCGGTTTCCGGGGACAATCCACGTGCTCACATCATGAGCATCACGGGTAACGACACTCAGGCATCAACCTCAACAGTCGTGTTCAGACGCAACACGCCGTAAGTCCACCCGTGTCGGTGGTAGACAACGCAGGGCTGATGGGTTTCGGCATCGATGAAGAGGAAGAATGGGTGTCCGACCATTTCCATTTGGTCAAGGGCCTCATCAACCGACATCGGCTGCGCTTCATGGACTTTCTGTCGAACGATAATCGGTGAGTCACCGAGCTGTTCTTCGCGAGCCTCTCCGACCTTGAGATCCTCAGCGGAACGCAGGGACCGCGGCTCTGGGGTCTCGACGCTTTCTTCTTCCGGTTGTAGGTTTTCAAGAATCTCCGGGTCCGTCGGCTCAAAGTCACGCGGGTAACGCCGACGATGGTCCTTCGCACGGTCACGCATCCGGCGGAGCCGCTCAAAAAGTTTTCCGGCGGCAATGTCTACGGCAGCGTATCGATCTGCGGACTCTGCTTCGGCGCGAATGATTGGGCCCTTGCCATAGACAGTGAGTTCGATTCTCTCTGCGGTGTCAGCCTGGCGCGGGTTGCGCTCGTGTGTGAGTTCAACATCGATTCTCTGAGCGCGCGGATAGAACTGGGTAACTTTCGCGACCTTTTCTTCCGCATACGCACGGAAATTCGGGTGGATTTCCGCATTACGCGCGACGACAGTGATATCCATGATTAGTCCTCCAAGGGAATTCGGCGGGCTCCTCGCCCGCTGGTTGATTGCTTGAGTGCTTCATGACCCAAGCTGTGAGCTGAACTATCACCTCCAGTCGGACAAGGATTCACGACTTTTCCGATGTCGTCTCTCCTTGCGTGTGACACACATACTACCCCATGACGTGACGCGCGTCATATTATGCGATCATCGCGTTGCCATCAGGGACAGCATTCGTCACGAAGTGGTCAGGGGCGGGCAGTCCAGAAGCCGTCGTACCGGGAGACAACGCCCGAGCCATACTCACAACACCGTGACAACGCCCAAGAACACGGACAATTTCCCGAACCGTCGCTCCTGTTGTCACCACATCGTCGGCAACAAAAACGTCAACTCCATCGGGCACCTGAAGTTTCGACACCATCGCACCGCGCCGACCACGCCGTCGTTGCTCCCCAACTTTCCCCGATTGGGAGCACGCCCCCACTGTGAGTCTGACGCAATCGACCACCCGAACTCGTGAATATCCCCCATATCGCACGAGCCCCCGAGCAAAACCCTGGGCGAAGGGCGAAGTAATCGACCACCCCGTCAGCCTGCGTTTCCACGACGACGGTGCCGGCACCACCCATGCTTCTACCGCGTTTCCCCGACCGTAAACCCGTGAACACAGAGGGTCCCACCCCGCGTCACAGACGCAGCGTGCGAGGAGCTGACCGGCATTCATGAAGATCGCCGTCATCTCGACATACTGAGAGTTTTTCGCCGCAACAATCATTCGCCGAAGAACCGAGTCATAGGCGCCGACGCTGGCAACGGGGATATCGGGCATATCCATCTCGGTTTCAATAGTTGACCACGTTGCCTTTTCTGGCTTCCACACCGCGGCGCATCGGGGACACAGCACCTGATCCCACATACCGCATCCGTGGCATTGCACGGGAAGCAGAAGATCAAGAAAATGGCGTATCTTCCTGCGAATCATCACCGGATTGCGCCGCCATCCGTTAAAAGATCCGGGAGTTGGTGCACAGAACATATCAGTCATGGAAACAATCGTTGCCATTCTCGCGTTACGTGTCGCAACCATGAGTCACCGCTGTGGATAACTTTTCGAGGACAAGCGTTATCCACAGGAACTGATCTCCCTATTCCCCAGGTTTGACCGTCGACCTATCGTCGACAACATTCGTCCGCACACTCATGCACGGAGGTCATGATGTTTCGCAATCCCCACGGTTTTCTTCTTCGTCACCGCCTCACATTCCTGCTCGCAAGCGTCCTCGTTCTCTTCTTCTTCGGCGGCGCATCTCCTCGCGGGATACCGCCGGCTCAGGCATCCATTGACTCCTCGCTGTCTACTACTCCAGCATCCGTCACGTCGCAGTCATCCCCACCTCGTATCGATGTTGATGGCAACGAAGATACGGTGACCCTATGGTCAAGCCGTTCACGGAACGTCACTGCTCCACCGGCCGATTCGTCATCGTCGGGGGTCACGC
This sequence comes from Schaalia sp. ZJ405, assembly GCF_011038885.2. Classification (NCBI taxonomy): domain Bacteria; kingdom Bacillati; phylum Actinomycetota; class Actinomycetes; order Actinomycetales; family Actinomycetaceae; genus Schaalia; species Schaalia zhouxuedongae. The sequence continues at coordinate 626,397 of NZ_CP064952.1, read as the reverse complement.
CCAACGCCTCATCTCCTCCGCCATACTCGCCCCCATCTGCGGGGCAGTTATCCCCAGCGCAGAATTCCGGAGCATCCGGGGCCGAGAACAAGCCTCGGTGTTATAAGAGACGGTCCCGTACCAATCATCGAGTGTCGGTGGTCGTGTGCCCGATTTCTCGAGATCCCCTGGGGCAGCCAGCTCCTCAGAGGAGCGACCTCGGTGGACAACCAACAACGGATGAGATTATCGAGCAATTCATGACCACCGTTCGCGCCCGCGGATCAGGCTTAGTAGTGCAACCTGAACGCATCGCGTTCACTGGGATCCCCACACTTGCCCACGCCTCGTCACCCACGCAGATTCTGTCAACCCGTGTCTTTAATGAAACCGTAGAAATTTCCCTGACGGCCACACAGTTTTCCTTCGATTTCGGCGATAAATCTCCCCCGGTGACCTCCCCTGTTCCCGGAGCACCGTGGCCAGATCAGACGATCAGCCATTCGTTTTCGCTTCCTGCCAAGCAGCGGCACGTCACGCTGACAACAACATGGTCTGGAGAGATCACCAATCCCTTTACCGGTGAGCACCGGGTGATTCCCAACCTCGTGACGACAGTCGAAAGAAGTCAAGCGATCACCGTGACGCATCCGTACACACGTGTCACGTCCTCGGCGCCAAAAACTCACCCCTGACACAACGGGTCATCTCAGGAAAGAGGAAAGAGACTACCCGGAATAACGCGCGTCTTTCACTGTCTGAGCAAGTTGCTGCCACAAAGCTCCCGCACGGTACTGCATTCGTCCATCGGACATGCGAATGATCGTCGACGCGCTCGACGTCCCCGCACTCACAGACGTGGTGCCCGCGGGAAGTGTCAGCATCTGGTAGAAACCACCGAGATTCCAATCAACAAGGAGAGATTGAGACTGTCCCGTGTCATGTGTGGAATTGAATCCGGCAACAACCCCGGTGCTGCCCGACCATGAAGCATCGATGAGATTCCAGCTATTCGCAAAGAGGATGTTCGGCTGGTGAAGGCCTCGAGGAGTACCGTTCTCGTTTCTGACAACCCCTGCCATCCACAGGCTCTGAACTCCATCCGAATCAACGATCACGAGAGCCCGCGCTCCGTCGGGAGACACACGAATTGCACGAATCTTCCCATTGACATCGCCATCAACATTGACATCGGACACCACGCCGTTTTCATTGACGCACACAATTGATGACTGGCCCGCCTCAGGCGATGAGGAGCCCAGCGCCCAGGTCCATCCAAAACGATCGATACTCAAGCCCTGCGTCTGGGAAGAAATGGGAGCTCGCGCACTACTCCACGTGTCTTCATGGCCTCGCGCAACAACGAGGGTGGAATCTTCCTTCCAGGCAATGAGCGAGGACGAGACGGGCGACATCGCAGGAAGGGATGCCCCCGACTCCGGAGAGACCTGTGCTTTGAGCGGGGCAACAGAACTTCCTGACACGATTCCAAGTCCCGATTGAGTCAGAGCAATTCCCGTATCAAGGAGGTATCGGGGCCCGCTGGGAAGGTCATCCGTCTCAATGGTCTCACCGGAAAGAGTCAGCCGGATACCCGTGATTGACGGCGCCTGAATGAGGGTCTCATGTACTGACCACGCAATGAGCTGAAGGGTTTTTTGATCGTTCGGAACGGCTGCATTGAGTCTGACATTCGCGATACGGTCCTTAACCTCAACTCCCTGGGAGGGGATCGTTGTTCCCCCGGGAATCGCGTTGCTCACCGATTGGTTCAGTGAAGCCTGAGGGCCTGCAACAAGCCCAGAAAGCAAATGTCCCGCGAGCCTACGCGCGGGATACCACCTGGGATCTGGAACCAGAGCGTCAAGCGACGTCGACGGGAACCACAGATTGGCGAGTTCATAGGATGCGATGAACGAGGAACGAGAAACAAGGAAAGAGTTTTCAGGAGCCTGAATTCTCCACTGCCCCGCCTCTTTGACCAGAGTGAATGTTCGATCAATGTCCGTTTGCGTCGCGAGGGTCATCACTCCGTCTGCATCGACGCTCGCCAGAGCGGGAACTTCCAACCGTATCTGCTGCCTGAGAGGATCCGACTCGGGGTTTGACACCTGAGAGAGTCGCAGAGACGAGGACGTGTCATAAATCAGCACCTCGGATTCGGGATTCCATTTCTGAGCAGAATCCGATGTCAGGAAGAGGCGTGCCGTTGCAAAATCATCATTCGGTCCGGCTGCGCACGCCAGGAGAAAATCCTGAAGCAGCGCCAGAGGATCTGCCCCATCGGTTGGACCGTCAGCCGACAGTTCAATCGGGTCAGAATCGGGAACGGAGACATCAAAGGGACGAGGGGCCGATGACTCCGGAAGCGTTGAGCAACCGGCGACAACAAGCGCACACCACAGGGGAAGGATAATCCCGATGCGAGACCATCGACGCCGTGACCCTGCGCGATGCCGGGGAAGGAATCGAGGCTTCGTGAAAGTTTTGGCTAGGCCACTGAGAGTAGTTTCTTGAAGGTGTGGGCTCCTCACTCGTCCTCCTCCCACAGGATCAGCGGCTGCGAGGTCACCGGTTCCCCGGAGATTCGCGGCAATGTCATCAAAAAACTTGCTCCCTTACCTAGCTCTCCCCACGCCGTGAGAGTACCGCCATGTAGCGCAACATCTTCCAGCGCGATGGATAGTCCAAGACCCGTTCCACCGGTTGTTCGGGCCCGAGCGGTGTCTGCACGGAAGAAACGATCAAAGACGTGTGACGTTGTCTCCGGGGACATCCCCACGCCGTGATCTCGAACGCGTACAGCAACAGCTGTATCCGTGGCATCAACGGTGACATCAACGGTGGTGCCTTCAGCGTGTTCGACGGCATTAACAATGAGGTTACGCAAGACGCGTTCGATTCGACGGGAGTCAATCTCCGCTGCGCATCGATAGGACGGTGCGTGCAACTGCACGGGAGATCCCACTCGTTCAGCGAGATCGTCATGCGCTGCGATGACCTTCTGAATAAGAAATCGCAGGTCAGTGGTCTCGACGTCAAGAAGCGCTGACTGGGCGTCATAGCGAGAGATTTCCAGGAGATCAGCGAGCATCGACTCCATGCGTTCGGTCTGCTCGTGCAGGAGTTCTGCTGACCGTTTTGCCCCCTGTGGGAGGGATTGTCGATTGTCCCAGATCACGGAATCCGCCATGCGAATGGTCGTCAGCGGGGTGCGCAGCTCGTGCGACACGTCGGAGACGAATCGTTGTTGAAGTTTGGACAGCTCGTCGTACTCGTTAATTTTCGACTGAAGAGACTCCGCCATGTCGTTGAAGGCCGTCGCCAAACCCGACATCTCGTCGATGCCGTCCACCGGAACGCGAACTGACAAATCTCCCCGAGACACCAGGTCTGCTGCTTTCGCCGTTGAACGAACCGGGCGGAGCTGACGGTACAGAAGTAAAAAGACTCCCAGCGGAAGCCCAATGATCAACGGAATGACCGTTAACGAGAGAATCCGCATGACCATGTCGATCTGCGCTTGATCAGATTGAAGGGAATACACGATGTACAACTCGTGTTCCCCAGCTCTGGGAAGGTGCGTTTCCATTCCCACAAGAATTCCAGGGACTGTGTGCTGCGGATCCGTGCTGACAGGGATCGCCACCGACTGCCACTGTGCGCCCTCACCGGAGCGAACCGCATCGCGCATCTCATCGGTGATGATATCCACGACCTCAGCATCAATGATCTGATTGATTCGCAACGCAGACGAGGCATTCGGTGAGCGTAAAAGCATGACGGAAACGGCACCAGCACCTGCAGCGGATTGGCGGATCGACTGAACCGACTGCCGTGCAGCTTCTTGCACTTGATCCGGGGTTGTTGCCGTTGACTGCTCAAATAGTGACTGCGCGGTAGCGAATCGACGTGCAGCGTCTTCTAGTACCTGATCGCGACGTGCCTCAAAAGTTGAGGACAGCAGCTGAGAGGAGACAAAGAATGCAAATGCCGCGATGATCACCATCGCCACCGCGGTGATCATCACCGCAAGCCGTAAAGACAGCGAGGAGCGAACCGTGCGCACGAGATGCAGTTGAGAGATCGAACGTAGCAGACGCGTCCTGGCCACCTGTGAGCGAAGACGTTCCCATCGGGGGAAACGAGCCTGTTTCTCGATGGTTTGTTGAATGGGAACGTTCGGATCAATCGGCGAGGAAATCCGGTAGGACCCAGGGTTTTCCGTATCCTCCAGCGTCTGTTGAAAGACAGCCTCGGGTGATGGTGGTTCCAGTGATTTCTGGCGGTTAAATTCAGGATCCAATTCCGGCACGATATCCCACTCCGCGCACGGTAATGACGATCTCGGGTGATTCCGGATCGCGTTCGATCTTTGACCGAAGGCGCTGGACGTGAACATTCACCAGTCGAGTATCCGCAGCGTGACGGTATCCCCACACGCGCTCAAGCAGTTCTTCGCGACTAAAGACCTTCCACGGAGCGCGCCCCAGGGCAACAAGCAGATCGAACTCAAGCGGAGTTAACGGAATCGTTGTTCCATTCCGGCGCACAAGGTGTCCGGAAACGTCGATATCCAAATCCCCCAGGGTGATGTGTTCTTCCTCAGCATCTTCGCGTCCACGCAGACGCGCTTTGACGCGGGCAACAAGCTCCTTGGGCTTGAAAGGTTTGGGAACGTAGTCGTCAGCCCCCGCCTCAAGTCCGGCTACGACATCATTCGTGTCTGAACGGGCTGTCAGCATGACGATGGGAACATCCGATTCTGCGCGGATCGCTCGACATACCTGAATCCCATCCATTTGAGGGAGCATGAGATCCAAGAGAATGAGGTCTGGCCTGAAGGCATGGAAATCCTCCAGGGCTTGAAGGCCGTCTGCACTGGTTGAAACGGTAAAGCCCTCGGTTGTGAGGACAATACCTATCATTTCCGCCAGTGCGACGTCGTCATCGACAACGAGGATGCGCGAACTCATGTAACGATGTTGTCACGTCTTCGTCTCAGATGCAGGTGACTCGCCCAACCAATCGGGTCTTTCATGGCGTGGCGAATGTGATCCACCGGCCAACGTTCCGACGGAATTCCCCTCAGACATGAGAGAATGACGGAGAAATGACGAACAACGATCCGATGACTGAAGGTTGATATCCCCGCATGAGCACTCCCTCCAACATGCAGCCACCGTTCCCACCAACTCCGGAATCTTCAGGGACGGAATCCGACCTCACTCAGCCGGTGGATTCCGCCTCGTCGCCTAAGACATCGTGGGCACCACCGGCGCAAGGATGGTCTACTCCGCCTGTATCGCAGGGATGGTCTGCTCCCCCATCACCACAGTGGCAGTCCCCGGCGGCTCCTGCGGCGCAGGGCGGTGATCCAGCGGCCCCTCAGCCAGGGTCCGGTTACCCCGGAGCTCCTCAACCCGGGACTCCTCAACCGGACTTCGGCTATCCAGGCACCGGCCAGCCGCATGTCAACCAGCCGGCCGGTGGTTCTCATGGATTCACCACACCATCGGCCGGACCGAATCCTTTCGGACACTCGGGGTGGTCCGCTGCCCAACCCGGCGTCATTCCCTTACGGCCTCTGAAAATCAACGATCTCTTTGAGGGAACATTTAGAACAATCCGCTCTAACCCCACGGTGATGTTCGGTTTTGCTTTCGCGATCATGGCGATCATTGCCGTCATCTCAACGCTATTCTCATTGGGATCATTGTCCACATTTGAACGGGTCTTCGAGGACCCTCAAGCAGCTCTCAGCGGAAGCGATGAGTTGACACTTGCAGCGTCGGAAATCGCCTCCACACTGGTGTCGTCCCTGACATCGGTGGGCGGATCTTTTATTGCGTCAGTTCTACTCGTGGGCATTATTGCGATCGGAGTTTCCGAGGCCGTCATCGGGCGAAAAATCAGTATTCAACAAGCATGGAATCGATTCAGGCCTCGCGTGTTCCCCGTCATCGGCATCACGCTGCTGACATCCCTGATCTTCACCGCAATCGTTGTCGTTGCCGTCCTCGTCTCAGTGGGGATCCTCGTCGCATTTCTCGCGGGCTTCGCCGAGAACGACGGGTCATTCTTCGGAATCCTCCTGGCCGTTATCGCGATCCTTGGTGTCATGTTCTTCCTCGTGGTCATCCCGACCTTTGCTCTCCAGGTCAAACTCCTCTATGCGCCGATCGTTGCCGTCCTCGAAGAGCGTGGTCCCATTGAATCTCTCAAGCGCTCGTGGACGCTCACTCGCGGGAGCTTCTGGAAAACACTCGGACGTCTGCTCCTGATCACCATCGTCATGTCAGTGCTCACCGGCATTATTTCCTCAGTGGTCGGAATTGGCGCGGGCATTTTCACCTTCATCGGTTCTATCGCCGTGGTCAATGCTGTGTCGACAGGACTGGGACTCCTCGCCTCGGGCCTGGTAACACCGGTCCTGACAACTTTCGAGGTGCTGATGTACATCGACGAACGCGTCACCCGCGAAAACCTCGCCTCTGCCCTGATCGCTGCGGCACAGGAGAACTAAGTGTTCCCCGCTGACGTTCCCGTGACTCCCGACCACGATGAGGCACAACGCTGGCTCGAACAGGAGCTGTCTCGGCCGGAGTATTCCACGGAACTCAGTCCGATCACGCGGTTCATCCGGGTGATCCTCCAAGCAATTGTGGATCTCCTGGGCGGCTCGGGTTCAGGAACGCGCCCCCCAATTGAATACATCATCCTCGCGGTCGTCGCACTCCTCCTGATCATCGGTGTTTTCCTCACGATATTCGTGCGGCTTCGGCGCCGTCGGGTGACCTCGTCAACCGTTTTTGACGACGAGAACGTCTCGGCAGCTCTCGCGCTCAAACGCCTGAGCGCAGCGAAAGAGAGCGGCTCCTGGAATGACTCATTCATCTGGGCATTCCGCCTCCTCGTTCTCACCTTGGCGCACATGCGAATCCTCCACGACGGTCCGGGTTTAACGGCAAAGGAAGCCACCGAAGCCGCAGCACGCCGGGTTCCTCAACTGGCGGACCGCCTCCGTCACCAGTCAGAAGTTTTTGACGCAATCCGCTACGGAGAGTCAACCGTCTCCTCGCGCGATGTGGACGATCTTGAGACCACCGCGGCTCTCGTCCTCGATAGTCTCCGCGCCCAGTTGCCGCAGACCGCTCCCGCAGAAACGGGGGTGAGTCGCCCGTGACATCCACGCGCGTCATCACGCCTCGTCCTCGTACCATTGCACGACGCCTCCGCCCCTTCGCTGTCATCGCCGCGGTTGTCCTGGCGGCCGTCCTCGTCCTCGTACTCCTTCCCGCATCTGTGCGAGATTCACGCCCAGTCAGCCCAGAAAACGCCGCCCCGAACGGTGCCCGCGCTGTTGCACAGGTCCTGGAACGTCACGGCGTGACCGTCACATCGCACGATCGGGCGGTCGATGTTCTTGCCCAGGTCCGAGCTCACCCCGATGCGACGGTCGTCGTTGTCTTTCCGTTCCGTATGCGTTCCGACGTGACATCGGCGATCAACAAGCTTCCGAATCTCGTCTATATCGGCACCGAACAGTCCTACGATGAGGTTTTCCCCGGTTTGTGGCCAACAGCGGAAGGCACCCCGAGCGCCGACGACACTGCGCCCGCGGTGTCTGCTCACTGCGCTGCCTCTCCAGCACGGGCAGCCTCCTCCATTGCGTCCTCAATGTACGGTGTTTCTCCCAACGAGTTCGGCGATGAATCCCTCAGTCGCGACGAAACACCAGCGAGGGACACCGATTCGTGGACCTGGTGTTTCCCCCAGGAAAACGGCTCCTACGGCTATGTCCAGAGCGCAGCGGGAGCAGATTCGTCCTCGTTTCGCGCCGTTATCCCTGATTCGGGGCTGGTGCGTAATTCGCAGATCACTGAGCACGGCCACGGGGCACTGATGCTCAATGTTCTCGGACGAACGGATCGAGTGGTGTGGTATCTGGCCTCCGAAGAGGACTCAATGAAAGCCACACCGACGACGGATCCCCCGTGGCTCAATCCCCTTGTCGTCCTCGCGGGGTGTTCCCTGGTGATTTTCGGCCTCGCGCGGGGACGGAGACTGGGGGCGCTCGTTCCAGAGGATCTTCCCGCCCAGGTTCCCGCATCGGAAACCGTCATTGGTAAGGGACGCTTGCTGCGGAAAAATCGTGCGTGGGACCATGCGGCGACCGCGCTTCGACGCGACTACGCGATGCGTTTTGCGCGCTTCCTTGGGGTGAATCCGCGAGGGAGCGGCGATGAACTCCGTCGTGCCCTGGAGCATCGGGGGGTTGATCCTGCCCGTCTCGATGACCTCCTGTGGGGGCCTTCCCCCCAATCTGAACGTCAACTCGTTGATCTAGCCTCCCGGCTTGCCGACCTCGAAAAGGAGATTTGCCATGACTAATCCCGCGGTTCCTGCGCCTCCACCCCAAAGCGCCACTGCCCCGTCGGGCCGGATGCTGAACGAGGACGAGCAGGCCTTACGTGCTGCGTTCGTCGCTTTGCGTTCAGAAATCTCCAAGGCCGTTGTTGGTCAAGACTCCGCGGTCACGGGCTTGATTATTTCCCTCATCGCCGGCGGTCACACCCTGCTTGAAGGGGTTCCCGGTGTGGCGAAAACGCTTCTTGTGCGGACACTTGCTACGGCACTTGATCTGAAGATGACGCGTATCCAGTTCACTCCCGACCTCATGCCGGCAGACGTCACCGGGTCACTCGTGTGGGATTCAGGCAAGTCAGCTTTCGAGTTTCGACGCGGCCCCGTTTTTACGAATTTGCTTCTGGCGGATGAGATCAACCGGACTCCACCGAAAACCCAGTCCTCCCTGCTTGAGGCGATGGAGGAACATCAGGTCAGCGTTGATGGCCAGTCCCATCGTCTTGACGATCCGTTCATGGTGATTGCGACGCAGAATCCCGTGGAATATGAGGGCACGTATCCTCTTCCCGAGGCCCAGCTTGACAGGTTCCTCATGAAGATCACGCTTGATCTTCCACCGCGCGACGCAGAAATCGCGGTTGTGTCCAAGCATCAGCACGGATTCAACCCCCTGGCACTGACGCAGGCAGGAATCACCGCCGTTGCCGGACCCGAGGAGATTCGCACGGCACGCGAGCACGCCCAGCGGATCGATGTTCAACCCGCGATCATCGAGTACATCGTTGACCTTGTGCGCGCAACGCGGAATTCACCGTCGGTGCGCCTGGGAGTGTCACCTCGTGGTGCAACAGCGTTGCTTCAGGCGTCGAAAGTGTGGGCGTTCCTTCAGGGGCGTGGCTTCGTCACCCCCGACGACGTCAAGGGTGTGGCTGTTCCCGTTCTCGCTCATCGTATTGGAATGAAAGCCGAGGCGGATCTGGAGGGCTTGACCGCTCAGGCAATTGTTGAGGGAATCCTCAGCCAGGTTCCGGTGCCTCGCTGATGAGTATTTCCTGGCGAGCCGGGCTCCTGACTGCTTTGGGGGCCATTCCCGTTATCTTCTTCCCCAACCTCGGTGTTGCGTGGGCGTGGGTTGCGGGAGTGATCGGGTGCGTGCTCCTTGACGTTGCTCTGGCTTTCAGTCCGCGTGACCTAACTATTGAGCGTTCGGTCACCGGTCCGGTCAGGGCCAACGATGAAACCGTGTCATCGCTAACGATCGGGCATTCCTCACGCCACTCGTTACTCCTGGAGATCCGTGACGCCTGGCCGCCCTCGTTTCACCCTCTTCCATCCAGGCATCGGCTGGTCGTTCACCCGGGCGAGACAACAACAGTGGAGACTCGCCTGCGGCCTGAACGTCGAGGAACGCACCGCGGTGGACCCGTGACGGTGCGCGTGTGGGGGCCGCTGCGACTGGGAGCACGTCAGGTCTCATTTGAGGTTCCCTTAGCGCTGTCCGTGCTTCCTGAGTTCCGTTCCCGCGTTCTGCTTCCATCGCGTCTTCATCGTCTCCACGAGCTTGAGGGCACGTCCGCAACAGTTCTGCGCGGACCTGGAACCGAGTTCGATTCTCTTCGCGAATACGTTCGCGGAGACGATCCCCGCGATATCGACTGGCGAGCGTCCGCCCGCTCGGATGATCTCATTGTGCGCACCTGGCGACCTGAACGGGACCGCCATATCGTCATCGTTGTTGACTCCGGACGCATGGGAGCTTCTCTCCTGGGCGCCCCCACTGTTGATCAGGATCCTGACCGTATTCCCTTGGGCACGGCCCCGCGTCTTGATGCGAGTATCGAGGCGGCGCTACTTCTGGGAGCGCTTGGAGATCGGGCAGGCGATCACGTCCATCTTCTCGTCATCGACCGTGAAGTACGTGCGAGAGTCTCTGGAATTCGAGGAGCCGGGCTGCTGCGGGCAAGCGCCTCTGCTCTCGTTGATGTTTCCCCGCGGCTTGATCCGATTGATTGGGGCCTTGTTGTTTCTGAAGTCAATCAGACTGTTCGTCATTCGAGTCTTGTTGTCCTCATGACCGAGGTCGCGCCGGCAGGAACAGACTCTGATTTCTTTGAGGCAACGGCTCAGCTTGCGGCAAAGCACCGCGTGGTCATTGCCGCGGCAACCGATCCTGACCTTGACAGAGCCCGCAGATCACTTGACGATTCTGAAGAGGTGATGATTGCGGCCGCTGCCGCTCAGACGCTTCGAGCAGTGGACGCTGGAATCGCGGATGCTCGTCGCACGGGTGCTCATGTCGTTGCCGTCGACTCTGGGCTTCTTGCTGCGCGCACTGCCGACGCTTATCTTGCCTTGAAGAAAGCAGGAGAGGTTTAGGGAAAAGCCAGAGAGGTTGAGGACAGGGTGCTCCGGCCCGACCTGTGCTTTTCTCACATGGCATACGTGTATACCGATACCCCTGTGCTCAGCCAGCCTAGGCGCTGAGCCCGTGGCGGACAGTATGCATATCCCCCGAGGCCCAGGAGATCAAGCACCTGAAAAACTGACGCTTAGCCCGCTACGGGGAGCACGTATCCGGCGACGGTAGGGTCAACGTCGGCGTCTTCTCCCCGGGTGTGTGCGCGTCGACCGCTGACGAAGATATACACCCACATTGCCAGGGTCACTCCAGTTCCCAGGCTGACCTTGATCACATCCGGTAGCCCTGAGGGGGTGACGAACCCTTCAAGGATGCCGGAAATGAACAGAAGGATCACGCAACCTACCGCGACGACGGCCATTGTTCGCCCCGCGCGCGCTAGGGCCACTGTTCGCGCCGCAGGTCCTGGAACGATGAGCGCCCAGAACACTCGAAGTCCCGCTGCCGCCGCAATGAAAACGGCAGTGAGTTCTGGGATTCCGTGGGGGAGGATCATCCGGAAGAAATGCCAGGGTCCGGCCTGATCAATGACAACAGCGGCCGAGGTTCCCAGCGACGTGGCATTGCCCAGGAGGACGTAGACCGGATAGACCCCGGTGATTCCACCGCCCACGCACCCAAGTGCAATCCAGGCGTTGTTCGTCCACACGGACAGACCAAATTCGGCATTGGTGTCTTGACTGTAGTAGGCAACGAATTCGCGTGTGGCGTATGCCCGAAGTTGCTCCGGTGATCCTAGTTGAGCCATGATGTCGGGCTGCCACAGGACCCAGAACATCTGCATTGCGGCCACACAGAAAAAGGCTGCTGTGACGCCGACAATCCACCAACGGATCGAGTACAGAGCTTCAGGTAGTTGAATCCGGAAGAAACGCGGGATCAGTGCCAACGGTTTCGCACGTGTTCCCGTCAGTCGTCCTCGTGCCTGAGCAAGATCTCGTGACAGCGCCCGGATCGTATCGGGATCGGGGCTCTGTGCACGCACTCGCGCCAAATCAGATGTTGCCAACCGATAGAGGGCATCAAGTTCATCGATCTGCGGGCCCGTGAGTTTGCGCGTGCTAGCAAGCTCACGCATCCGTTCCCATGAGTCTTCGCGCGAGGCACGCAACGCATCAATGTCCACATCCGCTAGCGTGTCATATATGAGCGACAATGCAGCCCCGATACGCCGTATTCACGAAGAATCTGTGACAACCGGTGAGGCCGTCTCCTTGGAGATCAGCCCGGCATCCCCCATTGCACGCATCGGTGCCCGACTCATCGACGCCGTCGTTTCGATCCTGACAGCACTCATCATCGCGGCACTTTTTCTCCACGAGTACGAGGCTTTCTCCATGTCGCTCCTGCGCGCGCTCGCTATTGTCCTCGTGGCAGCCGTAACCGTTGGGTATCCAGTTGTCACAGAAACTCTGACCCGCGGCCAAACTCTGGGACACTGGGCCCTGGGGATCCGTGTTGTTCGCGACGACGGTGGATCAATCACCTTCCGTCACTCCTTCATGCGCGCCCTCGTTGGCGTGGTCGAAGGATGGTTAACTTTCGGCTCAGTTGCAACGATCACCATGATTGTCTCAGCTCGTGGCAAGCGTCTAGGTGATCTCGCTGCGGGGACAACCGTTGTTCGGATCCCCGAGCCCTCCGGTCATCTCCCCCTCGTCATGCCTCCCGACATGGCGGCGTGGGCGCGAACGGCGGTCATTCTCCCCCTCCCCTTTGATCTGCACTATCGGGCGCATCTTTTCCTCCGGGAGAATCGCCAGCTCCTGCCCGAAGCCCGAGCCGAAGCTGCGTTCGCCTTGGCGCGCGAGGTTCGGGGCTTTGTGGAGACTCCGCCGCCAGCTCAGGCTCACCCCGAGCGTTTTCTTGCGGCAGTTCTGGTGATGAGCCGTGATCGGGAGTTCGCTCAGTCGACGCACCGATTGGCCACCAGCCTCGCCCGTCGTGAGGACACCGCCGCTCCGGTTTTCGATATCGGCTGAGTTTGTGCCGTACAGTGGATGAGTGATCGCGGCTCGTCAATGTTCTAAACCTGCATGTTCTCGTTCAGCGGTGGCCACCCTGACCTACGACTATCAGGATTCCACCGTTGTTCTTGGGCCGTTAGCAACCGTCGCTGAGCCGAACTCATATGACCTGTGCGCCGATCACGCCCAGCGCCTGACTGCCCCCCGTGGCTGGCAAGTGGTGCGCCTCGCAACAAGTTTTGAGCCTGCTCCCCCGTCCGGTGATGATCTCCTTGCGCTGGTGGATGCAGTTCGCCAGGCAGCACACGCCGACACCACCTCCAGTCGTGACACCCAGGCGCCTCATCAGGACACTCATTCCTCCACCCGCCGTTCCATTCGCGCACGTCTGAGCGGTGTTGATGACGGTGTTGATTTCGGTCCTTTCAGTTCCCATTCCTCAGGATCAGCCGGTAGCGATGGGGCGTCGTCCTCGTCTCGGGCGAATGAGTCTGAAGGAAGCGGCGACTCATCCCTGAGCCCGCTTGACCCGAAATCACCCTATGCACGCCGCCGCGCCCAGTTCCGCGTTGTATCGAGCATTGACGAGGACGAGGCCGCACCTTCAGACGCGGACTGAAAGTCTTACCCGCCTCGGATGCGAAGAGCCGTTTTCTCCACACTTCCCGCTGGTGAAGAATTTATCGGTGCACCGCCGAAAAATTTGGGCCGCGCGGCTAGTGCGCGCCGCTGCTGGACAACGTGGCATTTAGACTGGTCAGGTGCCTGGTTCTCGTCGTGTGAAGTCTCTTCGTGATCGTCATGGTCGCGGCGCGCGCGGTCCCAGGCTGTTCCCTGGGCTCCCCGCGTGGAGAACACGCCGCCAGTCTTTTGATGCTCTGGTCGCGTCGATCATTGCCGATTTCACGCGCCGATGGCCTGCGGTCGCTTCCGTTGAGTTCGCCACCGAGGAAGTTCCCCCCTCCGATCCGGCACCGTGGGATTCTCGTTCCGTTGTTCTTGCTCAGGTGTTCCCTATGGATCGGCGGCGCGGCCTCAAGGACCGCATTGTCATCTATCGCTTGCCCATCATGTTGCGATGCACAACGCAGGATGTCGCTCAGCTCACGCGCGCTGTCATTGCCGATCGTCTTGCGCGTGTTCTGGCGATCCCCCCGGATGAACTTGACGACGCCCTCGGGAATTCATAACCCGCGCGATCCTAGTGATCAACCCCGCGTGACCCTAGTTATCAACACTGACGCGTGCGCCCTGAGTTGCCAATCCAAGCGTCCCCACGGGCCACGCGCCGCGCACAGTTCCAACCGGGGTCGACGCCTGAATCTCAACGATGATCCGCACGGGGGCGTTGCTGGTGAACTCGGCGTCTTCCGATGCCAGGTCAAGCGTCATCGTTGTTCCCGCTGCAATCGTGTGGGTGTGTCCGCCGTACGTGATCATCACGCCCCCCGACGCCCCCTGACCGGAGTGTTGACCTGCGGACTGTGCAGTGTCCACCGGGGTGGATTCTCCACCACCGGACTGGGGGGAACCAGCGCTTTGTCCACCGGATTGATCCGTGTCGGTATCACGCGTCAGAGTCTTTTGCGACACGCTCCCTGAGTCTGAGGAAGCAGAAGATAACAGGTCGTGAGCAGTGTACTCATCGGCAACGACAACGAGCTTGGCTTTGACCTCTAAGGCTCCCGATGGTGTGGGAATCGAGGTCGGACGCACCGGGTCAGCGTCAAGCTGACGCGTCACAAGGTCCGTGATGACAGATGCACCGGGGAGTCGAGCACTGGTCACTGCTGTCGACGGCGAGACAGTGGCGCGGGTTTCCCATGATTGCCCACCTCCAGGCCACGCCTCGCCCTCGTCCCTCATCCGGACCTGAGCGGCAACGGGCACGTCAGAGCTGACCACCAAAGCGTAGGTGTCTTCACCCGTTCCGATTCCGCCGAGGGGGATGTCAAGAACCGTGTGTCCGTCAACTTCAACACTGCCTCCCGGAACCGACGTTGTTCCACCGGCTGTAACCGCACTCAGTTCAACGTGTGCGCTAGAGTCACCGGGAACAGCCACACGAAGCGTGGACGTTGTTTTGGGGTCAATTCCGCCGATAACGTTCGTGGTGGACGGACGAACAGATGGCAGCCAGGTGTTTCCCAGCGGCACTTCCCCCGACATCCCAGAGCTTTGGGCCCAGGCAACAACTCCGGGGCCGTCGGCAGAAACACGCAGTGCAAGTCGTTCCGCGTCGGGATACCAACCGGCGACGAGGACCGCGAGGGTGGTGCCGGCAGGAACCGTCACCTGCTGGGGTGTCGGGTCAATTAATCCACCGCCGCTATAACCGGAAATTGACACAACAGAAGCAGAGTCCGCGGGATTTGCGAGGACGAGGACGAGGTCTTCTCCCACGACGGTTGACCCAGCCACGATCCATTGCTCCGCCGAGGGCGCTGCACATCCCGTTGCTGAGATGCCCACGAGTTCTCCCCCGCCCTGACCGGCGATCGTCACTCCACTGGGGAGGGTGAGCCGTCCATCCTCTGACGCTTGGGACGTGACGGTCCGAAGCTGACCGGCCCCTTTGCTTAAGGGACTGCTCGTCTCAGAACGTGTTCCTTGCGCGGGATTCTCACCGTCAACGGGGGTGTTTGACCAGATTGCTGATGGGGTGCTTGCTGTCAGCGTTGAGAAAGGATCAATGATTCCCGGGGGGCAGGCAAGAGTCATTGACGTGGGTGAGGCTTCACGCTGTGGTGATGGGACGTGTCCGTCGCGGCCCAAAGGAAGCCATTCGTTGACGGATACACCAACGGCGATGCCTGCGAGGCTGAGTACTGCGGCTAAGGCAATAAGAATCCGAGGGCTGAGGAAGCGCATGCTGTGACCTTCGGTGCGCATCATGAACGATTCCTCCTGACGGGCACGGCAAGGACGAGGCTTGCGGCTCCAAGGATCCCCAGCGTGATCCACCACGGAAGCTGCCACCACGTGCGGTAATACACGGCGAGTTCGCCACCTGATTCCACGGTGAATTCCTGGTTCCACGACTGCCTTGAGGGCTCAAGTGGGTGGCCATCAATGCGCGCATGCCAGTGAGGGTCCGCGCGTTCAGCAAGAGTCAGCGTTCCCGTTGTTCCTTCGGGTAGTCGGCCATGCGCACTGATCTGTCCAGATTCAATGACACTCCAGGAAGACCCTGAGAGCACACGCATCCGTGCGGGTTGCAGCCCTTTGGGGCGCAGGCGCCACACAGTTCCAGCATCGGTGTCACCGACCTTTTCCAAGCCGGGTGCGCGCCCAAGAGCTTCGCTCATGGAATCGCGTCCACGAGTTCTGGCAGGAATGAGGATCGTGTCGATTCCGTGGTCGGCAAGCTGGAGAACCGTTGAGGCATCGGGGGAAGCAACGAGGGTGAGCGCGAGTTGCGCGAGCGAATTTTCTGCGGCATCGCTGTGAGCAGGCGCTGTGCCAGCTGCCGACTCATGTGCCTGCGCTCCCGTTGATGCACGCTGAACTGCGGCGTTGAGTGCCCGGGCACGCGTCACTGAGGATTCGTCGGTCATCATCGGTCCGCGTCCTCGCCACAGCGACACATTGAGTGTGTCGATATTGGCATCCGCGTCGAGAACGAGAACTCGTCCGGCGCGCACCGATTCCTCCGCCTGAGCGGAAACCGCGGAGACCAAGTGGGCTGAGGCAACGCTGACGTGAGTGTTGTGGAGGCGGTCCCAGTTGCTCAGGGAGTTGTCCCGCCCAAGGGCATCGACCCTGGCCACAATTGGTCCCGCTCCGCAGGCAGCCATGATGATCGCGGCAACCAAGCCCAGACGCGTGATCACCAGCATGCGCGGGCCATTCCATGCGTGCTGGAATGGAATCGCGCTGAGGATCGACACGATGAGTGCCAGTCCCGCAAGGGAAAGTGCCGGAGATGCCCACGCCGTCGCCGCAACCTGGGCGTCAATAGCCACGTGGATGCGGGCGATGGCCAGGCCGCATCCGGCGAACACGACGCCGGCAAGTAGGGCGAGAGCCGGAAGCATTCGTCGACGAGGCGAAGAAGCGTCAGCTGACGACGCTTTCATCGTTGGTGCAACGGCAATGAATGCCCCGATGATCAGAAGGGTTCCGGGGACGAGGCTGAATGCAAGATCGAGGGGACGCTGGGCAGCAGAAGGCACACCAAGGAATACCTGCCACCCCTGGGGAATCACGTAGGCACTGGCGCCTCCCCCGGGGGTGACCAGGGCCCTCCACGTGTGTCCTCCGGCGATTGCTGTGATGACGATCGGTGCGACGAGCACCGTGGGCGTCAGCATCATGGGAAGCGCTGCCCACCGGCGCGGCCCGCGGCTCACGCCCAGAACAATGCATCCGAGAATGAGAATGACCACCAGCATCCACGGAGCACCCGCCACAACAACAGCTCCGCTGAGGCTCGCAGCGCCGATCGCTCCGGTGAATCGTCGGGACGTCACGGTGACGGTGTCAGTGGAAGCGGCGACCCGCACGGGGGTGTCGAGGTGCAGGAGACTCATCCACGCGGCAATCACCAGCGGAAGAACACAGTGAACGATCGTGGCTCCCAGACGCCCCTGGAATTGACTCATCGTGAGCGCAGGAAGCACTGACCATGTGCAAGCCGCGGCTGCCCGCCATGTTGTTGACGCGGTGAAGCGACGGGAAAGAACCCACATACTCGCTGCTGAGAGCGGACCGGCACTGACAAGTATCGCCGTTGCACACAGATTCGGCGCGACCCCAAAGACGTGGGCGGGCCACGAGAGGAGCGCAAGAACACCAAGGATCGGGTCGGCCGGCGAGGGATGTCCGTCTCCTCCGGGAATCCACGCGGCCCACGCCGCTTCCCACAGCGTTGACCATTTTTCAGGAAGAGCCGTCCACGCTCCACCTGTGAGCGGCCCGGAAACGAACCACCACTGGCCAATTGACGCAATAATTGACACGGCGAGGACGACGGCGAAGGTCACCGCGGTGGACATCCGGTGAGAGCGCAGAGATTCTTCGACCAGTGGTTCAGCGTGCGTCACGCGGTGTGCGCGGGCAATTCGTCTGTCAAGGGATCGCTGAGCAGTAAGTTCACGCGGCGTTGTTTCCAAGCTCCGCAGCGTTGACGCTGGGACTTTTGCGGTCCGCTGCGCTTTCCACTTGGCAACAAGCAGGTGTCCGGTTGAGCCGATGAGGCGTCCCCACGCACCAAATTCTGCAAGCGCAAGATGCCCGGAGTTCGTTGCGACCCGGGCGAGCGCCCGCGCGGGAGTCCACACGAGAAGTGCTATTGCGAGGAAAGGCAGAAGGAGGATCGGTGTTGCTTTTGCCCAGTTATAGAGCTGGGCAAAGCGCCTGGCACCGAAGGATTCGTCCGCCGGATGCTGGCGTCTTGTTTCTCGGGACGAGGACGAGGCTGCGGCTTCTATCTCGACAACATTTTCGGCAGTGGATTGCCGCAGCTCTAGGGAGTCGTCGTGTGTGCGCCGGGCATCGACGTCACTGTGGTCCTCATCAGCGGGGTCGGCTGTTGCTCGCGCGTTGGCGCGCTCGTCCTCGTCACTGTCATTGACGGTGCTGGGAGTCAAGGATGCGCGCCTGTGACGAATCCGTGCCTTGGGCGCAACAACAACACGGTATCCCGCCCGATGCAGGCGACGCCCGAGGTCGAGGCCGTCTCCGAAGGGACCGAGCATCGGATCTGTTCCCCCCACAAGGAACCACGCCTGCGGGTCAATGAGCATGCCGGCGGTACCGACGGCCAACACGTCACTGGTTGAGTCGTACTGTCCCTGGTCGATTTCCCCCTCAGAGACACGGTTGAGCCGTCTGGCACTGCGGGTTGCGAAAATCCCTAATTCAAGGATTTCCTCCCCATCCCACGACAGCTGTTTCGGGCCGACCGCGGCAATGGTTCGCCCCTGGTCGCCAACCTCCCAGAGGTGTTGAAGACATGAGGGTTCCGCCTGGGAATCATCATGAAGGATCCACCACCATCGGGCCGACAACACGGCGGAAGGAAATAATGGTTCTCGTGTTGCGCGCCGAATTGCTTCGCCGAGATTGGGGGCGCGGCCGATGTGGATCAGTGTTACGTCGGCGGGAAGTGCAGACGCATTGAGCACCGGGTTTGAGGAGCCAGCAACGTCAATAACGACGCAGTGGTCCGCCGCAAGAGTCTGGTGTCCAACGGACTTCAGAACGGCGCGAAGATCCGGTGACTCGCCCCTGGTAACGATGAGGGCGGCGATCCCGGTGCGCGTGGGCGTAGTCACCCGGCTATACGGCGGAGTCGACGACGCTCACGTTCGGACAGGCCGCCCCAGATTCCGAATCGTTCATCGTGAGCGAGAGCGTACTCAAGGCATTCCTCTCGCACCTCGCAGGATTGGCACACGGCCTTGGCTTCGCGCGTTGACCCGCCTTTTTCAGGGAAGAAGGCTTCGGGGTCGGTCTGTGCACACAATGCGTGTTGCTGCCATGCAAGCGGCCCGTCGACGAGCGCAAAGACGTCGACATCAGATGATGCGTCCGACCACGAGATCGGCCCGTCACCCAAGATGTTCCACACGATGTCTTCTCCTCGTTAATCAAGTGTCAATATGGAAATTACACGCGTGTCATCCGCACAAGTCAAGTGGATGGGAGTAAATGAGATCACGTTCGAGGGTTACTGGGAGTTTTCTCGCATTGATTCGCGCGCCAGCCGCGTCTCTGGTAACGCGCGATGTCACCTTCACGCAATCCCCGCATCCGCCTCCCTCATCGAGCGTTGACCTGGTCAAACACCCCGATTAAGAATCCCGCCATCCCCATCCGTTACCCTCCTCCTATGACAACTTTCCCCCAGCTACTCGGTGACCTCTCCTCGCGTCGCGGCCCGGTCTTGACAGTTTATTCCCACGAACGGGTTGAACTTTCCGGTCCCGTTGTTGCTCGGTGGCTAGCAAAAATTGCCAACCTCATCGGAGAGGAACTCGGGGCCGACCTTTTCGGGTCAACATCACCGCTGGGTGAATCCCGTCCCCGGCTCTACGCTCCGCTCGTTCTCTGGCAGCGCGTCTTGTGGGAGTTGTCCGCTCGGTTCATGGGGTGGGAGATTCTTGACGCAGCCGGGACGGGACCCGCATCCGATAAGCTCGCATCCGATAACGCCGCTGCTGCCCGCATAGGCCCTCGCGTGCTTCCTGGAGATGTCGTTGTATCCAACGCAGCCGACACCACGACAGCGCACGCTCGGGGCATCGGGGCCTGGGTGCTGCTCCAATCCCCCCGCTATCTTGCGTTTTCTTGGGATGGGGATGATCTTGACGAGGGCGAGCTGGATGCCCTTCAAGAACTCATGGCTCAACCCGATGCCTTGGTGACGCTGGTTCCCTCATATGCTCCACCAGTTGAAGACGCTGTCACCGAGGCGCTGCGCGGACAGACGGTGTTTGACGGGCCCTTAGAGCGAGGCACCCGCATCGGCTTGCTGGGCCGTCCTCGCCGCCTCGCGGGCGAGGTGTGCGACCAGTGGCTGCGCGGATGTTCCGTTGTCGTTATTGATCCAACGTGCTACTCACCGGCGCAAGCCGACAAGATTCTCAGCTCGGAGAATGTCTCAGCGGGGCTTGGGACGTACCGGTAGGGTCCTGGCGAGCATAGTCTTCCATGATCGCATCTAATCGTTGACGCCGATCCGGGCCGTGAACCTGCAACAGATCGCGGGCAACAGTGAGCCACCCGCGAGAATAGCGTGAGTAGCGCCCGCGCACGCATTCGGCAAGGATCCTCGGCAGTCTCAGGACCCGAGACTTGGGCAGCTGCGCGCGGAAAACCTGGTGCTCGCGGAATTCTCGGACACGTTGGGCATTGTCGGCGCTGATCCATTGAGCATCCGCAACTGCGCTTTCCAAGGCGTAGGCCCGCCTCAAACGCCGAACGTCATCGTCAACATCGGAGACAAGCAGACGTGCCAACCTTCCCTTCAGGCCTCCCTTGTTCACACCAATCTCATTGTTGTCGTGTTGCCGATAGTCGGTGAGTTGCACCGGGAGAAGCCGCAGTCGTCCTCGTAACGCCGCGAGCATCGCCATCCATTCGTCGTGAATCCATCCCTCGGGAACGGGCATGACGGCGCGGGCAAACTGACCATTGAGGGCGGTGGTTGCTCCGGTCACCAGGTTGCGCCTCAAAAGTACGGCCACCGCATCCCCACCGCTCAGCTGACGTTTCTCCCACTGACTCACCCCAAGGCTCCCCAGCAGCGTTGTCCCCAGCGGATCCCCGCTAGCGTCAACGAGACGCGCATCAGAATGCACAAGGTCGTTTCCCTGAGCAATTGCCGCAACGAGGGTTTCCACTTTGCGCGGATGCCACACATCATCCTGGTCACACAGGATGACGACATCACCGGTTGTTGCTCCGATTGCGTCAGAGAAGTTTCCTCTCACACGTAGGGCGGGACTGTGGCGACGAACGCGCAGCCTAACCGGTGTTCCTTCAAGCACGCGCTCAACAATCTCCACCGTCTCATCGGTGGAGTCATCATCGCCGAGGACGATTTCGTCAACGGGTGATGTCTGGTCAATGATCGAACGAACCTGCGCGGCGATAAACTCCGCTCCGTTGTGGGTGCACAGCGCAACGGACACCGTGGGATTGTCTAAGATGCGTGGTCCTGACTGTTGCGGCGCCACCATCACCACACCCGAAGAACACGCGACACGGCAAGTTCGAGGCCTTCAACGAAAGACCGGCGAATCTGCGAGGCCCGCTTCAGCAGCGCCACTCGGCTCTTGAGGTCAGAGTTTTCGAGAAGCTCAATCATCTGATCAAGGTCGTTGTTTCGCGCTTTCGTGTACACGTTGCATGCGGACACTGCGCGCGCAGTCTCGATGAATTGTTCCCCGTAGAACCCCTGCGATAGGCGCGATAACCGTGAGATATGGGCGAAGATCCCCAGGTTTGCTCCCTGGACATTTCCTCCGTGCTGTCGATAGAGCACAGTTGGGGTCTCATCAATGAGCCATCGTGCGCCCTGGGCGCGCGCAAGCGCATAGATGTACCAGTCATGAACGCCCACTCGTGAATAGTCCAACGTTGAAAGGACATCACGGAGCTTTGCATGAAGCGCCGGAGTGAAGATGTAGGTCGATCCCGGACCTGCGGCCTCGAAAAGATGATCCCATTTGCGTTGGGGCCGGGACTTTCGGATGAGCTTTTCCCGGCCGGACGCATCGAAACTCGTGACATTCGATGACACAGCGTCCAGCCCGAGGCTCTGCAGTAGCGACACCTGTCGCTTGAGCTTATCCGGATACCAGATGTCATCTTGATCGCTGAACGCAACGTAGGAGCCGTCAGGTTCGTGCGTCGTGAAAAGGTGAAGGAAATTGGCGGCAACACCGGCGGGTCCGTTGCGAGGGGCAAGGACGTGGATCCGAGGTTCTCGTTGCGCTCTTTCTTCAAGAAATTCCCGAGTTCCATCGGTGGACCCGTCATCGGACACAACAAGCCGCACCGAGACAACCTCTTGGGTGAGGATCGACTCGATCTGTTCTTCAATCCACTGGCGACCGTTGTACGTTGCCATGAGGACTGTGACCCGCGGGGAGAAATCCCTGTGGACAAGCGGCACGTGAACCATGTGCCTAGTGTCCCTCAGCAGCGTATTTGGCTTCAACCTGCTCTTTGAGGGGTGCCCACCAGGCCTCGTGGTTCGTGTACCACTCGATCGTGTCAGCCAAGCCTGAACGGAAGTCCGTGAAATGGGGTTCCCATCCCAGTTCTTCGCGCAGCTTCGTGTTATCTATCGCATAGCGCAGATCATGTCCGGGACGGTCGGTGACATGGTCGAAATCATCCGCTGGGTAACCCATGAGTTCGTTGAGAACCGCAACAACTTCCCTGTTGTTCGTCTCCCCGTCGGCTCCGATGAGGTAAGTTTCACCGATACGCCCGTTCATCAGGATCTCCCACACGGCGGTGTTGTGATCGCGCACGTGGATCCAGTCGCGGACATTCAATCCGTCCCCATAGAGACGAGGACGAACTCCGCGCAACCTATTCGTAATCATCCGGGGAATGAACTTTTCAATATGCTGATAGGGCCCGTAGTTATTCGAGCAATTCGAGATCGTTGCCTCAACACCGAAGCTCCGCACCCATGCGCGCACCATCAGGTCCGATCCGGCTTTCGATGACGAATACGGAGACGAGGGATTGTAGGGAGTTTCGGGCGTGAACTTCGCTGGATCATCCAGCTCAAGGTCGCCGTACACCTCGTCAGTGGAGATGTGGTGGAAACGTGTTGCGTGACGTCGAGCGGCTTCAAGAAGAGTGCATGTTCCCACGAGATTCGTCTGAACGAAGGGGAATGGATCGTTCAGGGAGTTGTCGTTGTGGGATTCGGCAGCGAAGTGAACAATGGCATCCGTTTCACCAACGAGATCGTCAACGAGGTCACGATCGGCAACATCGCCCTCGACAATTGTCAGGCGAGAAACCTGGTCTTCGGGGACGTCGGTCAGGGATCCGCGGTTGCCGGCGTAGGTGAACTTATCAAGGACCGTTACGTCAACGTCCTCGTGCTCGTCAAGCAGCGTGTGAACAAAATTCGCTCCGATAAATCCGGCTCCGCCGGTGACAAGAATTTTCACGCTGCGCACCTCCACGCATTAGGGGCCCGGTCGTCCGTCGGTGGAACTCTCGGTGTCCACTATAGATATTCTGTGGGACACACGTTACATCACTCACCTGCGTTATCTGGGATGCTTCGTCGGACATGCCACGTGACATGCGCTGACACTCCCCTACCGTGCGCTACGCCTTGGCCTTGAGGCAGCACGGCACCAGATGTCACACCGATTCTGCAACTGCCCTCTAAACTAGGGAAACGCCCACGACCGAGCGCACGCGGAAAACAAGGAGAGCCTCATGCAATCAGCCGGATACTCGGCAGTTCATGCACTGGGACAGGGCATCTACGCGCTGACACCCCTCGGTGAGGTTCCAACCGTTGTGTCCGATGATGTTCACACGGCCCGCGTGAGGCTCGCGGAACTTCCCGGGAGCGCCGCCGTCGTTTTCACCGGCCCCGAGGCCCCAGGCCAAGCGCCCAATAACGCCTCTGTGACATGGGAAAGAACCGGTGAGTCTCTTCCATTTCCCCCGGTTGCCAGCGACCTCGTCCTCGTCAATGAGCATGCCTATCAGATCATTCCCCCGCGTCTCCTTGACGATTTATCCAACGGTCAGGGGCTTTTCGAGGCGGAGGTCGCCCTCTTGGCGATCCAGTGGTTCCTGGCACTCTCAGGGGTATCTGTTGTCCTACTGCCCCACTCCCATTGGGAGGTGCCGGCTCCTGGATCACCGCGGGAACTCCAGCGGCGCGTCGCTTCCCTTGACGCCCTCGTCAGCGTCTTCATGGAGGGTCCGGATCGGGAACGTGCTTCCGTTTCTCTTCACGTCGCGCTTGCCTCCGCTCAGGTGGGGCAGGTAATGGGAGGGGAAGGGCCCTCGTCCTCGTCCCCGGAATGCGGCACCGAGGCGATGAGCGCTCACACACGGACACACCACCTTACTGATCTGCGTCGACACGTTCTGGCGAATCGGCGTATCACAGCGTGGGCGGCACGAGATCTCTCCCGCCGAGCCGATCGCGCGATCTGTCAATATGCGGGGCCGCTTGCCCAGGCGTATGCGGCCACAATGAGCACGCTGTCGGCCAGTCGCACGCCTACGGCTGAGTCGTTGACTCCAGTCACGTCACCGCAGCCGGCCTCGTCACCAACGAGCCACCGCGAGGACGAATCCGCTACAGAGGGCCTCCCGGGAAGCAACGATCTGGGCAACCGGGTCCTCGTCATCCTTCCTTCGGGCGATGCGCAGGCGTTGGCCCGATGCGATGGGCTCGAAGGTGTGCTTGAGGCATCTGAAGCCAGCGTGACCCGGGTGAATGTCCCCGATGATGACACTCGGGGGCTCCTTGCGGAGGACTTTGATGCCGTCGTTTTCCTTGGAACAACACTCAGCATGTTCCCCCAGGTCGTCACGTCGAAAATCCCCGTTGCAGCCGACCTGACACCCACCCCCATCCTCGACACTTTCTTCCCTGCTGACCGTGGAATGGACCCGTCACCAGAGCTGCGTCTCCTCCTTGAACGCGCCGACTTCACGATCGCGCCCACCCAGTCCGAACGGGATTTCCTCCTGGGAATGCTTGCCGGAACCCGCCGTATCTCAACGGAATCCTACGATGAGGATCCGTCGTTGGATTCGTTCATCGCCGTTGATCCCGACGGCGTACAGCTCGCTGGGTTCTGCGCGGCGCCACGGCGTTGGGCGGGCGTGACCTCAACGTTCTTCCCCAACCGCGGGGCGCAGTCAAACGTCGCGCAGAAGGCCATGCTGTACCTGGGCGTGGGTTCATCCACTCAGAGATTGGGCCGCTGACATGCAACTGTCGATCATCACTTCCCTCTCATCCGAAGCTGGCACTCTCCTTGACACGTTGACGGGTACGCAGCCGCTCGGTGCGTCCGGGTCTCACGCCTCGTCCACCGCCGAGGATTCCGCTCTCTCTCGGGCTGCTGAGCTTTCCCCCGACGGCTCATGCGATCCGTGCGTTCCTCTGGATGCTGAGCTGCTCATCATTGCCGAGGACGACGCGGCGCCCCTTCCCGCTGCTCTCACCTCCCGTTTTGCTCAGGTTCGCACGATCGTTGTTCCCCGCGAAGGCTCTTTAGTTCCCGCATGGTTTTCCCGGGGGGTCAACAGGGCTGCTCACGAGGCACGCGGGCAGATGTTCGCTGTCCTGGGAAGATCGGCACCGGCTCAGCTCGATTGGGTGTTCACCGGGGTGCGTATGCTCGCAGACAATCCCGATGCCATTGCGGTCACTGTTGTTGATCCCGCAGCGGCGGTCAAAGGGCGGGTTCTTTTCCCTTCGCGTGAGGCGATGGTTGTCCGCACGGAGGAATTCCGCGCTCTCCGCGGCCTCAATGAGGGGTTGCGAGGCGTGTACGACGACATCGATTTCGGATGGCGCGCGAACCTTGCCGGGCATCATGTTCTTGCTGTGGCGCCCCCTAGCGCGCCACCAACAGATTCAGGCTCCGTGCTTTCAGCCACGCACGCCGAGGCCTCTCGGGCCGAAGGGGAGCGTGCCCACGAAGCCTCGCACTCTCCCGCACCCGCGTTGTCGGATGCACTCATCAGCGCCCTCGCTGTCATTGTCAGGAACGCCGATGATACGCTCCGCGATCGATTGCTGGCACCGGCTCTCTCCCGCGCATCTGCTCTCGATTCCCATGCTGTCTCGGTGTTTGCCAGTCATCTCGATGAGTTGCTCAATGAGCGTGTGGGCATCCAGGCACTGCGTGTGTGCCCCGACGATGAGTTTGCAGATCTGAGCGCTGCGGCCTTTTCGTCCTCGTCCCGCCCGGGTTTCGAGGCCCTGACGGATCAGCATGCGGCCGAGCTGTGGGGCTACGCCAACTTTGTCCAGCCTCATCTCAACGTTCTTGTGGTCACGGGTGACCCAATCTCTGAGAAGCTCGCTGGCCCGGCGATTCGTGCCCGGCATATCGCGCACGCCCTATCGGCGATGCATACCGTTCGGCTCGTGTCGACCTCGGGCGTCAAAGACGTCACGGATCCGAATTACGAGATCGTTGCCGCGCGTGACAAGAAACTGCGTCCCCATACCGACTGGGCTGACGCGATCCTTTTCCAGGGGTCACTCCTTGAGGAAGCTCCCTGGCTTCGCGACTCCGACAAGATCCTCATCGCCGACATCTACGACCCCATGCATCTTGAGCAGCTCGAACAGGCGAAGGACCTGGGGGAATCGGGCCGCAAGACGCAGATTGCAAATGTGACGACTCTGCTCAATCAGCAGCTGGCTCGCGGTGACTTTTTTGTCTGCGCTTCACTCAAGCAAAAAGACTTTTGGCTCGGGCAGCTCGCGGCGCTTGGGCGCGTCAACCGGCTCACCCTTGAGGCCGAGGTCGGTCTTGATTCGTTGATTTCTGTTGTTCCTTTCGGGGTCGAGGACGCCGCTCCTGTTCAACTCGAACACGGCATCCGCGGGGTCGTTCCCGGGATCGGCATGGATGACAAGGTCATCATCTGGGGCGGCGGCATTTACAACTGGTTTGATCCCCTCACCCTCGTGCGAGCAATCGATCTGCTGCACACGACGCACCCCGATATTCGTCTGTACTTCATGGGCCTCAAGCATCCGAATCCGGGTGTACCGGAGATGAAGGTTGCGTGGCAGACTCAGGAACTGTCACGAGAACTCGGACTGACGGATCGTTTCGTGTTCTTCAACTCCGGATGGGTGCCCTACGATCGTCGGGCCGATGTCCTCCTCGACGCGGATGCCGGAGTGTCAACCCACTTTGAGCACGTTGAGACCGCGTTGTCTTTCCGTACCCGCATCCTCGATTACCTGTGGACCGGTCTGCCCATCGTTGCAACAACCGGCGATTCTTTCGGCAACGTCCTCGACTCTGAAGGGATCGGCATCGGTGTGCCCCCCGAGGATCCCCAGGCGCTGGCTGACGCACTGGAAAAGGTGCTATACGAGGACGGCGTTGCCTCAGAAATGCAGAGGAATATCGAACGCTACCGCGAGCAGTTCCGCTGGTCGCGCGCCCTCGAACCGATCGTTGACTTCCTCAAACGTCCGCGTCGAGCGCCCGATGCTCCCCTTGCTCGAAGCCGCCAGGAGCTCGCTGACATGTCGATTCTCATCCCGGATCGCCAGCGAACACTCTCCGAAGATCTGCAACTGGTGAAGGATTACTGGGCGCTGGGTGGCCCAACCGAGGTGTATCGCCGCGCAGCGAAACGGATTCTGCGTCAGATGGAGCAGGATTCGTAGACGGGCATTTAACGGATCTTGGTGAGTTCTTCGAGGTCGCGTTTTTGCTCAACCAAAGCAACGAGGTAGCTCCCGTACCCAGATTTGAGAAGTGGCTGCGCTCGCTGAACAAGCTCGTCGTCGGAAAGGAATCCCATCCGCCACGCCACCTCCTCGGGTGCGCCGATCTTCATTCCCTGGCGAGCCTCGACGGTGCGCACGAAGTTCGTTGCGTCCGTCAACGAATCAAAAGTTCCCGTGTCTAACCAGGCGGTCCCGCGGGGCAGCAGCTCGACCTTGAGTTTTCCTGCCTCCAGGTATGCCTTGTTGATGTCGGTGATCTCGTACTCACCACGCGCCGACGGTTTGAGGTTTTTCGCGATCTCAACAACGGAATTGTCGTAGAAGTACAGTCCCGGAACCGCGTAGTTCGACTGCGGATTTGTGGGTTTTTCCTCGATTGCCAGGGCGTTGAATTCCCCGTCGAAGGTGACGACACCGTAGGCACTGGGGTCAGCCACGTGATAGGCAAAGACCGCTCCCCCGTCCGGGTTCGTGTGACGCCGCAGTCTCTCACCCATTCCCGGACCGTAGAAGATATTGTCTCCCAGAACGAGTGCGGCCGAGTCCGTTCCCACATGATCAGCACCCAGAACAAAGGCCTGCGCAAGTCCGTTGGGCTCATGCTGGACAACGTAGGACAGCGAGATTCCAAATTGGGAACCATCGCCGAGGAGCCTGCGGAAGCTCTCTTGATCGTGGGGCGTTGTGATGACGAGGATGTCACGGATCCCCGCGAGCATAAGCGTGGACAGCGGATAGTAAATCATCGGCTTGTCGTACACGGGCAGCAGCTGCTTCGATGTGCCCAACGTGATCGGGTGGAGGCGGGTGCCGGAGCCTCCGGCAAGAATAATGCCTTTCATTGGGGGTCCTTTCAGCTATCGCCTGCCGCATCCAGATGCTTCGGTGCCCACGAGGGCGTTCATTCATGTGTCGCGGGCCATTATCCTCTACATCCAGCGGAAATCACACTCACCACGCGCTCCACTCACGCACTCTCCACCTGTCGACTAGGATCTAAGCGTTGTCCATTCGTCGGAATGAAGACCGGCTTCGCACTGCCTGACACGCCGTCGAGCCGCTCTGGCCGCACGACGTCGGACACATCAGTTGTCGAAAGGGATTAGACGCTCATGGCCGCCACCTCTCCTCGTCCTTTGTCGATCCATGAAACCCCGATCCCGGGGTTGCTCCACATCGACCTGACTGTTCATGCGGATCGTCGCGGCTGGTTCAAGGAGAATTGGCAGCGCGAAAAGATGGTTGCGCTGGGGCTGCCGGACTTCCATCCCGTCCAAAACAACATCTCGTTCAATGACGATGTCGGTGTGACACGTGGGATCCACGCCGAACCGTGGGACAAGTTCATTTCCGTGGCCGCCGGCCGCGTCTTTGGAGCCTGGGTGGATCTGCGAGAAGGCCCCTCATTCGGCTCCGTCTACACCACGGAAATCACGCCGGACACCGCGATCTATGTTCCTCGCGGGGTAGGCAACGCCTATCAGACGCTTGAACCGAACACCGCCTACACGTACCTGGTCAATGACCACTGGTCCCCCGACGCGCAGTACACCTTCGTCAATCTCGCCGATCCGACGGTGGCTATCGAATGGCCGATCCCCCTGTCGAACGCAATCACCTCCGAAAAGGACGCGCAGCATCCGCAACTGTCTGCGGTCTCTCCTTTCCCGTCGTCCTCGGTCCGTCGGGTTCTTGTGACCGGGGCAAAGGGCCAGCTGGGACGTGAGTTGCTTCGACAGCTCCCCCAAGCCGGCTTCGAGGTCACGGGAGTTGACCTTCCCGAGGTCGATATTTCCGATGCCGCCTCTTTGGACACGATCGACTGGGCGTCATATGACATCATCATCAACGCTGCCGCGTGGACGAATGTCGACGGTGCTGAAACCGCCCAAGGGCGACCCCAGGCGTGGAAAGCAAATGCCACGGGGCCGGCGAACCTTGCACGTATTGCCTCGCAGCGCGGCCTCCTCCTCGTCCATATTTCCAGCGAGTACACCTTCGACGGATCCACGGGACCCCACGACGAGGACGAGCCCGCATCTCCTCTGGGTGTCTATGGGCAGTCAAAGGCCGGCGGAGATGCTGCGATCCGTTCCGTTCCCCGGCATTATCTCGTGCGCACCAGCTGGGTTGTTGGCGATGGGAAGAATTTCGTCAAGACGATGGTGTCCTTGGCTCAGCGGGGTATTTCGCCGCGAGTCGTTTCCGATCAGATCGGCCGATTGACGTTCACATCAGATTTGGCTGCCGGAATCATTCACCTGATCTCCTCGCAGGCTCCCGTCGGCACGTACAACCTGTCGGGCGAAGGCCCGGTTGTGTCGTGGGCGGATGTCGCCCGTCGGACTTTCGAGCTTGCCGGACACCCCGGTGATGCCGTCACGCCGATTTCCACCGAGGAGTACTTCGCCGGGCAAGACGTGGCCCCGCGTCCATTGAATTCGGTGCTGAATCTGACAAAGATCGAGGCCACGGGTTTCACTCCGGAGAATTCAATGAAGCGTCTGGAAGAGTATGTTCAATCGCTGGTCAACGCGTAATTGACTGGAAATATATTTCAATGTTCAATAATTAGCGAGAGTGGTATTTCTTGGCGCCGCTGATGTAATTTTCCACATGCTCAATGATGAATAGACGTTCTGGCATAATGAGAACGGACTTACTCATCGAATCGAGCAACCGGAGACAACGATCATGCGGGATTCCCAACGACCCCCTGGGAACGCTGATCGTTGCACAGATCATTCGCATGAGCCACGTGAGAATGATCAGGCGAGCAGCTGGAAGGCAAGAGAATCTGAATCCGAGCGGATTTTAGTCATCATGCCGGCGTGGAATGAACAAGACGTCATTGGTTCAGTATTGGATCATCTTCGTTCATTCTCCTCCCGCTGCGACGTCATCGTTGTCTCCGACGGCTCCACGGACGCTACCGCGACGGTGGCCCGCGAAAGAGGTGTTCCTGTTCTTGAATTGCCATTTAATCTGGGCGTTGGCGGTGCAATGCGAACCGGTTTTCAATACGCCGTTCGTCACGGGTATTCATATGCGGTTCAGCTAGACGCTGACGGCCAGCACAATCCCCAAGATATTTCACTTCTCTACGAAAAACACATATCTGACAACGCCGATGTTGTCATCGGTGCCCGTTTTTCCGAACCTGGAACATATACCATCCGCGGACCGAGGCGATGGGCCATGTCATTTCTCTCGATGACCCTCAGCCGGGTGTGCCGCACTCGCCTCACCGATACAACGTCGGGCTTTAAGCTCTATTCACGTCGAGCTCTTGAACTTTTTTCACGTCATTATCCTTCAGCATATTTGGGTGACACCATTGAGGCACTTGTCATTGCCTCCCAATCCGGTCTCAAAGTCAGACAGGTTGGTGTCACCATGCGTCCCAGGGCAGGCGGAGAGCCTTCCCACGGCTTCATTCGATCTCTCATTCAGCTGATCCGAGCAACGATGTCGTTGAGCATTGCATTAACGCGACCTCCCATGAAAATTGGAAGTCCCTCCACAGACCGTTCTGATGCCACACGTGAGTCGTCTTCCCACTCGGTGCCAACAGCCGACGTCGGAAAGGAGCGAACATGGTGACAACCTACCTTCTCGGTCTCATTTTTTCGGCACTCGTTCTTCTTTCCGTCGTCCTTGGAATCCGAAACGCCGGAATGCGAGAACGCTACGCACTGTGGTGGATCATCATCGCGGGTGGAATGGTCCTCGTCAGTATCTATCCGCACATCCTCGACTGGTTTGCTCGACTCCTCGGCATCGTTGTCCCGCTCAACCTTGGATTATTCGTCGCCGCAATTGTCCTTCTCTTCATGATCCTTCAACTCAGCGTGGACTTATCGACGCTCTATGAGGAACGGCGAAAACTCGCAGAAGAAATCACTCTTCAAGCCGAAGAACTCAGAAGCCTTGCGGGGCGCCTGCACTCCCTTGAACACCCCGCGCAACAGAACAACGCAGAGGACTCCCATCGATGAGCCGGAGAATCATCTTCATCGCAGGAACAACAGCCGAGCTGATCAAGATCGCTCCGGTGATGCATGAGCTGAAACGTCGTGGCCGACGCTACGGATACTGGAGCACTGCTCAGCACAGCGACGGCGTTGCCGAAACACTTGCGGATCTGAGCATCGAGCAACCCGAACTTCTCCTCGTCGATGACGCTCATGCCCGAGGAGTGGTCAGTGTTCGTCAAGTACCCGGATGGCTCTTGTCGATCGGACGATCCGTGGCCAAGAACCGCAGGCTCATCAAGTCCGAGCTGCACCAGGGAATTGTCCTGGTTCATGGAGACACCTTCACAACGGTCATCGGTTCGCTCATCGGCAGGATTTTCGGCGCACAAGTTGGTCACATTGAAGCCGGAATGCGCACGGGAAACATGTGGAGCCCATTCCCCGAAGAAATCAACCGACGCATCGTCGGACGTCTCGCTCACCTTCATTTCGCTCCCACGTCACGTGAAGTTGCCAATCTCGCCAAGGTCGCCACTCGCAAAGGCGTCAAAGTCATCTGTACCGGCGCGAACACCGTCGTCGATTCCCTTCGCGAAGTGCGCGATTCCTTGCGTCCCACAGCGTTTAACCTCCCTGCGCGCTACGGTTTGGTCACTCTGCATCGCTTCGAGCTTGTTCGCGATCGCGACGCATATCGTGATGTTCTCTACGCACTCAAAGAGTTTTCACGACAGTTTCCACTCGTGATCCTCATCGGGAAATCCGAGCGTGAACGCCTGCACGAATACGATCTGGAAAATGTGTTCGATGATCACTTCCGTCGTATCGATAAGTCCTCGTATAGAACCTTCCAGTCGATACTCATGGGAGCGTCTCTCGTCGTCACCGATTCGGGTGGGCTCCAAGCAGAGTGCGCTGCGCTGGGTATTCCGTGCGCCATTCACCGGACTCATTCCGAACAGGACCAAGGAATCGGGCAGAACGTCCTCCTCACGGGTCAAAACATTGACACCCTCAACACTTTCCTTCAGGAATGGGAGACATTCCGACGACCGCCGTGCCTCGATCAATTTCAGCCCTCGAAGATCATCGTCGACGAGATCGACAGTGTATGGAATGCATGACAATGCCTCACCTTGATTCCCTTGACGTCATCATGCCCGTCTTTAACGAGGGCGACGCGGTGATTCGTTCACTCAACGCATTGCGCAATAGCGCACGTCGTGCGGGAATTTCGCATCGACTCATCGTGGTTGACGACGGGTCCGATTCCCGAGATGCTCACATTCTCAGCGAGCTAGCAGAAGCCACCGACGTTCTCCTTCTTCGCCAGGAAAACCGAGGACGATTCGCTGCCCGAGAACGCGGGCTGCGCCATGCGGTGACAGATTATGTCCTCCTCCTTGATGCGCGCGTCGCCCTCGATGAGGAGTGCCTGAGTTTCCTCCGTCATCGAGTTGAACAGCGTCATGAAGATATCTGGAACCTCGATGTTCACTTAGCGAATCGCACGTCACTCACCGCCGCGTTTTGGATGGGGCTCACTGCAATCTGGTGGCGTGACTACTTTAGAGATCGGCAAGAAGTTCTCTTAGATGAGCAGAAT
The DNA here is from genome assembly GCF_011038885.2 of Schaalia sp. ZJ405. NCBI lineage: Bacteria > Bacillati > Actinomycetota > Actinomycetes > Actinomycetales > Actinomycetaceae > Schaalia > Schaalia zhouxuedongae. Next base: position 593,138 of record NZ_CP064952.1, on the reverse strand, counting down.
TTCGATCGTCACCCCAAAGGAACGGGAGCCTTTCTCGTTCCCCGGGTGCTGCTTGGTGACGCAATGAAACGCTATGAGAGTCTCATCGACGATCCTCAGCTCAGGTCAGACGACACCCTTCTGCTGCGAAGCCTGGCTCAAAGCCCAGGAATCCGACTCTCACCACAGGCCTCGTGCCGCTACTGGGGAAAAGAGGGTGCGAAGAAATGGGTCCGTCAGTGCTATTACCGAGGGACGACTTTCGTCGATGGCTACCTCACCGATCCTCGTCGCGCCCCTGAGTATTTAGCGCTCCTCACTCTCGCGGTCACGGGAACGGGGCTTTTCGCTCTCCGTTTCCCCAAGTCCTTCCTCTCAATGACAGTCGGTCTGAGTATTCTCGGGGGTTTCATCTCCCGCTCGTGCGGCGCTCATCCTCGTGAAGCAACAGCAGTGGGTGTCCTGAGTTTTCCATTCTCGGTCTTTTTCACAGCCGGAGCGGTGCGCGGTCTACGTTTGATCCAGCGGAATCGACGTGACGCTACGTGAAACAGATTGGAATCATTGGTATCGCACTGGGATTGGCGAGCGCACTCGGCATCGTCTTTCTCGGCCTCACCGCGCGGTGGCTCACACCTAACGACAACGCCGCTTTCATCACTCTCTGGGGAGTAATTTTTGCTGGCGGCTCAGTTTTCTCCTCGATCGAACAGCACGCAGCGCGCCGCATCTCATTCGCCCACGAAAACGTCACCCACGAAGGGCACGAGATCTTTCACTTCATCGCGATCTTTGCTGTCGGAACGGCACTCGTCCTCGTTCCACTCGGATTTTTCGGCTGGCACACAATTTTTCTCCGCGATTCTCTCCTACTCACTCTTGTCGCAATCGCATATTTCGGATTCATCATCCAATTCGCCCTCCGCGGCACCCTTCTCGGCTTTCAACGCGAATGTCACTATGCGGCAGTTATTCTCATTGAAGCTCTCGCCCGTCTAGTTATCCTCGTGATCTGCGTTGTCATTGGCGTCAACGCAAATCTTCACCTTGCAGTGTGCGCAACCGTCATCGGTTCATTCGCCTGGGTTCCATTCGCTGGCATCATCCGCCGATTCACCTCTCAACCCGCCCCCGCACTCCCGTCGACCAGCGATCCGTCGCCTCGGGGAGATGAACCACCTCATCCGATGAGCTTGCTCCCGACCTCGCTCATAGAGACGATCCGTAATGCACTCGTCCTGACGGGAGCAAATGGTCTTCTCGCATGTGTACTCACGGGATACCCAGCAGTTGTCTCGGCCACGATCGGATCCTCGATGGGACTCGCAGTCTTATTCTCAGTAATCACCATTTCACGGGTTCCTTTAGTTCTCATGTCGCCGATCCAGGCGTTGGTCATTCCGTACACGTCCCGCGCGATTCGCGAAGGACGCCGAACGGATCTGTCACGACAACAAGTCACGCTTGGGCTCGGAATCGCCGGAGCACTAGTCCCCACTGCACTGCTCGGCTGGTTAATCGGCCCGTGGCTCATCACACTGGTTTTTGGGCCACACTACGCTGCTCCAGCGTGGCTCGTCTCCCTCCTGCTATCGGCAACTGTCGTCCTCGCAGGTGCGCTCCTTCTGGCTTCGACCCTCGTTTCCCTCGGCAACTACGCCCACGTGATGCTGACGTGGGCCACGACGCTGCTCTTAACGGTCGTGTCCATTCAGTTCTTTCCTGCACGCCCAGAAATTCGCGGGGCCGTAGGATTCGTCGTCGCATCCGTCGTCGCATTTGTTGTCTCCATGCTGCTTGTTCGCTCGGGACTACGAATAGGAAAACTCGCGGATCAATAGGTATTTCACCCGGATAATTTATTGAAATATACATTTTTCGGCGATTGTAACAATCCTCTAAATTCACGCATTTTTCTTGTATCATAACGGCAACTCATCGGCACGACTTCGGAGGTTATCAAACCATGCGCTTACACCCCACTGCCGAGTCAATGAGCACAAAGAATTCTTTCGTCAAGAATCGGAGTTTTTCGTGGATCACCGGAGGTCTACTTCTCCTGTGCATCCTCGTGATCGGTGCCGGATGGGCCATTTCTTCACCTGTGGGCGGATCACCGGACGATGACTTTCACCTGACAAGTATCTGGTGCCCAAAGGGAGAAGATTCCTGCCCGTCACGAATAGTCGACGGCGTGATGACCGTCGGCGTTCCCCAGCCGGTCTACGCCACCCCCGGATGTTTTGCCGGGGTACCAACGCTCTCGGCAGCGTGTTCGTCGCATGTTGATCCGAATCTCACGGTGTGGACTCCTCGATACAACACGGGCCAGTATCCGGGTGCATATTACGCATTCCATCACCTCTTTATCACCGATAACATCAGTGCGTCTGTCATCACGATGCGCCTGATCAACGTCCTCATTGCAGCTATTCTCATGAGCGCAATCGTCGTTCTCATGCCCAAGAAATACCTCCCGCCCCTCCTCATTGCACTCATCGGGTCCTGGATTCCCCTGGGCATGTACCTGATTTCAACAAATAACCCAAGTTCCTGGTCAATTACCGGAGTTTTCACCTATACCGTGGCCATGCTGATGTCGGCGCGCACTCAAGGGCTGCGTCGGTGGATTCTCCTGGCATTAGCAACTATTGGAGCAGCCCTCTGTTTCGCCTCACGACCGGATGCTTCTTTCTACATCTTTGTTGTCTCGATGGGCCTGCTTTTTGCTATCCGATGGAATCGAACGCTGCGCATCAATGGCATCGCCTTAGCTGTGCTCAGCATTCTTGGTGTCTTCAACATGTTCGTCGTTGCCCAGTCAAACAATCTCAGTGCCGGGACCCCGCAAGAGAACACCTCCCTATTGAATGTCCTCGCCCGCGTTCCCTCGCTTTTCGGCGGATTCTACTCACACGGCCAGACTCTCGGTTGGCTCGACATCCCCATCAACGCATCGGCTGTCTTCCTCTTCCTCGTTGCTGCTGGCGCCACGTTGATGCTGGGACTGCGCGGCGGAAGCTGGCACAAATGGATGGCATCGCTCATGGTTGCTGGCGCTCTGTGCGGTATCCCCATCGTTTTTGGAACCATCGGAGCTTTCCCTGGCCTATCGGGCTATCAGGCCCGCTATATCCTCCCCCTGCTCGCTCCTCTCCTGTGGATGCTCTACGCTGCTGATCGCCCACGTCAACAGCTCGTGTCCCTTCCTCAATTCGTCCTCATCGCTTCTGCCTTCACCGCTGGACACGCTATGCAGTTACACGCTGTGATCACGCGCTACGTCAGGGGGCTGGGCGAGACGAACATTCTCAACATCGACTCGACAATTGAATGGTGGTGGAACATTCCGGTGTCACCGATGACACTGTGGCTCTGCGTTTCTGCCGTGTTCGCAGTAGCGATCGCATGCGCAGGAATCCTGATTTTCAGATTTCAAGATCCGAAACTCGCTCACGCTGAGCACACCACAGATTCTTTCAGCGATACATCCAGGTGAGGCCAGTCTTCACTCACGAGCTCTGCTGCAAGCCTTTGGATCCGACGATACCAAGTCGGCGCATGATGATGAGGATTCCAGCAACGGCCACGATAAACCCTACAGATCCCACCACCCAGACTGCGGATGGAGGAACCGGGATATTCCACCACCAGGTATTGGTGTCGATCGGTCCAAGCTTGGGGTTGCGTGCCCCCAAGGTGTAGCGATTAATCACTGAGCGCAAAGCGAAGGTATTGACGAGAATCGGAAATACACATGCGACTCCCAGCTGAAGTGAGGAAAAATTCCACGAATGAAGGGGACCGCTGACGTAGGCGCCATCAGTGTCAACCGATTCTTCCGTGGCTTGCATGTCAGCTAGCCAGAAGAAAAGAAATACCGCAAGCATCGGCAGCATGTACCGAGGCTGGAAATATCCGTTCGCAAGGATTCCGCGGATCGCCATGAAGTAAGCGGGGATCACCACAGTTGTTGAGAGGATCATCAACGCTGCGAGGGCCTGTGACCAGACGAAGGTGCGTAGGCCGATGACCAGGAGAATCCCGAAGAAAAAGTACATGCCGTAGATGGCGAATGGGTAGAGCTGCACATCCATCCATCCAAGTTTTCCGGAATTGCTTCCATAGAATCCCGCGAAGTAGTTGGGATACTCCAGGATGTTCATGAGGAACAGCCTGAGGAAACCCGGTCGCTCGGGCGCTGCGGTGGCCGCAATCGCACCCATCGTCGCACCATTCGTTGATACCGCACCGATTGCGGCGCTTCCAAGAGCATGAGCTCCGGTACTCTCCCCACCAGCGAAGAGCGTTTCCTTCTGCTTGCCCAGGAGGAACATGACGATACCGACGAGGAAAACACCGAGAGGGACCGTCCAGTTCCAGTCGCGCAGAATTCTCCGATGGAACACCACGGCCACTGCCACGGCAACAACGGCGGTGAGGAATGTGGCATCTCCCCTACTCGCCACGCACAGCAGCGACCCGACAGCGGTGACGACTGTCAGTCCGATTCTCTTGCTTCCCCTCGTTGTCAATACGCCGGTTAAACCCACTGCGACCGCGAACATTCCCGTGACTGACCACGAACTCGGGTTCACCGACGCAATGAAGTAGATGCCGTTGGGAATCCACGCTCCGATGATGGCAAAAAGGAATCCGGGGATCAGATGCGTTGGAAGCAACCACCCCAAGGCCCCGAGAATAACGGCTGCGATCAACACATTGACGATACGAATCGTCAACACCATGACGTTCAGGTTGGAATTGACGAAGAGATGGTGAAATTCGTAGTAGCCATAAGGATACGATCCGTGATCGTAACGGCTCGTGCGTTCAGGTTGATCAGAAATCGCAAGAGAACACGCACCTGTGACATTCGGCTTGAATGCGGTACACGAGGAATTGGCCACCGATCCGGGGACCACAACCGTGGGAGTTCCGTTCACGATGCGCTCATCACACGATGAAACAGAAAGACCTTTGGGACACCACATGCTCGTCAGATGGTAGTCACTGTCGGGGGAGGTCCCGGTTGACGAACTGAACGCCCAGGCGACGCCCGTGACGAAGAAAAGTAGCGTCAGACAGATCGTCCAGAATCCGCGACCGCGAGCGCCCAAGCCAGTTTTCATGACCTCATTCGTCCCTTTCTCATGCGTCAATTGTGTTCACCGCTTCATGTGACCCCACAGCGGAAAACTCCTCAGCGACCTCCACCGATCGTCAGACGCGGAACCCCTGTCCACAGGGAGGCGTCGGTGATTCCGCGACCGTCGAAGAGCAGTGTGATTCCGGGGAAGTCAGCAGGAGTGAGAGTCGTGTAGTCCCTGTGGTCTGCCTGAACGATGACGACGTCCACCTGATCGCCGATGTGATAGGGGGACCAACCAAAGGCCTCAAGTTCCTCATCGGCATACATCGGGTCTTCAACGGCAACGACCGCACCGCGCTTAACCAAGGCATCGACGGTGGCGAACACTCCGGAGAACGCCGTTTCCTTCACCCCACCGCGATAGGAGGCACCGAGGACGGCGATCTTCATCCCTTTGAGGTCACCGAGGATCTCTTCGACGCGAGAGACCGCATATTCGGGCATGTCGGCGTTGTACCAGCGGGCGGTCGACACAACGGTCGCATCCGGATCGGTCGACAGGTAGAGGCGCGGATACACGGGGATGCAGTGACCACCAACGGCAATTCCGGGACGGTGAATGTGGCTGTAGGGCTGAGAATTACACGCGTCAATGACGCGGTAAACGTCAATCCCCACCTTGTCTGCGTAGACGGCAAATTGATTGGCGAGGCCGATGTTGACGTCACGGTAGGTGGTTTCTGCAAGTTTCGCCATCTCCGCGGCCTCGGCGCTGCCCATGTCCCACACGCCGTTGGGGCGGGGCAGATCGGGACGTTCATCGAATTCAAGGAGCTGCTGATACAGCGCGATTCCCGCCTGAGTTCCCGCTTCGTTGAGGCCACCAACGAGCTTCGGGTAGCGACGCAGATCCTGGAAAACACGACCCGTGAGAACACGTTCAGGCGAGAAGATCAGGTGGAAATCTTCACCCTCCTTCAGGCCTGAGATTTCCTCAAGCATGGGCTTCCAGCGCCCACGAGTGGTCCCAACCGGCAGGGTCGTTTCGTAGGAAACAATCGTGCCCGGTGTCAGGTGTTTGGCCAGGGACCTTGTGGCGGCATCCATCCAGCCAAAGTCGGGGCGCGATTCCTCGTCAACGAAAAGCGGAACAACGAGGACGACTGCGTCAGCCCTCGGGATGGCGTCGCCGTAGTCGGTTGTTGCCCGAAGCTTGCCAGAGGGTACCAACTCACTGAGGTATTCCTGGAGGTGTGCCTCGCCGGGGAATGGCTCCGTCCCCTCATTCACCAGATCGACTGTCTGCTGCGATACATCGACACCAACGACGTCATGTCCCTGGCGAGCGAATTGCACAGCCAACGGAAGTCCGATCTTTCCGAGTGCAACAACAGCGATACGCATTCCGACTTACTCCTTCATTGATTGTCTGTGCTGAGTCTAGTCTGGCATGAGGTGTTCCTTGCACCGCCCCGACACATCCCCGTTCCATCGCTTCGCGGTGTGAACTCGCAATCGTCCTCGTCCCCCATCCGGAGGCTCAAGCCGATTCTTGCGAGAGATTCCCCTTAGAATAACGAGCACCATCTATTCATCGACTGAATCGAACCCACGGTCTCCTTATGAATAAGAGCCTCAAGCAGTTTCGGGAACTCCTTCCGTTCCTCCCCGCAGGTGCGGTGCCCTACATTTGGACGTTCGTCGCGATCTCCGTCATTTTGACGATCCTTGACACGGTTGCCGTGATCACGCTGGCCCTCTCACTGTCGGCGATCATCAATGCGCAGGACATTTCGATCCCCCTGGTCGGACGCTTCGGTCCCTCCCAGTACATTTACGTCATCTTGGTGATCTCGCTGATCATCCTGACGAAGTCAACGCTGTCTTTGATCCAGCAGCGACTGGCAACCCGAAAATTCGCCGAATATGAATTTCAACTGGGGAATCATCTATTCCACGCGTATCTGGGAGCCCCGTGGATCGCTCGCTTGAGCCGAACAACCTCCGAGCTTGTGCGCATGGTGGACATCGGCATCGCAGCGATCAACGCCGGCTTAATTTTTCCGCTCCTCAACGTTCCCAGCCTCCTCATTTCCTCGGTCGGGATCACGCTCACGTTGGTTTTCGTTCAACCCATTACCGCATTGGTCACCGTCAGCTATCTCGGCCTCATCGCCCTGGTGCTCTACCGCAGGCTCTCGAAATACACGACGGATGCCGGCCGAATTAACGTTGAGTATTCCTTCAAGACCGCCACCCTCATGACCGACATGGTGGGAGCTCTCAAAGAGATCACGCTACGTGACAAGTTTGACGAGGTCGAGGCCGTGGTTGGCAAGCACCGCAAGCGCGCAACGGATGCTCGCGCGGACATTCAGTTCTACAGCGGTGTTCCCAAGTTCGTCCTCGACGCAGCCCTCATCGGCGGATTCCTCATCATCGGCCTGGTGAATTTCGTCATCTATCACTCAATGGACCAGGTGATTAACGCCGTCGTCCTCTTCGCTGTTGCCGGGATGCGGATCATTCCGTCACTGACGGGATTCCAAGCCACGATGAACATCATTAACGCCAACACCGCTCAGGTGGACACGGTGATCAAAGACATCTATGAAGCTCAAGAATACCGGGCGGCGAAACCGGTCAATCAGGGAACAACTCCGGTTTCGCACCCCAAGGAGCTTCGCCTCGAACACGTGACCTTCACGTATCCAACGCAGCAGCGTCCCGCTCTCGATGATGTGTCCCTGACGATCCCGTTGGGGTCTTCCGTGGCATTCGTTGGAGAATCCGGGTCGGGGAAGTCCACGCTGGTCGACCTCGTCCTCGGACTCCTTGAACCCGATAGCGGACAGATCTTCCTCGATGATCATCCCCTGCCTGAGGTGTTGAAGAACTGGCGTCACCGGATCGGCTATGTTCCCCAGGAGGTCGCGCTCTTCGATGGAACGATTGAGGAAAACATTGCCCTGTCATGGCAAGGGGTCATCGATCGGGATCGCATTGTCTTAAGCCTCACTCAAGCGCAGCTGTGGGACACGGTCCAGCAGCGTACAGGTGGCCTTGAGTCCTCCGTCGGGGATCGCGGCATGGCGTTATCGGGCGGTCAGCGTCAGCGCCTGGGCATTGCGCGCGCGCTGTATTCCAACCCGCTCGTCCTCGTTCTTGATGAGGCAACGAGTGCCTTGGACACTGAAACCGAGGCCGAGATTGCTCAGGCTCTGCACAACCTCCGGGGGGAGATCACGCTGATATCGATTGCGCACCGGCTGTCGACGATCAAGGACTATGACACCCTGTTCTACTTCGAGTCAGGTCGCCTCGTTGCTCAGGGCACCTTTGACGAACTCACCTCGCAGGCTGAAGGATTCGCTCACCAGGCTCAATTAGCCGGGCTGCTCGACCCCTCGGATGCCGAGTGATCCTTGACGGCTTGCGTGTAGATCTCGTTGTGGAGCGCGGCGAAAGCATCGGCTGAGAAACGACTGCGTGCCTCATCGCGCACGCTCTGCGGATTCAGTGAGACCTCTCCCGACGCAAACTTTCGCATCGCATCTTTGAGCGCTTCTGGCTCATCGATGGGCACAACGATTCCCGTCGTGGGGGTCACCATGAAGGAACCGCCAAAGGTTGACGAGCCGATGACGGGGATCCCGAGGCTCTGCGCCTCTGCGAAGACCATCCCAGCTGTTTCCGTGCTGGAGACGAGGACGAGGACGTCGTACTCAGCGAGGCTTCCAGCAAGGTCATCCCTGCTCACAGGGCCGAGCACGGAAACACTCCCAGACAGTCCCCTGTCGCCCACGTAAGTTGTGAAGTGCTCGACACGCTCAGGCGTACCACCGATGATATCCAGTTGAACGTTGAGGCCTTCGGCTCGGATCTCGGACAATGCGTCGATCGTTTCCTCCACGCGTTTCCACCGATCCAGGCCCGAGACGTGGACAAAACGTGTCGTCCCCGTGCGGGGTTGGTGGAGTGCATGGTCGAAAAAATGCTCCGGGACGGGAAGGGCCGCCACATCGAAAGGGACACCGAACTTGGCACCCAGGGCGTTGGCGAATCCGCGAGAAACGGCAAAGCGGTAGTCAGCTCGCCGCACGGCGTCTGTGATTCGAGCGAACCTCGGCGTTGTTTCCTTTGCATCGAGGACGGACCCCCGATGCTCGGTGATTCCGTAGGGCACGCCCCACAGATCTGCCAGGTTCTGCGCAACAAGCACACCGGGGAACACCGAATGCGCGTGGATCACATCCGGTTTTCCCCAGCGCGACACGTACTGTTCTGCTGCCGCACGTGCATATCGTCGGATGAGCGCATAGTCGCCAGGCAACGCGCCTTTGGGAACGGTGGGGAAGGTATTAAAAAGGAGGTGGCGGTCTGTATCCACCACAGTGGGAGTTCGTCTCCACTGCCAGAATGATTGTGGACTCAGACAATAGACACCCACGTCGTGACCGGCCGACCGAAGGATTTCCACCTGTTCCTCGAAGAAAGTGCCATTGAGTGGGGCGTTGGGCATCGGATACCACGAGGGTGTCCATAGAACATGCATCAATCGATCTTTCGGTTGTTTCGTTATGGCTGGTCAGGCGCCACGCCTTCCGAGGTTTGGGTGTCTCACTGAGTGTGTTGTGCCATCGTTTCGCCATCTGCCGTCAAGCAGATACGATCTATTCTAAAGACCGTTGCACTGGAGAGTTTGATGATTCTTGCCGACGAACACAAGTGGACAAAGTTCCAGTTTTCTTTCGGTGACGTCTGGTGGCGCAGTTCCCTCCCCATGTCCCCTCACGGAACGGACTTTGCCTCCCCCGTCGAGTGGGCTCGTTCGCAGCGGGGAAATTGGGCGGCAATCATCACGCGGGATCACGAGGTTCATGCCATCACGGATGGGCCGCGTTCCTTCCCTATTCTGCATACTCGTATCAACGGTGAACTCGTTCTGTCATCTTCCCCTACCGACGTGCTGTCGCTCATGGATTCTCCTCGGCGCAACACTGAGGCAGCTGAAGAATTTCGGCATCTTGGATTTGTTGCCGGCACAGATACTCTCATTGAGGGGGTGTCAACCGTCCCCAGTGGGTCCTGTGCGCTGTTTCGTCAAGACGGCACGATGACTGTTACTCCCCATTCCACGGCATTGTGTGACTCGCCAATTGATGTGAATCCTGAGGAGTTTCATTCACACTTCTTTGATGTGCTTCGCGAAGCAACTGCGCGAATGGTTGAGCAGGCGAATGGGCATCAGATCCTCATCCCGCTGTCGGGGGGAGCAGATTCTCGCCTCATTCTCACGCTCCTGAGAGAGGTTGGAGCTCGCAACGTCCTCGCATTTACCTATGGAGTCGCGGGTTCATCTGAAGCAGAGATCTCCCGTCTCGTCGCAACGGGGTTGGACTATCCCTGGAAGTACGTTCAGCTTGATCCTCATGATGTTCACGCACACTGGTATCAACCCGAGACGCTGAGTTTTCTTCAGGATTCCTGGAGCGGCAACGCACTCCCCCATATCCAGGACTGGTACGCGCTGAAGGAATTAGCTGACGATCCCGACATTGATCCTCACGCCGTCATCAGCCCCGGACACACGGTGGTTGGGAATGAGCATGATTTCTGGGCTTTTCCCCCTGAAGTTCCCGTATCCGTGGGTGATATGGCGAGGATTCTCGCTCACCACCACTTTGTTTTACAGGCATCCCCAGATTTCCCGGCACACAACGCGTATTCGCATGCCAAACTCGAAGCCTTCCTTCGTGAGTATTGGCCCGACGCCAATCCACACCAGCGGGCGAGCGTCATCACGCAATACAACCTCTTCGAACGACAGGCCAAGTACATCAACAACTCAGTTCGCGCCTATGAACATTACGGTTTCCAATGGGCGATGCCGATGCTCGAAGCCGAGGCGTGGAACACGTGGTTCTCCTGCGCTCCTGAAGTGTGGGGCGTGGATCGCGCACCCTACATTCGGATGGTCAATGAGCGTTTCGCTGAAGTCTCGGGGGTTTCGCTGCCGAACTTTGAGGCACCGGCCGCACGGCTCAACCCAACGATGAAAGAGCTCGTCAAGAAATCCTTCGATTTCATGGGCGTAACGAAATACCTAAACCGTTTCTACGCTGCGAAAGTTTCCCGCGATCATCCAATGGCATTCCAGGCTCTCGCGGGAGACCTCAGCACACGCGAGATTGATCGGAAATTATTCAGCGGAACCACAATCCTTGGCATCTACTGCGACCTATTCCTTGAGGGTTCCTGGATTCCTCAAGGAACAGTGGTTCCCCGCTAGTACGTGGAACCGTGAAAGCCTGAGCGCGACCTCGTCACGCTAGTGACCTGCTGTGGCGCCACTGATGTGTGAGGACGCTAGTGACCTGTCAGGTCTGCGGCAACGCGACGAGCGCGCGATTCCCAGGTGTGTTCTACGGCCCGCGCTTTGACGCGCCGGGTCATCTCGGCGAGTTCCTCGGGATGATCACGTAGCCGGCTCAGCACGCGTGAAATTTCTTCCGCACGATAGTCAACGGTCCAGCCGATATTCTCAGCCTCGACAATGGCGGCGGCTTGAGTACCCTTTGATGCGAGGATCGGGATTCCCCTGCCCATGTATTCGAACAGCTTGTAGGGAACAGCAAAAGTCCAATACTCATCGGGGGCAACTGCGAGCATTCCAATGTCAGCCTGGGCATAGTACGGATCGAGTTCTTCCCCCGTGGCCTCGGCGATGCGGATATTGGTGCCTAGGAGCGGACGATACCTCTCTTCGTTGGTCAACCATTGATCTCTGTGGGTGCAGATGGTCCAATCCACGCCAGTCAGTGCAGAGACTCCACGGACCGCTTCTTCCATGTGGTAGTGCCCGGAAAAACCACCGACGTAAAAGAGATTCAGTGACGCGTTCTGTGAGTCTGTACCGGATTGTCGGATCTGGGCTCCGGGAGGAAGCTCAGCAAGCATGTCTTTGGGCACAATCGGCACGTATGCCCCCATCTTCAGTGACGGGAGGTAGAGCTTCGAGACAAGTTTGGTGTACTGCCTCAAGTCGTAGCGGTAGAGCGCAATCATCGCTGAAGACAGTGGCCATTTAACGGCTCTGCGATAGTCATCGAAGCGCCAAAAGATATCACGGTAGAACAAGCCGATGGGCACGGAATGTTTCTTGAGGTAGCGGAATAAACCAAAGTCGACGGTGGGGTGCGTGGGGAGGTGGTTCTTTTCCGTCAGCAGCGTGGGAATTGTTGCCGACTCCGAATAGGCAAAGTCAACTTTCCCTCCGCCGTCAATAAACCGACGAAGTGCTCGGGCCTGACTCTTTCTTTCTTTCCCATTTCCCGTGATGTCAATCACCCGGTAGCCGATCTCCTCGAAGGCATCACGCATCTTATAGGGACGCATTCCAGAGGCGGCGTTGGACGCTCGATTCAATGGAAAGGGCACGTGGAACACCATTGTTTTCATGTCAGCGTCTCCTCATCTGACCGCGCTTTCGCCACGTCGCATTCAGGTAATTCGACACCGCGTGACGCTTCATCCGCCATCCTTCGTCAAGGACCAATGATCCACGGACCACGCTATCGGCATCGTCGATCAATCTGCAACCTCTCGACGTTACTTCCGATCACATGATCATCAAAGCCCGGCTCTACCAGCAGATATACCGACCCCAGATCATTTTTCAGTGCCATCCACGAGGAACCGCGAGAATCATCAGCTGATAATGTCAGTTCGTTTCATTTCACACACGCTAGCCTCAATAGCAAACTTGTGGCACACTAGTTCTCGATTGTCTCAATACGAAACCTCACGACGTACGCCAACAATCGGATTGAATCTGTGGAAGGCCCCGATGAACTGGAATACACATACGCGCAATCGCCGCACAACTGCCGGCTTCATAGCAGCAGGGCTCTCCCTGATGCTTGTCGCGACGGGGGCATATGTTCACCCCACGCAGAGCCCGCACAACGTTGATCTGGCGTTGGCCACCGCAGAAAATACTCCCCTGACACAGACCGTGGCGCTCTCCCAAGCAGCATCGACCACAGCCACAGACGAAAACTTCGGCATTGAACCCGTCGAAACGCGAAACGAACTCAGTGAGGTCGCGGCTCCTGATGACTACACAAGCCAACCAGCAGCGCAGGTCGCCCTCGTCGACGAACAGCAGTCGGAACTCACCCCTTTGTCTTCTGAAGAAAAAGATGGGGTCGGCACACTCAACGACGACCGTCAGCGTCTCTCAGTGATCCAGCAGCCGGTGACGAGCAAGTCCGCGATTATCGGCATCACAGTTCCCGCCGGGGAAGATCCCGAGCTCCTGCGATTCGAGTACCGCACACGTCACGGCAACACGTGGAGCGAGTGGACCGAAGTTGAAGCAGAGGATGCGCACTTAGAAAATGGTCAGTCCCCTTCCGTCATTGGAACGGAACCCGTGGCAATCGTTGATGTTGACGAGGTCGAGGCGGCCGTATCCTCCACAGATGGACGTGTAGTTTCCGGGGCAGAGTTAACGGTGATTAACCCCGAAGGTGAAACGATGCCCGATCCTCTTGAGATCACCGCATCTGAGTCCGAGGACGGCGCTGCGCCTGACCCAGACACGCTCAATCCGGCACAGACGCCCGGTTCGGACCGCGTCCTCGAACAGGGCGGCGCAGCCACCGGACACCATTCCTCCACGTCAACGGCACTGCACTCGGCCACCGGAGTCAACGCGCAGGGGACCATGTACGACACGGGACAGGGCTTCACGATCACCACCCGAAAGGGCTGGGGAGCCGATGAATCCAAGATGACCTGGACACCCGAGGCTCTGAATGTCAAGGGAGTCGTTCTCCATCACACAGCGGGAGCAAATAACTACACGCAGAGCCAGGTTCCCGGGATTATCCGGAGTATTTATCTCTACCATGCCGTGACGCTGGGGTGGGGTGACATCGGGTACAACATCCTCGTCGATAAGTACGGTGGGATCTGGGAAGGACGCTCAGGCGGCCTGACCAAAGGAATTATGGGCGCACACGCATACGGAGCCAACGGCCAGACTTTCGGTATTTCAGTGCTGGGAAATTACGAAACAGCGCCCGCGACGAACGAAATTATTGACTCTGTTGCACGGGTGATGGCGTGGAAACTCAAGCTCCACGGCATTACGAATCCGAACGCAACGATCGTGGTTCCCGGTGCTAAGAACACGGCATCACTGACGATCCCCGTTGTTTCTGGACACCGCGATGTTGGATATACGGCGTGCCCGGGGAAGAATCTCTACGCGGAGCTCCCAACAATTCGACAGAAAATTATCACCATCAACAAGTCAGGATCCACGCCGCAGCCCCCGAAGCCAAACACCGAGAATCTCCCAGTTTGGTCAGCCCCACAGCAGATCGGTGTCGGCTGGCATAACGGTCAGCTCCTCTCAGCAGGAGCTTTCAGCGGACGCGGACATCAAGATGCGCTCCTGCTGCGTACCGATGGAACCCTCCACCTGTATTCGAGCACAACGGGGAAGACTTTCGCGATGCCTCGTCAAATCGGACACGGCTGGACATTCGTTGACCAGGTGAGCGCGGGAGTCGACTTTGATGGCGATGGGAATCCGGATATCATCGCCCGTCGCAAGAGCAACGGTGATCTCCTTCTGTATCGAGGCAACGGTAAAGGTGGATTCCTCAGCACCCAAGTGATCGGGAACGGTTGGGGGATATTCTCCAGAATTTTTGCGGTGAACAAATACACCGACAACAACCCTGCGCTGCTCGGAATCGAAAGGTCGACAGGACGTCTTCGCGCGTACATCACAACGGGCCGAGGACGATTCCTCTCCCCCGTGGTCATGGGGAGTGGTTGGGATAATATGCGCAGCCTCAATATGATTCCTGATGTCACAGGCGATGGAGTCCGCGACCTCACTGCCATTAACCAGGCAGGACGTTTCTTGGTCTATTCCGGCTTGAATTCTGGGGCCCTTGGTGCCTCGAAGCAGGTCGGCCAGGGATGGAATTCCCTTCCGGTTGTCCTGACAATCACCGATTCATCTCGGATGTGGGCTGTGAGCACGAACGGAAAACTCTACCACTACGAACTCAGGTAATCGGGCAAGTAGCTGTTGAAGAACGCCCCCCTGATCCACGCTTCCCGTTACCCGACGGCGTGTGCGGATTAAGGGGGCGTCCTTCATGGAGCTCGCGGCGTCTAGGCATTCGCTGCGCGCCGGTCAAATCGACGCGCAGCGAAGATCGACATCGCCGTCATGACCAAGAGAAACGCGGCCATGATAAGTCCGAGGACGTAGATCGTTCCCAGCAGATCAAGAGGCGAAAAAATCAGCCACGACAGACTGCCCAGCGTGTAGAGGATCGAAAAAACCAAAAGCCAGTGCTGAGTGCCCGTTGTGACGAAGAGTGTGGAAATCGGCGAGGTAATGAGCAGCATGGCCATCCACGGGATGAGTGCGCGAGCGTAGTAGCCGGACTGTGAAAAATCTGGACCGAATAAGATGGGGAGCAGCCACGGTGCCACAAGCCACAGGAGCGCAAAGGGAATCGTCCCGATAATAAGTGCGCGCTTGACGAGGTTCCTCACTTCCTTGAGCATATGCCCGGGTTGAATCGTCGAGAGCTTTTGGAAAAATACCTGGGACACTGCCGAATTAATCAGAGTCACCGGCACGCTGACCACCTGATTGGCAATGAGGTATTCTCCGAAGTCCCCAACCGACACCCGTCCGATCAGGAGATTGATTCCATTGGCTCGCACCGTGTCCACGAGAACATTTGGGCCGTTAAGAACGGGCATTTTCCAGTGCTTACGGGCCAAGGCTTTCATGGACTTCGATCCTGTGGTATCCAAGTGCCTGAGGTCTTTTGCACGGAAACCCAGATTAAAGAACGCCCAGGCTTGTCCGAGGATCTGGCCGCTGATCAGGCCTGCGATTGAGTGAAGGCCAGCCCAGCCGAAGACGACCTGTCCGCCGCTGGTTCCGATCTGCTGTTGCACGCGATTGAGTGCAATGGTCTTGTAGTCGGTTTTCCTGTTGTACCAGTACTGCACGAGCGCAGCACCGGACATGAAGAGGGTGGTTAGTCCCGCAAGGGGGAGCCAGTCTGCTACGGCCTGCGAATAGTGATGCGCAACGAGTGGCCGCAGAGGAAAAGACAAGAAAGTCACGATGAACGAGACAACGAGGATGGTGCGGAAGGCTAACTTGGCGAGGACCTTTGCATCGCGATCATCTGCTTCGAGCATGAGAGCCATGTCGTAGCGGCCAGCGGCAACAGCAACAACAACAGCAACAATGGCGTTGAATGTTCCGAATTCACCGATCATCTCCCGCCCGTAAAGGCGGGTGATGATCATCGTCATGAAAAAGACAACGACCTGCGCAGCGGCGGTTCCTGTGACGAGCGTGAGAACATAGCGAAGGAACGGCGAAGATGCGGAGACATTCTTCCCGTATGTGATCATCCGTTGAAACATCTGTCCGCTCCCCCTCGTGCCTCAATCCTATAAACGAAAATGAGTGGTCCCGTCCCCAGGTGGAACAGGACCACTCATCGCCGAGTGAATCCCCTACAGCGTCACTGCCTGTCCGATTGCGGCCGATTGGAGAATTCCTTCGACAACGCGCAGCGCCGTCAAGCCCTCCTCCATCGACACGTGATCCGAACCGACGCCGAGGATCGCATCGCGGAAGTGTTCGTGTTCAACCGCCAGTGGCTCACGCTTCGTCAACGCATAACGCGTGACCTCGCCCTCGGAAACTCCCCGGAAGTTTGCGATCTGATCCCACTGAACAGGCATCGACCCATTCTCGTAGAAGGTCAGATCACCCATCGTCGTATCGGCAACCAGCGCACCGTGTTCGCCGGTGACGATTGTTGTCCGATCCTTGAAAGGACTCATCCAGTTGACCAGGTGATTAACGAGGACGCCGTTGGCAAATCGCCCGGATGCGACGAGCAGATCTTCGTGTTCACGTCCTGATCGGCAGGCAGTCTGGGCAAAAATCGTCTCATAGGTCGAACCTGCAACCCAGGCCGCAAGGTCAACATCGTGCGTCGCAAGATCCTTGACGACGCCGACATCCGAGATGCGTGCGGGGAAAGGCGATTGACGGCGCGTGATGATCTGGAAGACGCGGCCCAGCTGACCGTCTTGGATTCGTTTGCGCATCTCGAGCAACGCCGGATTACAGCGTTCAACGTAACCGACGGCTCCGACGAGTCCGGCATCTGCAAAGGCCTTCTGGATACGCTCGCCAGACTCCACGTCGGCAGCCAACGGCTTCTCCACCAGCGTGTGGACGCCCGCGGCTGCAAGTTTGAGTGCAGCGTCCTCGTGGTACACGGTTGGCACGGCGACGACAGCGGCGTCAATTCCGGCTCCGATGAGGGACTCCACATCGGGGAGAACCTCCATGCCGCCCGCAACGCCGAAACGGTCGCCCGCCGGATCAGCTAAAGCGACGAGCTCAAACCCCTCGGTGTTCTTCACATTGCGAACATGGTGTCGGCCCATCGAGCCGATCCCCAGGACTCCTACACGAATTGGCGCCATGCGATCACGCTCCTGCTTTCGCACAGGCGTTGACGGCCTCGACAATGCGGTCGAGCTGTTCCTCAGTGAGTGAGGGGTACACCGGCAAGGACACGACTTCGCTGGCAGCGCTCTCAGTCTGGGGAAGGTCAAGCCCCGGGGCATACGGCGTCAGTGAGGGCAGACGGTGGTTGGGAATCGGGTAGTAGACCCCGGAGCCAACCTGCCATTCCTCCCGAAGTGCCTGCATGAAGCGATCACGATCGGTGTCAGTCACTCGGATCGTGTACTGGTGATACACGTGGACGCCGCCCTCGCACACGGTCGGGACAACAACTCCTTCGAGGTTGCGCGAGAGGAACGCGGCATTTTCTTGGCGCTTCTGCGTCCACGCACCGATCTTCGTCAGCTGGACTCGTCCAATGGCCGCGTGAATGTCGGTCATGCGATTATTCAGACCAACAAGTTCATTCGCGTAGCGTTTCTCCATTCCCTGGTTACGCAGGAGACGGACCTTGCGCGCAACCTCAGGGTCGGAAGTCGTCACCATTCCGCCCTCGCCAGATGTCATGTTTTTCGTTGGATAGAGCGAGAAAGCCGCAAAGGTTCCGAAGGCACCAACCTGTGTGCCGTTGAGGGATGCGCCGTGAGCTTGAGCTGCGTCCTCGAACACCATGAGGCCATGCTTTTGAGCAATCGCGCGGATTTCCTCCATCGCAGCGGGGTGTCCATAGAGGTGAACGGGCATAATTGCCTTGGTTTTCTCAGTGATCGACGCTTCGATCGACTCAGGCGACAAACAGAAAGTCACGGGATCGATGTCGGCGAAGACCGGCGTTGCCCCGGTGATTGCCACCGAATTTCCTGTTGCAGCAAAGGTGAAGGAAGGAACGATCACTTCGTCTCCCTCGCCAATTCCCGCGGCAAGGAGACCCAGGTGCAGAGCGGAAGTCCCCGAGTTCACAGCGATCGCTTCGGTTCCGGGAACCAGCTGCGCAGCAAACTCTTCCTCGAAGGCAGCAACCTCGGGCCCCTGGGCGACCATTCCCGTGCGCATGACACGCGCGACGGCCTCGATCTCCTCCTCGCCAATTTCAGGATGGGCTGCCGGAATCATCTCGCGAGTCATTGAGCTTTCTCCAATTCCAGGTGTTCTTCACCAACTAGACGGTATTTTTCACCAGATTGCGGACAGATAAATAGTGTCGGATCTTCTGAGGATTCTTCGAGTTTGACCCCGCAGCGCCCAACCCATCCGATGCGGCGAGCAGGGACTCCTGCGACGAGCGCGTAGTCGGGGACATCCTTCGTGACAACGGCACCGGCGGCAACGGTTGCCCAGGCTCCAATAGTCACCGGAGCAACGCAAACGGAACGTGCGCCAATCGCCGCTCCGTCTTTGATGGTCACTCCGACAGCCTCCCAATCCGAGGCGCTCTTGATCGAACCGTCCGGATTGATCGCACGGGGAAAATGGTCATTCGTCAAAACGACCGCAGGACCAATGAAGACACCGTGACCGAGGCGGGCTGGCTCGTACACCAGGGCATAATTCTGAACCTTGCAGTGATCCCCCATCGTCACACCGGTGCCGATATAGGCACCTCGTCCGACAATGCAGCTTTCTCCAAGAACTGCGTCCTCACGTACCTGAGCAAGGTGCCAGATTGAGGAACCCTCGCCAATTGAGGCTCTTTCGTCAACGTCAGCTGACTGAGCAATGCGAACCACAAAGTCTCCCATCCACGGATTCTACTGAGGTCATCCTACGCACGATTCTCGTGGCAGAACAGAAATGACATGCCTTAACTCACGCCCGCTCCACAAAAGATTCACAGAATCACATGGAATACTGGCACCCATGAAGACTTACGACGACACCTGGCTTGTTGTGCCGTTATACAACGAAAAAACGGTGATCAGCCAAGTCATTTCGGAAGCACGACAGGTGTTTCCGAACATTGTCTGCATCGATGACGGGTCCACAGACGGATCCGGAGCGGTCGCTCGCGCTGCGGGAGCTGTCGTCACAACACATCCGATCAACCTCGGTCAGGGAGCCGCCCTCCAAACCGGTTTCGATTTCGTCCTCAGGTACACAAACGCCCGTTTCGTCGCCACTTTCGACGCCGATGGGCAGCACAGCATTGATGATGTCGTCGCCATGCGTCAGGCAGCCCTCGATGAGGACCTCTCCTTCGTTTTTGGTTCACGATTCCTCGACGGGGCAAAACGCGAGATGACGGGCCTAAAGGCTCTGGTCCTGCGGACTGCCGCCCTGGTCACTCGCCTCCAGACGGGACTTAAACTCACCGACGCCCACAACGGTCTTCGCCTGATCCGTCGTGACGCCCTCGAACAGATCCACCTACACCAAGATCGCATGGCTCACGCCTCCGAAATTGTTGAGCAACTGGCCAAGACCTCCCTCCCGTGGAAGGAGATGCCAGTGAATGTGCGCTACACCGACTATTCGCGTTCTAAAGGGCAGTCGCTGCTCAATTCGGTGAACATTCTCGTCGAGCTGGTGATGAAGTAATCATGACGTCGTACTGGTTAATTAAGGCGCTCCTCATCGTCGCCCTCATCGTTCTTGCCTACTTCATTGTTCGTCCACCGCGTTCTGCAAATAGGCTGGCAATACGCCGTTTAGGGACTCTTCTCATCCTTCTTTTCGCCGTGTTTGCTGTCCTTTTCCCCGGCCTGCTCAATAGGCTCGCCCAAGCTATCGGTGTTGATCGCGGCATCAACCTCCTCGTTTATGCACTCGTCATCGCTGTCTTCATCCAGATGACCTCGGCGTATCGTCGCGACTTGGAGAGCGCTCGTCGCCTCACTGCGTTGGCGCGCGCAGTCGCCCTCGACAATGTCCAATACCCGGACGAACAGGGCGAGCGCACGGATACCACCGACCCCAATGAATCTGAGGAAAACTCAGGAAACGGACCGAGCGTATCTTCTCACTCGCCTAACAAAGGTTAAGATCTAAACAATGACGACGAACAGGCCGAGGCGGCGGTGAACGGAGCCAGACGCATGAAATACCCAGTTCAACACGCGGCAACACACGTTGACCGTATGGGGATACCTCGTATCATCCTCGCCTCACTCCTCTCACTCGTCCTCTTTTTCGGTTTGACGGGAGTCTTTGTCTACGCCGCTTTGGCGAACCAAGTGAAGTCCCAGGCAATCGACATCTCAACCCTGACCCCCAAGGGCAAAAAGCAGCAGGAACTTCCCGCTGATCAATTCGAGGGAAGGGCCCTCAATATCCTGGTCTCAGGTATCGACTCCCGCTACGACCAGTCAGCGGGTAACTACGGGGACCCAGAAGAACTCGTCACGATCCAGTCGGACACAACAATGGTTGCGCACATCAGTGCGGACCGAAAGACCGTCACCGTCGTCTCAATTCCCCGCGACCTCATCACCGACATTCCCTCGTGTACGCACAGCGACGGCACAACGACGTGGGAATACACCGGGATGTTTAATTCCGCGTTCGCCACGGGAGCTGTCACGAACGACATTGCTGGAGGAATAGCCTGCACAAAAGCAACGGTCGAACAGCTCACGGGTCTGACAATTGACGCTTTCACCGTCGTTGACTTCTCTGGTTTCCAAAACATGGTGTCCGCTCTGGGTGGCGTGTGGCTCGATGTCGAGGAAGACATTGACGATGATTCGGCGAATGCTCATCTCAAAGCCGGCTGCCAGAAGCTCGACGCAGTCCAAGCTTTCGGATACGCGCGCGTCCGCTACGGCGCTGGTGATGGCTCCGATCTTTCGCGAATTGGTCGCCAGCAAAAGCTCGTCTCTGCGATGTTCCGCGAGCTGCTGTCGAAGAACTTCGTCACGGATTTCCCCGCGCTCGTGTCATTCCTTCAGTCTGCGATTTCGTCGTTGTCGATGTCGACGAACCTGTCGGACATTAATGCCGACGCCGGTCTTCTCCTGTCTCTGATGGATATTGAACGCGCGAACATCCGTTTCGTGACGATGCCGAACCACCTCGATGACTTCGATAGCAACCGAGTGCGGGCCACCGAACCGGATGCATCGGCGCTCTGGCAGGCTCTGGCAAGCGACGGCGCCCTGCCCGCGGGTCTCCAATACACCGATGGCAACGGTCAACTGGTCACGGTCCCCGATCCTCCAGCAGAAGCGTCAACGGCCCCAACGCCCAGCGAAGCACCAGAGGGAATGGATTCGGCCGCGACTACTCCACCGGCGGAATCCCCGACACCGCCCGAAACAGCCGCTGCCCCCTCCCCTGATCCTGCACCTCAACCCTGCCCGCCACAACGATGACCAATCCCCCGTCTTTTACCCCCGATCCCTCTCGTCGCCGTCCGTCGCATCGGGAAGTTCGACGCACCTCTCGTGGCTCCGATGATTGTCGTCCGCTATCTGGGGACGAGGACGAGCGCGCCCCTGCTTCGGATTCCTCGAATGGGGCCAGTGAACGCCAGTGGAGGATTTCTCGGGGAGACGACTCACGGGGGCGTCCGCTGAGGCAGTCGATCGTGCCACCGGATCATAGGTCCGGCGCAGCGCCCGAAGATGCTTCCTCTCCGATTGTTCGCGGCTCAGACTCAGCCGGGAGTTTTCCGCGCGAGAACGCTCAGCCAAGGCCAGCAGCAATGCCCCCTGCTTACGCACCCCAGGCCCGCCGCGCGCCGTCGTATCGGGCCTCGACGCAATATCCGGACTCTCACGACTATCAGGGACGTGGCGCATCGCAAGGCGTTGGGGGACCTTCTGGTTCTCGGTGGCAGTCCCCCAGACAACAGCCGGGTGCCGCGGCGCCAAGGACCGCGGAGTCGTCTCATCTGCGCCCAGGTGTCACGCAAGCTCCCAGGCGCCGCCCCAAGCGGTCATGGCGCAGCGTGACGGCTAAAGTTCTCCTGTTCTTCCTCGTTGTTCTGCTCGCGTGGGTGTCATTCCTCCTGTGGGATGCGAATACGAATCTTGGTCGCACAACCGCGCTTTCTGGTGCTCCAGACTCCCCGGGAACAACGTACCTTCTTGCCGGGTCTGACTCCCGAGCAGATGGTGCTGTGCAAGATGGATTCGAGGGCGGTGAGCGCTCGGACTCGATCATGCTCATCAACGTTGCACCCAATGGCCAAGCGGTTGCCGTGTCGTTGCCTCGCGACACTCTTGCACGCATTCCTGACTACGGCGAAGACAAGCTCAATGCTTCCTACGCTTACGGAGGTTCCGAGCTCCTCGTCAAAACCGTTGAAGCACTCACTGGCCTCACCGTGGATCATTATGTCCAAGTCGGCATGGGTGGGGTTTCCTCCCTCGTTGACGCAGTGGGCGGGGTCAACCTGTGCTACGACGCCGACGTTGACGACGCGTACTCCGGTCTGATGTGGACAGCCGGATGCCACGATGTCGATGGCAAAACTGCTCTTGCCTTTTCTCGAATGCGCTACTCCGATCCACAGGGAGATATCGGGAGAACGAATCGTCAGCGTCAGGTGATTTCACAAGTCATTTCTCAAGCTTTGTCACCATCAACGCTGGTCAACCCGGCAAAGACACTCACTGTTGAACGAGCAGGATCTTCAGCTTTCACCGTTGATAATAAATCCAATGTTTTCGACGTCGCCCAATTGGTGTTGGCGTTGAGAAAGGCCTCTCACAACCAACTCACGGGTGTTCCGCCGATCGCTTCGCTGAGCTATATCACCGATGCGGGGGCATCTGCGGTGCTTCTCCAGGAACAGACTGCGCCCGCTTTCTTCAACAAAGTACGCTCCGGAACTCTCACTCCAACAGATCTCAACCAGATCGCCCCGTGATTCTTTGCTGACGCGGCCTTACGGGATTGATGTCATGTAGCATGACACATGTTCTGATTCTGAGAGACTGAGGAAAGCTGAATCCGACAGCACCGTATGTCTGTTCACGCTTTGTTCCCTCATCTCACGACCTTGAATTTTCATGACTGAGGAGACCCACGTGCGCATCCCCAAAGTTTCGCAAATCTCATTCCTTCTCGCCTCAGCTTGTCTGTGCGCATCTTGCGCGGGACCACACGCGGCATCGAATTCTGATACACCCCCCGAGTCACCCGTATCTGAGGTACAACAAAGCGAACCGGTAGTAGCACTAACAAATGACGAAGTCGCTGAAAAGTATGCCTCTGAATACACACTCAGCGATTCAACACCCTCCCACTATGACCAAGACACGACGCTCACGGTCAACGAAGTCCTTGGAATGGTCAACGACGATGGAATCATCGAAACAGAAATTAACGGTCATATCGTCTATCATCCTGTCAGCATGTCATGGAATCTTCTGGGGATCATTAATCTCTATGAAGAGACTCATGATTCCCGCCTATTAAAAGTTGCACAAGACAACGTCAAATATCTGCTTGACGGCTCCACAGTCATTGACGGATCACGGTGGTTTGAGTATCAGTTCGAGCACTCTCGTGGTGAATTACGGATGGACGTCCCCTGGGTATCCGGAATGGCACAGGGAATGGTACTATCCGTTCTCTCTCGGATGTACGACATCACGCATGATGACAAATATATTCCGTTGATGCGGGAGATCTTTCAATCGTTCAGTGTCCAAAAATCTACAGAAGGCCACTGGTTCACGAACCTCATGAAGTGCCCAGACAGCTCATCTGAGTGCATGTATTTCGAAGAGTATCCGGCAGCTGTTGACTCACAAAATACTCATGTAGTCAACGGTCACATGTACGCGATCATTGGCCTTTATGACTACTACAGAATCACGAAAGACGCTCTCGCCGCATCGTATATTAACGCCGGCTCTTACGCTCAATTACATTCACTCGATCTCTATCGAAATCCAGGGGCTCCTTCTTACTACGCCATGACTAACTTCGGACACAAAACATGGGGCGCTCCCGAAAAATACCACGAGGGTGTCATTGCTGAGCTTCGATTCATTGCAGAGATCTGCCAGAACGACGAATTTCACCAACAAGCCTCCCTCCTTGAACAGGATCACAGTTAGTCCGACTACTACGGAACACAACTCCCGCAGTGGTCGCGCCTCAATATGGAGCCTTTAGGAAAAACGACGGTCAGACCAGGACCGAATCCTCGCTTCACACGGACGCTCAATGAAACGATGGAGGCAGTAGGCCAGAAGATACGCAGCACAAAATACGCCGATCCACACGGCGATCGACTTTCTCGGACTCCACAGAATAAATCCGGTACGTTCAAGAACGGCGTAGAGGACCGTTGCATGCACCAAATAGAAGCAATAGGAGACCTCCCCGGCTTTGACCAACCAGGGAAAGCGGAATCCTGATGGGCGACGGTGAATGTCCGCACTTGCCGCGATGAAAATAGCGCAGGCGTAGATGACAGCTAACACCACAGGCATCATGTGTTCCAACGCGCTCGTTGCCGGATGAGGGACCAGCGTCGGAATGAGATAGACGATCGGAGCGATGAGCAGTACAACGTAGCCGAACCCTCCGTTGATATTCAGGTTGATCCCCGAACGCATCAGGAGAGCCAGCCCGATTCCGAGGAAGAATTCCCAGAGACGAGCAATGGGGGAAGGAATCTGGGCGGCACCGAAAAGAGAGTAGAGCAGACCGCCGCAAAGAGCAGCTGCGATGAAGAACACCGACGCAGGTCGCATACGTTTCAAGGACGGACGCATGAGCAACGGATGTAGCGCGTAGAAAAACACCTCGCATGAAAGAGTCCACGCTGCTGGGTTGCCGGAGAAGAGAATCGTCGAATCAGTGAAGAAACCCTGGATCAATGGAATAGAGAGCAGGAGAACCCACGAAAGGGGTTTGATCCAGAACTGGTCTGGGTCAAGAGTGCTCAGCCGATAGAAGACGGGAATTGCTATCAGAAGAGCAACAATGTGCGCGGGCCAGATCCGCGCAAATCGACGCATCCAGAAACGACGTGCGCCCGTTTCAGGTCGAGCCGACCATGTCAACACAAATCCAGACAGGATGAAGAAAAATGTCACACCCGAATAGCCGAAGTTAAAGATCGCCTGCCCTTTCAGGGGAGCGAGGTTGGCCATGTGATAGGCAAAGACACAGAACGCCGCCCACCATCGCATACCTGTCAGCGAATCAAGGCGAACCGGTGGCGATGACGGTGGAGTTGCTACGAGCGATGTCAAGGGCATTCCCGTTGAGAGACGAAGATGAAGGTTTGAGCGAGCAGAATGTCACTGCCCACATTGTATGGCGGGCACGGGCAAGACTCATACAACCCAAGCGCTAGGGCACAACATGTGCCCGTGGGCGATCGGGAGAATCGCAGAGCGTGATCTTGTAAATTGCGGCGCTTCCACCCGAATCCACCAGCTCAAAACCCCGATCAACCGGGACGTGATAAAGACCGGGCCGCA
This sequence comes from Schaalia sp. ZJ405, assembly GCF_011038885.2. NCBI lineage: Bacteria > Bacillati > Actinomycetota > Actinomycetes > Actinomycetales > Actinomycetaceae > Schaalia > Schaalia zhouxuedongae. Next base: position 567,136 of record NZ_CP064952.1, on the reverse strand, counting down.
CTCGATCGGTGTAGCCGCCGTTGTAGTAACGCGGTTCATCCCGATAGAAGTATCTAATGCCGTGTTTGTCAAGAATGTCGCAGATCCACGAATCTTGATGAATGTCGTGGAAACGGTTGAGGAGGTAGCGGTCCTCGAAATTCGCTGGCGGATTAGGGTAGGGCCAGACAACTTTGACGTTTGATAAGGGTTGGAGCAGAGCGGTTCCCGCAGCAGGATCACCAAGCACTCGTGCATCTTGAGGAAGGGTCGTGCTCGCACGTTTGATCATTGCGAGCTCGTCCTCGTTCGCAAGGAAGCGAACATTTTCGGTGTCGGGCGCGAACGAACTGTCAACCTTTGTTGCAATGGAGTGCATGACCAAGGAATAGGCCAGCGCGGGTGCAAGAAGTAGCACAGCGGGCCGTGTCCACGCATAGCGAGGTCGTAGAGCTTTCGCTACCCTCTCCCAGAGCGTCTGCGCTCCCAGAGCAATGAGCGGCACGAGAAAAATCGCAGCCGCGGCTTTGGGGCGGTCCGGGTAGTTGTAGTAAAGACTGGTAATCCGGGTCAATCCAAAGATCGGGAAGAATGTCCCGAGAATCAGAAGCCACTGTGAGAGCCATCCGGAGAGCATGATCCACCGTCGCTTTCGGAATGCGACAATGAGCGCGCCCAGCAACGCCAGACCAACGACGGCGTAGAAGATCAATCCGAGCACTCCCCCACCGGGCATGAAGAGCGTCACGCTCGCAAAAAGTTTCTGGGGGATCTGGGTCCAGCCAAGCTGGGGAGGGAATCTAAAGAACAGTAGTCGGCGCGGAGCTAAGGGAGCTTCGACGATGATCAAAACAAGAATAATGAGGCCGGCTGCCGCAAAGAAACAGTACAGAGCTTTCCCGCGATGTTTCCGATACGTCGCGATACCTGATCGGATCAGCTCGAAGAGGAGGTAGACATAGAAAGCGAAAGCAGGGGGAAGCAGCATTGATGGGTGAACCCCGATGAGTCCCACCGCAGGGATGACGCTGATCAGGCTCACCACGAGGACGGTCCGAAGGATCACGAGGGCGTCGGGCTGACGTCTCACTGCCTTGATCGCGTAATACCACACCGCCATAATTCCCGGAAGAAGCACGATTCCCAGAACAAAGGGCCACAGCGTCGTCGTAAATTGAAGCTGGATCAAGGCAATCGGAGCGAGCACTGAACCGAGGAGACTCCACTCAAAAAGCCGGCTGTCTCCTCCAACGGACACAGACCATGCTCCTGCCCCGAGTAACCAGACCAAGGGCGTGACGAGGAAAAGGACATGTGCCGTGACATAGGACGGGATATTCCCCACGGTCGCAAGAATCAACATGGCGTGCCAGGTATTGGGGTAATACCAGCTGGCATCCGATAAACCGGCCATCGTTGCGTTAGATGTCAGGGGGAAAGCATCCCCCGTCTGGTGCATCAACCACAGTTGGTTGTAGTGATAACTTGAATCTCCGCCCTGAACAATGTCGTATGGGCTCGCCGACACAATGATGGGGAGGATAACGAATATCCACACGACGAGGACCGCGCCAAGTCTCCCAACGGTTTCCCTAGTGCTCGTTTCGACCGGAGGAAGCATCTGGGCGACACCGCGCCCCCACCCGGTTCTCCCCAGGACCCACAGAACAACGCCAACACACAGGATGAATCCGACGAAAGGCCAGAGGCCCCACTTGACGCCAACATAGTGCCCAAGCACCGTCCAAACGGCAATGCCTCCAACCGACCACGCGGGCGCCTGAGCGATCCGCAGAAGAAGGGAAGAACGAGGAAAGAGAAGTGTCGTGAGGAACAACCCGGGAAGGAAGAGGACGGCGATAGTTGACGCCACCACCGGAAGAACGTTCATCCATGCGGCAACCGATTCCACTCAAAACTCCTCAGCGTGTCTTTTCAATGATCGATTCTGCGATGAAGGCGGCAACCTGCTCGCCAGCAGCTTTCATTGAACGATTGTCCACGACCCACTGATGAAGACGATCCTCGTCCCACGTCTGACTCAGCGTTCCCTCGCTGTTGCGTTGTTCGAGCTGGGTCATTGCGTGAGCAACTGCGTGTTCGTCGTAGGCAACGGTCAAGCCAAGCTCGTGGGTTCTGATGTCCTGGGCTGCGGGACCAACTCCGGCATATAACACCGGTGTCCCCGTTGACAGCGCAGCCAGAGCTTTCGTCGGATAGGCAATGTCGTATCCAACCCCCGGTTGGATCGAGACACAGCTCGCGATCGCCTCATGTTGCCATTGGGCGGCTTCCTGGGGCGACACGGTTGAGTGCACGATGATCGGTTGAACATTCATTCCGCGGCTGTCCGCTCGTTCTTTGAGCCGTGCGGCCACGTCCTCGAGAACTGCAACAGCATCTCCCCTGGTGAGGTAGAGCAATTGAACCGAGGGATTCGTCTCCCAGAAAATCTCAAACGCACGAGCAAAGAGTTCCGCCCCCTGCCATTGGGATGCGGTTCCGGCGTAGACAAAATATGGGTGAGCAATCCCCATAGATTCGCGATCCGCATCCGATAGGGGCTCAACTTCAGGAGTAAAAATCTCCGTATCTGCACCGTTGGGGATCACCCTGACTCTGCGAGCACCCAGTGCTTCGATGCGCTGAGCTACGCCATCTGAAACTGCGATGCAGCCTTGAGCTCCGCGGATCGCGAAAGATTCCAACGCCCGTACCGTCTTCTTGACGATCCCGGGAACCTCCATGCCTTCTGTGGCGTCGGACCAGACATCCGCGGCATACCAAAAATAAGGAGTCCGCCTCAGACAGCAGGCAACCCGTGCCACCGTTCCGGTTGTTGGGGGTGGTTCAACAAGAATGAAATCCTGACGCGGACTCACCAGGATCCGTAGGAACGCTTGGATATCGAATGACGCGTAGGAAAGATATCCCTTGACGTATCCTTCGGAGTCACGGATCACCGGAACCCGAGTAATCTCCGGAGCATCCTCAGCCTCGATTCCTGCCGGGGGGCGAGTCGTGAGCACCCTCATTCGCGCACCACATTTTTCAAGCCCCGCTTTCACCCACGAGAGCCTGAGTGAGGCCGCAGCGGGCTCCGGCGCAAAGATCCGACTCACCATCAGTCCCGTGAGGATCACGATGCCTATACTCCTTCTTTTTAGCTCAACCGAGCGGCAATGGTTTCCACTGCGCGCACCGCCGCATGACCATCCCCGTAGGGTTGCGCATCCGTGTCCATCGGACGAGGCCGAGACACCGCTTCAATCAACCCTTCCCCAGGCTCAACCAGCTGATTCCACCCGCACTCGACGGTCTCAACCCATTCTGTTTCAGGGCGAATCGTTGTTGTTGGGACCCTCAGGAGGAACGCTTCTTTTTGGAGACCACCCGAATCCGTAATGATACCGCGTGCTGCCATCGCTGAGCTGATGAGATCAGGGTAAGCCAGCGGATCATGAACCACGATGTTCCCTTGATGAGGATCAATCCCGAACTCGCTGCACTTGGCTCGAAATCGGGGATGAACGAGGAGAACAACGGGATGATCCACCTGAGACAGGGAGAACACGATGGAGCGAAGTCGGTCCGGATCATCGGTGTTTTCCGCCCGGTGAATGGTGGCCAACGAGTAGTTTCCTGCTGCGGCAATTCCTTCCCGAACGATCGGCGAGGTGACGCCATCAAGCGTCTGCTTGACCTGGTAGACGACATCAGTCATGACATCACCCACAATGACCGTGCGATCGGCAAGTCCCTCGTTTTTTAGGTGATCAGCAGCGACCTGAGTCGGAGCGAGAAGCAGGTCTGCCGCATGATCCGTCAGCACGCGGTTATGTTCTTCAGGCATCTGACGGTTAAAGGATCGCAGTCCAGCTTCAAGATGAACGAGGGGGTAGTGCAGCTTCACCGCGCAGACCGCGGCGGCAAGCGTCGAATTTGTATCTCCGTAGACAAGGATGCAGTCAGGCTCAAGTGAGGGGAAGGCGTCATCAAGTTTCTCCATGATCCCACCGGTCTGAACTCCCGGGGTTCCCGAACCGATCCCCAGATTCACATCCGGCGCAGGAATTCCCAGATCACGAAAGAACACGTCGGAGAGCATCGGGTCGTAATGCTGACCGGTATGGATGATCTTGTGGTCAATTCCCGCCGCCGCACACGCGTGGACAATCGGAGCCAGCTTGACGAACTGGGGGCGGGCGCCGACTACAGAAACAATTCGCATATGCCCATCATATAAGGGGAATACGCGAAGCGATTATTTCTCCCCCGGAGGCCTTTCGGTCACCGGCTACGTCCTCGTTCATGGATCACACCCGAAAACTGACGGCCTTGACGAGGACGAGCGCGCTTCGCGGCCTCATCCAGACCTTGGATACAGGAACTGGCGGCCCACGCGAAGACACGTGACAGGGCAATTAGGCGAGGATGCGCCGATAGACGTCTTCGCAGGCTCGCACAGTCACACCGGGAGAATGGTGGTCTTCAACCCACTGCGAGGCAACCGAATCGCTTGGATGTGAGCCGTCGAGGATCAATTCCGCTATCGCTTCAGGATCGCGCGGCACAAGGCCCGCGTAGTCATCGCAGGTGACCGTGTAGGCCGGTGGCTGCTCACTATTTGCCGAGCAGATCAGAGGGATCCCCAATGCCATCGTCTGAAAATCAGTCATCGACAGAGCGGGGAATTTGAGCTGACCCACAACGACTTTTGCTCCTGCAAGGAAACCCTTGAATTCGTGATGATCCATGAGGGGCTCCAGCTTCACTCCTACTCGGCGCGCATCTTCTCGATGAGTCCCCCAATCCAGTCCAACGACCTCGCAGCCCGCTTCCACTAATCGTTGAGCCAGAGGCAGGAGCAGTTCAATCCCTTTTGTCTCATCCCAGCGCGATGAGAAGACAATGCGTTCGCTGCGCGTCACCCCGGGCACCGGCTCAAGGAAGGAACGTGGGACGGGATTGGGAATCCACGTTGCGTCGGGGCGCACGTCCTCGATCCACTGATAGAGATCCGGGGTCGAATAGACAACGGCATCTGCTGCGCGCAAACTCGCGCTGATCACTGATTTGAGGAGCGGACGCTTCCAATCTTTTCGGATGTCAGATCCATGAAGGTGCAGAACCGATGGTGTTGATCCCCAGATGAGGTAGCCGTTTGTTGCGTAGTGGAGATGGACAACATCACTGGCGCCGATCAGCTTGCGCGCCGTCACAAGGTCACGGGCGCGCGATGTTGCGACGGTGAAGATATTCCCTCGTCCGGCAGGAATCCGACGTAAACGCCAGTTCTTTCCCTCGCGTCGCGCCTCGTCAACGAGGGTGCTGGCAACATTGGCTACCTCGTTGACGTGGAGGATCCTCGAATCGTTGGAATACACCTGACGCCCCAGGTTAGGCCCGAGGCGCAGTGATCGGCCGTGGGCCCGCCTGCCAGCCGCTGTAGGCTGAGTCGAGGATCTCGTCTAGTCCGTGGTTCGCTTTCCATCCCAGGTCAACGCCGATACTCAGCGGATCTCCGATGAGCGTCGGGGGGTCACCGGCACGACGGTCACATTCTTCGACGGGGAACTCCCAGCCGGCCACGCGACGCAGGCCGTCAACGATTTCGCGCACCGAGGTGCCAATCCCCGTGCCGACGTTATACGTGTGGTGCGACGGCTGGCCCGTGGCTAACGCAGTGAGTGCAGCGATGTGGGCCTCAGCGAGGTCGAGGACGTGAATGTAGTCGCGGACGCACGTTCCGTCGGGCGTTGGATAGTCCGTACCGAAAATCTTCGCAGCCTCACCGCGTTCCACGCGGTCAAGGACCATTGGAATGAGGTTAAGGATCGCTGAGTCCGCGAGGTCATCCCAGCCCGCTCCCGCAACGTTGAAGTAGCGTAAACCAATCCATTTGAGATCCCAGGCGCGCTGGCAGTCCGCCATCATCCATTCACCGATGAGCTTCGTTTCCCCGTAGGGGTTAATGGGGTGGCAGGGCACGTCCTCGGAAACCGTCGGCACATCGGGCATTCCGTAAACAGCAGCGGAGGAGGAGAAGATCATCTGGTCAACGCCGGCCTCGTTCATCGCGCTGAGGACATTGGCGAGCCCTCCGACGTTCTGGCGGTAGTACCTCATGGGGCGTTCAACAGACTCCCCCACCTGCTTGCGTGCAGCGAAGTGGATGACACCTGTGACGTCCTCGTCAACCATCGTATTGGCGAGGACGGTGACCGCATCGCTAGCGGCAACATCGAGTGTCACGAGTGTCGCGTTCCCGATCCGATCCTTGCGGCCCGTCGACAAATCGTCAACGACGATGACTTTCTCACCGCGCTGTTGAAGAAGCCGAACAACATGCGCGCCGATATACCCGGCGCCGCCACACACAAGAATGCTCATAGACACATCTTACGCAGTGACGACGGCAATGCTTGCCGTCCGCAGTACGCGGTGCTCAAATAGCGTGGCGTGAGTGCCTAGCACGTGGGATTTCCACAGGGCAGGGCGCGGGCACCAATGCGAAGCGGCATTGCCGGTCAGACGCGCGGGGTGGCGTCTACAGGGGTTCCTAGGCCTCGTAGCGCGGGCTCGCACGATGACGGCTACCAGGGGAAGCCCTGCGCCAGCGCTGTCAGCTTCCTCGAACGCGGTCCCGAGTTACGACATTTTAGTGCGGAATTTTGGGGTTGGTGATGGTGTTGACGAGTTGTTGGACGTCTGGGGGTAGTGGTGTGGCGGCGTGGATGGTGGTGGTGTTGAGTGTTAGTTCGAAGGTTCGGTACTTTTTGAGGGTTCGTACGACGCGTTTAATGCTTTTACCTGTGGCTGTTTCTATCATCTGGCTGATTGCTAGGGCGGCCATGACGATGTTGAGGTGAGCGTTGATTGAATCTTGGGTGCGGGCGTAGATCGGGCGGGCTTTAAGATCAGATTTGGACATTCTGAACGACTTTTCAATGTTGAGCAGATGCCGGTAGGCAGCGAGCACTTGCGGTGCTGGCATCGATGTCAGTGTTGTTTCGTAACCTTTAATCCCAGCTAAAGCCCTATGTTTAGCGGCCAATTCGTAGTTGATCTTCTTGCTTGGGGCTTTCAGATCGACGTAGCGATTACGTTTGATCGCTACTTTGCCTTCTACCGCACGGGCAGCCTTGGCGAGTTGCTCATCGATACCGCGCAACGTTCGCCGGGCCCGGTCGTAGGAGTAGTGAAAGTGGATAATGGAGTTCGGCTTACCTGATAGGGCTTGACGCCCGTCAATATAGCAAGACTGTGACCATATTTGCCCGTGGGGATAGTCGGTACCGGGGTGATCACGTTTCCACTGTGCAATAACCTCAGGCATGCGGGAGACCTTCGTTGAGAGTATGTAGTCCAACCCAGCCTCAACGAGTGCAGTTTTATTCTCAGCCGAAAACATTCCCGCGTCAGCAACAACAGTGATCTGATCGATGTTGTAGGCAGCCTGAAAAGCCCGGATCATCGGCAGCATCGTACGCGTTTCAGCTTGATTTCCTTCGTAAGCCCCAATATGCAGCGGAAAACCAGTGGCATCGGTGAGCAGACCAACAAGGATTTGGGGTTCAACCCGACGTTCTTTAGAAAACCCTGACTTACGCAACTCATCGGGCGTATCAGTCTCAAAGTACAGTGTAGTAACGTCGTACAAAATGAAACTACCCGCACCAATGCTGGCATGAGAAGCCAACGCCTGGCTTAACACCTCACGAAAAGCCTCGGTAGCAAAGTGAGGCAAGTGACGCTGGATAGTGCGATAACTTACACAGGACACACCAACCTCAGCCAGCGTTTCAATCGAGTCCAACTTCGAGCCCGGCGCAATGATACGAGCACGCACCAAATCCGCAAAGACCCGGTCACCTCCAGTAACAACATCCAAACCCAGTCGCTGGTAGCAGGTATCAATACACTCCAGCAGTACCCCAGCCTTCTGCGAACTCACCGGCAGCGGATGATCCTTTCGAGCCAATACCTGAAGCTTCCCACTCTCCACCCAGACCTAAATCGAGCACAAGCTGATCGCCATCAATAAAACGCTGAGCCTGAGCTTTAAGCAGTGCCAACTCACTATCGTCATGAGCAGAACCAATATGCTTCATCGTCTTTCTACCCGCGTGTTCCTCCAACACCACCTGCACAGCAGTAGCACCCGAAGCGGTAGTAACAGTACGGATATACGGACTCACAAACATCACACTACAACCCACCCCCCCTTAGTGCGGAAAAACCCACCACCCAAAACCCAAAACCCCAGACCAACACATCAAAAGTTAACCCGATCACACACCCATGTCGTAAGTCGGGTCTTACGCAGTGACGACGGCAATGCTTGCCGTCCGCAGTACGCGGTGCTCAAATAGCGTGGCGTGAGTGCCTAGCACGTGGGATTTCCACAGGGCAGGGCGCGGGCACCAATGCGAAGCGGCATTGCCGGTCAGACGCGCGGGGTGGCGTCTACAGGGGTTCCTAGGCCTCGTAGCGCGGGCTCGCACGATGACGGCTACCAGGGGAAGCCCTGCGCCAGCGCTGTCAGCTTCCTCGAACGCGGTCGGCGAGCTTGGCTCCCTTGTCCATTGCCACCGCCCGCAAGTCGGATTGGAAAACACGCATCTTCGAGCGCAGGGTCTCAGCGCGTTCTCCCTCACCAGCACCGAGGATCCGCGCGGCCAACAGACCGGCGTTGCGTGCCCCCGCGATCGACACGGTGGCGACGGGGACACCAGCAGGCATCTGAACAATTGAGTGGAGAGAATCAACGCCATCGAGATGTTTGAGAGGAACTGGAACTCCGATGACCGGCAGCTCTGTGAGCGCTGCAAGCATCCCCGGGAGGTGAGCGGCTCCCCCAGCGCCCGCAATGATTACGCGAATACCTCTCCCCGAGGCACTGCGCCCGTAGGCAACCATGTCTTCGGGCATCCGGTGCGCCGATACCACTCCGACCTCGCACGCGATATCGAATTCCGCGAGCGCCGCAACCGCTGGTTCCATCGTCGGCCAGTCCGAGTCCGATCCCATGACAACTCCGACCAGCGGGGTCTGACCCGTGGCGGTCAGTTGCACGTCAAGTTGAGGCTCCATGATTGCTCCCTGTCATTGTCGAGGACGACGCCCTCTCCCAGTGTATTCTCGCAGATCAGCGATCGCCCAAAACGCCATTGCCTCAGCCGTTTTTAGGCCTTATTCTCCGCGTAGGCAGGCGACCGCCCGTTGCGCCGCAGCGCGAGCTGCGGCGGCGTCCTCGTCAATGACGGTCACGTGACCGAGTTTGCGGCCCGGTCGCACCTCTTTGCCGTACAGATGGATGCGGGCTCGTGGCCCCCCGGCAGCGAGGGCGGCGGGGAGTGCGCGGGCAGGATCGGGCAGTGATGATCCCAGGAGATTGACCATGACCGTGGACGCACCGGGTCGCAAAGCTGCGGTGTCTCCCAAGGGCAGGTCGAGGACTGCGCGCAAGTGCTGCTCAAACTGGCTGGTCACGGCTCCGTCGATGGTCCAGTGGCCGGTGTTGTGGGGGCGCATCGCCAATTCATTGACGAGGACGTGCTGGTTGTCCCCTTGGCCGACGACGAACATTTCGACGGCGAGAACACCCGTGACTCCCAGCTCTCGTGCGATCCTCTCGCCGATGTCCTGGGCGGAATTCACCACCTGATCGCTCATTCCACTGGCTGGTGCGGTGACGACCGAGCAGACACCGTCCACCTGTTCGGTGGTTGCCACGGGCCATGATCGGATTTCACCGGAAGGGGAACGGGCGAGCAGAGCGGCAACTTCAGATGTGAAGGGCACTTTCTCTTCGGCGAGCAACTCTGAACGTTCCGACAGCCATTGCGCGACATCCGAGGCATCGTCAACCACACGGACTCCGTGTCCGTCGTAGCCTCCGGTTGGGGTTTTAACGATGATTGGCCATCCAACACGGTCACCGAAGGCACGAACGTCATCCACCGATGTGACGCGCGCCCACTGCGGACACGGGATGCCAAGTTCGGTCAGTCGCTGACGCATCGCAAGTTTATTCTGGGCGAAAAGTAGGGACGCGGCGGAGGGTTCAATAGGGATGTGCGGTGCCAGGCGCGTCAGGAGCGACTGAGGGATATGTTCGTGCTCGAAAGTCAGCACATCGGCACCGTCAACGAGAGTGTCAACGAGGGCGTCGTCGCTGGGGGTTCCCTCGATGGAGTTGACTGTCACCTGTCCCGTTGCCCCATCACGGGATTCAACAAGGGCGCGCAGATCGACGCCGAGAGCAATCGCACTTTCCTGCATCATCCGGGCCAGCTGTCCACCGCCGATAACTGCGACCACGGGTCGAGTCGTTTTCCTTTGATCCACCCTTTTAACCTAGCGTGCCCGTGCATTCCTCGCCGAATCGACTGCATTGCGAGCCTCAATCCGTGCGCCACAACGATTCTCTTGGGGCCGCCAGTGAATCTCCGGTGACCAATCTGCCCTCGCGGAGGCTCGTTTCAGCGCACACGGCGCCTCGCTGAGGGGCAGCAAGGAAGCGCGTCTCGGCTTAAAAACGACGGGAGCGCCGTCCCATTGACACAACCGGCCCCTGCGGCATCACACGATCGGGGTCAAGAGATGCGGGGATCGCTGCGAGTGACACGGTGAAAATGGGGGGTTGATTCTGCGTGAGGTCAAGGCGCCCACCCATCGCACCGGTGAGGTCCTTGGCAAGGGCAAGGCCGATACCCGTTGACCCGTGGCCCGAAACGCCTTTGATGAAAATATCTGGTGCGAGGTCGTCGTCGATGCCCTCACCCTCATCACTGACCTCAATGATGACGCCGCGTTTATTCGCTGAACGACGCGCATGAACACGGGTGATCCCATCTCCGTAGTGCAAGGAGTTTTCAATGAGTGTTGCGAGGACCTGCCCGAGCTTTCCAGAATCAGCGAGGACGGGCAGCTCTGCCTCATCTAAGAACACCAGTTGGCGCCCTGCTCGTTCAAAGACTTCTTCCCATTCTTCGCGCTGCGTATTGAATACCTCGAGAATATGGATGGCTTCTGTTAGGCCGCTGGCTCTCGTGCTTGTATCGAGGAGTTCAGCAACCACTGTTGTCATACGTTCAACCTGTTCGAGGCAGCTGCGAACCTCGTCTTGGACCGCGTCTTCCGTGGAAATCATCTCGATTTCTTCCAGGCGCATCGACAGTGCCGTCAGCGGAGTCCTGAGCTGGTGCGATGCATCCGCTGCGAACTGACGCTCTGCGGCGAGGCGCCCTGCCATGCGTTCACCCGTGCGTGCCAGTTCCTCCGACACCAGATCAATTTCTTCGATTCCGGACGGCTTAACTCGGGCACGAACCTGACCTGAGCCGATCTGCTCGGCCTGTGCAGCAAGGTAGATCAGCGGGGCCGATAGGTGACGCGACAGGCGGGATGCCAATAGACGACCAACGAGCAGGCACGTAACCATTCCGGCGGCGAACATGATGCACACGATGACGATTTTCTGAATCGTCGGGATGGCTGAAATTTCAAGCCGAACCGAGGAACCGGTCGCGGATGTCACCAAGGTGGAGAGCGTGGGAAACGAAGGCTTTTCACCAACGATGATGACACCGCCGTCGGGAGCTTTGAGGTGCGCATATACCGTCGCGGCACCATCCTGCCTCGCTGATGACCACGCGTCAGCGAGGGCCGACGTCACCACCGTTCCATCCTGGTTCGCCCGATCCAGCGACCGAACGATCTCCATCGCCCGAGCCTCAAGATTTTGCTCGGCCTGCCCCCACAGCATCAGCGATGACGTCACCGCTCCAGGGATCCCCATGAGAAGAGCAACAACTGACACCGCGACGAGAATGATTCGCACAGCACGTTTACGCATGCATTCCCTCCAGCCTTAACTGGCTCACCGCCGACACTTCGGTCGCGCCAATGACGAGACGGTCGCCTCCATGCGATCAGTCTCGCTCACCCAGTGCAGGCGCGTCGCATGATCCGCATCGTCCTCGTTAATTCCTCCGAGGAGAGCTCCGTGCTTCGCGCCTGCACGTGAAGGGTACTTAGCGGCCCGGATTCTCGAAACGGAACCCCATGCCGCGCACCGTGGTGATGTAGTGCGGGCTGGTTGCGTCGTCACCAAGTTTGCGGCGCAGCCACGAGACGTGCATGTCCAGGGTCTTTGTTGATCCTGTTGGATCCGAACCCCAGACCTCACGCATGATCGTTTCACGACCGACAACATTTCCTGCGTCTCGGATAAGGACTCGCAGCAGATCGAATTCTTTCGCGGTGAGCTGGAGTTCCTTATCTCCCGAGAATGCACGGTGAGCGGCAACGTCCACGCGAACATCCTGGGCAACAAGATCAGTGTCGGACACTTCCGGACCGTGACGACGCAGCAGCGCACGAACGCGCGCAAGAAGCTCCGCCAGGCGGAACGGTTTCGTCACATAGTCATCTGCGCCGGCATCGAGGCCGACAACCATATCCACTTCATCCGTTCGTGCCGTCAGGATGAGGATGGGAACGGGGTTCCCATCCGAGCGGATTTCGCGCGCAACATCAAGCCCGTCAATGTCGGGAAGCCCCAGATCCAGAACGACCAGATCTGCACCTTCAAGCTCTCCAAGAGCGCCACGACCAGTGCCGTGAGCGCGCACTTCGTAGCCCTCACGCCCGAGCGCGCGAGCCAGAGGTTCCGAGATTGCCGGGTCATCTTCGACAAGAAGTACTGTAGTCACACAACAATCTTAGCGTTTCCCAACGCTTTCTTTCACCTTTCTTGACTATTTTGGACATCTTCTTCACAGACCTAGCCACAGGCGCACTTTTCCGCGATAATTCGCACGCTTCCCACGGCACGCCGCGCAGCCAAATCAGTCGATGCGCGCTAAAAGATACGGTGAAACCGCTCCAAAACCACGAAGTTCCGCAACTGGGAACTCCTCAAGCGCATACCCCTCACCGCCCTTGCCTGCCGCCACTGCCGTTGCGGTTGTTGGATCTGTCAAGATCTGGCCGACCGGAGCAATGTCCACCAAACGCGATGCCAGGTTAACCGTGGGGCCGAAGACATCACCGGAACGGGAGAAGACGTCGCCCCGAACAAAAGACGCACGCACAGGCAGGATTTCATCATCCGCATTGAGCCGCTCGATCAGGGACGTCACAACGCGCAGTCCCGTGGGGAGATCATCGGCAATGAAGAGGACGGCATCACCAATCATCTTGACAACGCGACCACCCGCCTCCGTGACCGCGGTCCTGCACGCATCCTCGAACTTTTCAATCAGCCCCACGAGCGCATCACCAAGGATTGTGGACGAGGATGTGTACGACACCATGTCAACGAAGCCGAGAGACCGATTAAGTGGGAAACGTGCCTTCGCATTCTCGTGACCGCGTTGCGACACTTCACGATCAAGCCGCGACAGGAGGTCTTCCATCTGGCGTTGCCACGAATGGATGAACATTTTTTGGAACACGGCGATACTGTCACGCATATGATCAAGCACGTAGAGTCGCGCCGTCGTGTCATCGAGGTCCAGCCGGCGAACAGCGTCCTCGACAAGTGCTTCAACCTGCCACAGACTCAGCCGATCTGCGTGGTGTGAGTTCGCTCGAATGAGTGATCGCGAGGTCGCTTCATCAATTGCCCCGGACTGAACAAATGCTGTCCATTCCTGGAACACGTCGAGATCCCGCTGGGTAAAAACACTCGCGGATGGCTCCGAATACGCAAAACCCATCGCCGTGCACAGGTCTCGAACCTGCTCAATCGACATATCGGTGTGTTCGGCAATATCCTCAGCCGAGAAGATCTTTGGCCCCCCGAGAAGGCTGAGAACATAGCTTGGAGCCGTCAGATGAAAATCGTCTTCCGAGGGTGCCACAGGTCGCTGATCGTGCGCAGTCGGAGTTTCCGCGCTCATCGCCACCCTTTCTCCACTCTTACAGCCATTTCCTCACGACCGCGTCACTGGTCCATCCACCATTTCGCGATGCGGTCATATTCTTTGCGTCGTGTGCACCACGGGATGAGAGACAACGCCGCAAGCCACCCATACTTTAGTAGTCTACGTCACTTTTCTCCACTTGTGACTCGCCCGCGGCATTTTCACCACGGATCACCGCAACCACATCAGCCTATCTTCACTGTCATGGCCCCTCATACCCACCTTGACCAGCACCGATAATCCCATGAGATCGCCTTGCTTAATCATCGCTCCCCGTGGCATCGCCTGAGCCACGCACCACAGATTGCCCGATCGTTGGGACATCACATCGCCGATGTGGAGGACAATATCCCCATGCGTTTGATTCTTGCCTCAAAGTCCCCGGCGCGGCGAGCAACCCTCATCAGCGCCGGAATCACACCCATCATCCGTGTCTCCCACGTTGACGAGGACGCGGTCCTTGCCCGGGCAATCGACGCTGCGCAGAAATCCACCCCCGACAGCCATGACCACACCCGGCAGACACACCCTCGCCTATCACCCGCCCAGCAGGTGACTCTCCTGGCACAGGCCAAGTGCGAAGCCGTTGTCAACGACATCTGCACGCCAACAAGCCGGGATGACTCCACCCCGGATGAACTTCCCGCAGGAAAACTGCTCGTCGTGGGATGCGACTCGATGCTGGAAATGAACGGAGAAATGCTGGGAAAGCCCCACACCCCTGAGGTTGCGCGTGCACGCATCCGCGCGATGAGCGGAAAATCTGGCACACTCTGGACCGGCCACTATGCCGCGCTTCTGGGCAGCCGGGATGGTTCACTACATCAGCTTGTGGGCACAAGCGTTCGGGCGTCCCACACCGTCGTCAACTTCACCGATATGAGCGACGAAGAAATTGACGCCTACGTTGACTCGGGCGAGCCCCTCGCAGTTGCCGGATCATTCACCATTGACGGCCTCGGCGGTCCTTTCATCCGTGGAGTTGAAGGTGATCACCACGCAGTCGTGGGAATCTCCCTTCCGCTTCTGCGCGAAATGGCCACTGAACTTGGCATTTTCTGGCCTGACCTGTGGGATCATCGTCGAACCAACTGAGATCCGGCACCTCGGTAACGAAGCGGAGCCGCGAAGCACGCGGCCTCGCCCTCGTCCCCAGAAAAGAGCGCACCACCGGGGAAACCTTACGAGGATTTTCAACCGACATTCGGAAATCTAGGGACAAAGTCCTATATCCCAATTACAGTAAGCCTCATGGACACGACCAAGGCATGGGGCATCGGCCTCGCAACAGTAACCAAAGACGGCCAAACACTAGACGTCTGGTACCCCCGCCCGCACCTGGGAGTCATGCAACCCGGCGACGATGCCGACTTGCTTGAAAAGCTCTCCAGCATGGAACGCGTCGACGAGGCGCGCGGCGTACATACCACTATCGTCACCTGCAAATCCGATCTCGAGGATCGGCCAAATTCCACCGCGGGAACCTACCTGCGGCTCCACCTCCTCTCACATCGGCTGGTCAGACCGAACACCATTAACCTTGACGGGATCTTCTCCCGGCTCCCCACCGTTGTGTGGACATCGCAAGGTCCGTGCTCGGTCACAGACTTCGAGGAAACGCGCCTGAGACTGCGCGCTTCCCTCGGGCACCCCGTCACCGTTCAAGGCGTTGACAAGTTCCCACCGATGGTCAACTACGTTGTTCCCAAGGGAGTGCGAATCGCTGACGGTGCAAAGGTTCGCCTCGGCGCATACCTTGCTGAAGGCACCACAGTCATGCACGCCGGGTTCGTCAACTACAACGCTGGCACCCTGGGACGTTCAATGGTTGAGGGACGCATCGCGCAGGGAGTTGTCATTGATGACGGGTCCGACGTTGGCGGCGGCGCGTCAACAATGGGAACTCTCTCAGGTAACTCCGGCGATTCCGCCGTTCGTCTAGGAAAGCGGTGCCTCCTGGGCGCGAACTCCGGTTTGGGTATCCCCCTCGGCGATGACTGCGTCGTCGAAGCCGGCCTCTACCTCACCGCGGGTGCGAGGGTTGCGCTCATGGAATCCGGCGGCGTTCTACCCGGCTCCAATGGACTCTTCGCCGAGCCGAGAACCGTTTTTGCCCGAGATCTTTCCGGCGCATCAAATATCCTCTTCCGCCGCAACTCCCAGTCCGGTCGAATCGAAGCACTGGCCCGCGGAGGCAAATCAATCGAACTCTAGGGGGTTCGCGCTGGAATCACGGTGAAGACACAACACCGTGATTCCAGTCGCCCTCGTTCCCAAGGAACTTGGGGAACGCATGACATCGCTCCGGCGCCCGTCGCAATAGCGTGGGCACCGGAGCGATATCGTCACTTACCGCCGACTCAGCGGCACGTAGTCACGTTCAACCTCACCGACATACACCTGTCGAGGACGACCGATCTTCGTTGCGGGATCCTTCGTCATTTCAACATACTGGGCGATCCACCCGGGCAGACGACCCAGAGCAAACAACGGAGTGAAGAGCTTCGTTGTAAAGCCCATCGCGGAATAGATCAGCCCCGTGTAGAAGTCGACGTTGGGGTAGAGCTTACGTTCCTTGAAGTAGTCATCAGACAGGGCAATCGCTTCGAGTTCCATCGCGATGTCGAGAAGCTCGTCGCGTTTGCCCAGACGGGACAGCACGTCGTGAGCGGTTTCTTTGACGATCGCTGCGCGCGGATCGTAGTTCTTATACACGCGATGGCCAAAACCCATGAGCCGAACGCCCTCGGCCTTTGACTTGACCTTATCGACGAATACCTGAACGGGGTCCCCGGTGTCTCGGATCTGATGGAGCATCCGCAACACTGCTTCGTTTGCCCCGCCGTGAAGCGGGCCCGCGAGCGCGCCAACGCCGGCGGCAACGGAGGCATAGAGATTTGCCTGAGAGGAACCCACGAGCCGAACCGTTGAGGTTGAGCAGTTCTGCTCGTGGTCGGCGTGGAGGATCAACAGCATGTCGAGGGCGCGCACAAGCGCCGGATCAATGTCGTGTGACTGGTAGGGCATACCGAAGGTCATTTGGATGAAATCTTCGGTGTAGCCGCGCTGGGCGTCAGGGTAGGTCAGCGGCAACCCTGCGGCACGTTTGGCGATGTAGGAAATCATCGTGGGGAGCTTTGCCAGCAAGAGGACGGCAGCGGTGTCAAGCTGTGCGGGATCACGAGGGTCCAGCGTGTCTTCGTAGTACGTCGCCATTCCGGCAACACCGGCTTGGAGAATCGCCATCGGGTGTCCGCGATGGGGGAAGGCAGTGAAGAATGCGCGGAAGTTTTCGTGGAGAAGCCGGTGATTCTTCACCCGCATCACGAAGTTTTCGAGCTGAGTTTGGGTGGGGAGTTCACCGTAGATGAGAAGGTAGGCCACCTCCAAGAAGGAGGAGTTTTTGGCCAGCTGCTCAATGGGATATCCGCGGTAACGAAGGATACCGGCATCACCGTCGATATATGTCACCGCCGAAGCACACGAGGCGGTGTTGGTGAATCCGGGGTCGAGCGCAACGACTCCCCCGTCCGCCATGAGCCGCGAGACTCCGATTCCGTCATTTCCGATCGATGCATTCGTTCGAGGGAGTTCGACCGTTTTGTCACCGATGTTCAGCAGAGCGTTGGGGCGTTCGTTCATTCCATCGCCGTGTTGTGTCATGGAGACACCTCCTATCCTCCGAAGATTCAGCTTCTATCCGCCGACTTGGGGAAAAATTGAGTCGACGTTGATTCACTTATAGAAAACGGTACCTCATTTCTAGGCCTTTGGTCACTGGTCAGCGAAAATTTGTCTCGATATCAAGACTTTCTGAGATGAACGAGGACGAGCGCGCTGGCCACATTGACGCCCAACACGCAGATACCGGGCGTATCACCGAGCAAAAGCCTCAGGTCCCGCTTTCATCAACCGATCTGCGGCAGCTTCGATCCGCTGCGTCGTTGCCGTCAGCGCAACCCGGACCTTCCCCCGCTCATGTGTCCCATAGAAATCAGCCGGAGCAACGAGGATGCCCAGTTTCGCAAAGCGATCAACAAGCTCCCAGGCATCAAGACCCGAGTGCGGAGCACCAACCCACAGGTAGAGACCCGCCTGAGACTGCGGATCAACTTCCAAACCTGCGGCGGCAATTGCCGACATGAGAAGCTGGCGACGATGCCCGTAAATATCACGCTGCTCACGCACGTGGTCATCATCAAGCAAAGCGCAGGCCATCGCGTGCTGAACGGGAGCCGGGACCATCATGCCCGAATGCTTACGGACCTCAACGATCGCAGCAATCAGCCGGGGATCACCGTAGGCCAGGGCCGCGCGGTAGCCGGCGAGATTGGACTGTTTTGACAGGGAATACAGAACAATAAGTCCGCTGGAGTCACCGTCGCAGACTCTCTCATCAAGAATCGACGGCACGCCCTCGCTCATCCACGGCTCCTCCCAGGCAAGCGCCGCGTAGCACTCATCGGAAATGATCACCGCCTGTCGCTGCCTAGCCCACGCAACGCCAGCGCGCAGTTGCTCAACTGAGAGAACATGCCCGTGGGGATTTCCCGGCGAGTTAAGGTACACGCACGCCGCATCAGGCCATGTTTCCGGTCGCGTCGGGTCAACGGGGACGGGCGTGGCTCCGGCAAGTCTGGCACCGATGTCATACGTTGGGTAGGCAACCTCAGGGACGAGGACGATGTCGCCAGACCCCACCCCGAGCATAAGGGGTAACCATGCCACAGCTTCCTTTGACCCGATCGTTGGAAGCACCCCGGACATTCCCACGTCAATCATGCCTCGGCGTTGGCCCCACGAAAGAATTGCCCGGCGGACCTCCTCAGTCCCGATGACCGTGGGGTATCCGGGAGAATCGGCAGCCTCGGTGAGCGCGCGCTGAATAAACTCCGGCGTTGGGTCCACGGGGGTCCCCACCGAGAGGTCGCAGATCCCGTCCTCGTGACTTAAGGCGCGTTCCCTGGCTGGGGCGAGGCTATCCCACGGGAATTTCGGAAGGGCAAGCGGCCTGGGAAACTCCCCAACACCGGGGGCGTCGTCGGTCAGCTGAGAGCAATGAGTGAGTCGATCAACATGGGCCATGATTCACCAGCGTCAATCACGAATGTGCCTGAAGATAGTCCTGGTTCTGAGGGGGAAGCTGCGCGATCATCTCGTCATCGAAGTCCATTGCTCCGGTCTTCTGCGCACCACCTGGGGAACCGAGGGTCTCAAAGAAGTCAACGTTCGCGCGGTAGTAGTCGGACCATTCGGTGGGAAGGTCGTCCTCGTAGAAAATTGCTTCCGTAGGACAGACCGGCTCGCATGCTCCGCAGTCCACGCATTCTTCCGGGTGGATGTAGAGCGAGCGTTTGCCCTCGTAGATGCAGTCAACAGGACATTCGTCGACGCAGGCGCGGTCTTTGACGTCGACGCATGGTTGAGCAATGACGTAAGTCATGAGGGCTCCTCGTTTCCTTCACTTCGTGTGGACCGTGAACATCTTCATCTATTATCCTCTACCCACATCGACGCGTCGTGAGAAGCACCGCGCGCCACTGTCTTTTCCGCAGTATGTCACCCAAAAGACGTCCGCAAGGAGTGTCGCATATTGGCGAGCAGACAGACGACAATACAGCACATGAGGGACGCTTAAAATGCCGGGTTCTTCCCCAGAGGATTCCGCTCACCGCAACGGGGCGCGAGAGGTGTTGCCGTGGCTGAAATGGAACGAGGGCGAGCGCGTTGTCGTCAGGTATCGGCTCGATGACGGACTGCATGACGCATTGGGCACACTCACCGATGTTGCCGTTGACCACGTGAGCGTCGATACGCGTCGCGGCATCATCCGGGTCGAAGCCTCAACAATGGTCACAGGCAAACGCGTTCCACCACCACCGCAATACCTGCCCAGCCAAGGCTGAGGCCGTATGCAGCGACATCGTCCTCGTCAATGACAAGCGCAGCGGTCTGGGCGGAACGGGAGGAACCCTCCCTGGTGAAACTACTTCTGTGCGCGACGTTCACGGGCAGCGATCTTGAAACGTTCCTGAGCATCAAGAACAACTTTGCGGACACGCACGGCCTCGGGGGTGACTTCAACGCACTCGTCGTTCGCAGCAAACTCAAGGGACTCTTCGAGAGTGAGCTTACGTGAAGGGGTCAACGACTCGTACACATCCGCCGTGGCTGAACGGGTATTCGTCTGCTTCTTTTCGCGCGTAATGTTGACGTCCATATCCTCACCACGCGGGTTTTCACCAACAACCTGTCCCTCGTACACCTCCGAGGACGGTTCAATAATGAAAGATCCGCGCTCTTGAAGGTTCGTCATCGCATACGGGGTTGCCTGGCCCGCGCGATCGGCAACGAGGGAACCCGTCAGTCGCTGCTCGATGGGGCCCTGCCACGGCGCGTATCCCTCAGAAATCGACGAAGCAATTCCCGTGCCGCGAGTCTCCGTGAGGAAACGCGTCCGCAAACCGATCGTCCCTCGAGCAGGGACAACGAACTCCAAGCGAATCCACCCCGAGCCATGATTGGACATCGTTTCCATGCGTCCCTTGCGAGACGCCATGAGCTGAGTCACCGCACCCAAGTACTCCTCGGGAATGTCAATCGTCATGCGCTCCATCGGCTCCTGGCGCACGCCGTCGATCTCCTTGGTCACAACCTGCGGTTTACCTACGGTCAGCTCAAAACCCTCGCGTCGCATCTGTTCAACAAGGATCGCCAACGCAAGTTCGCCGCGGCCCTGAACCTCCCACGCGTCCGGGCGTTCCGTGGGAAGCACTTTGAGGGACACGTTGCCAACCAGTTCACGATCCAAGCGGTCCTTGACCTGACGGGCCGTGACCTTCGCACCTTTGACGCGGCCAGCCATCGGCGACGTGTTAATTCCGATGGTCATTGAAATCGCCGGATCATCCACGGTAATCAGCGGAAGTGGACGCGGATCCTCAAGGTCAACTAAGGACTCACCGATGGTGATGTCATCAATACCTGCAACGGCAACAATTTCACCGGGTCCCGCACTCTCAGCGGACACTCGTTCAAGTCCCTCGGTGCGCAGAAGCTCAGAAATGTGGACCTGCTTGATCGACCCGTCGTGGCGAGCAAGGCCAACTGTTGCCCCCTTTGTCAGCGTCCCATTGTGGATACGCAGGAGCGCCAAACGTCCAAGGAAAGGCGACGCGTCAAGATTCGTCACATGTGCCTGTAGTGGCGCCTCGTCCTCGTACGTCGGACCGGGGATCCGATGAAGAATCGTCTCGAACAACGGCTCAAGATTTTCCGTTGGGAGATGACCGTTACCCGGATTGGTCACAGAAGAAACACCGTTCTTCGCAGAGGCGTAAATCACGGGGACATCGAGCAATGAGTCCACATCCGCGTCGAAGCCTTCGTTCATGAGATCTTCGCCCAGAGACAGCAGCAGATCCGTTGTCTCAGACACGACCTCGTCAATTCGTGAATCAGGCCGGTCCACCTTATTGACAACAACGACAACTGGAAGCTGGGCCTGGAGGGCCTTACGCAGAACGAAACGGGTCTGCGGCAGCGGACCTTCGGAGGCATCAACCATGAGGACAACGCCATCAACCATCGAAAGTCCGCGCTCGACCTCGCCACCAAAGTCCGCGTGACCGGGGGTGTCGATGACGTTAATGGTGACGCCGTCGTCAAGTCCCAGGGCTTGGGCTGCCGGCCCCCTGTAGTGGACAGCGGTGTTCTTTGCGAGGATCGTGATGCCTTTTTCACGTTCAAGGTCACCCGAATCCATGACGCGTTCGCCCGTTTTCTCAACGGTATCGCGTTCCGAGAAAGCTCCCGACTGCCACAGCATCGCGTCAACGAGTGTTGTCTTCCCGTGGTCAACGTGGGCAACAATCGCGACGTTACGCAGATCCGAGCGCGTGGGCATATGGTCTCCTCACAATGAATAATCGACCGTGGAACCACGCACCCGCGGGACAGACGCCTCACAGTGCGCCACGGTCGAGCAATACTCCTTCAGAATATCGGCTCACGGCCCACCCTCCGCGACCAGTTCCTGCGACGTTCAACACGTCCGCACGCTGTTATGGCGTCCTGCGATCACAGACGTCCCTGAACTGGAACGCTAGACGACCTTAAGATGCGACACCACGGGACCTGGCACCGCTGCGACCACGATCATTCCACTGATAGGCGCCCTCTCGTCCTCGGAGATTCGCAACGATCCATTTGCGTATCATCGGGAATTGTCAATGACTACTTGGAGACATTTCCCGCACGGACATCCCATTTCCTCGCGGTATTACCCCAGTAACGATTATTCTTGATGATATGCAGACCGTCCGGACTCTCCGTATTAGCGATGACACGACGCTCACGCCATTCGGTGCAACAACGCTCGAATGGATAGCGGCGGATAACCGCCCTGTGCTCTGGCTCTCTGATCGAGCAGTTTTTGATGGAAGCACACCGATCCGCGGGGGCATTCCCGTGTGCTTGCCCTGGTTTGGATCAGCGGATACCACGCAAGCGGATATCGTCCTCGACACCTCCTCATCCTCGCCCGCTCACGCACCGAATCACGGATTTGCGCGCACGGCCCAGTGGAGCATTAACGAGGCCGAATCCACCGACGTGAACGTGACCTTGGAGCTCACACACGCCCGAGAGGACCACGGTGGGATTTTCCCCCACGCTTTCTCAGCTCGCCTCAATGTGGTACCCGAAGACGTTCTTTCCCTGTTCCTTGAGATAACGAACGAGGACGACCACGCCTTCATCTTCGAGGAATCACTCCACATGTATGTTGCCGTCGGCGACATCAAAGACGTGACGATTAACGGCTTGCGCGGAGCACGCTTCTTTGACAAAGCACGCGGACAAAAGTGGCGCACACAATTTGAGGAACTCGCCCTGGTGCGCACAACGAACTCGGTTTATTCTTCCGCGCACACGCTGATGCTGACAGACCCCAGGTGGCTGCGACGAATCATCATTGAAAAACACGGATCCAATTCGACGATTGTGTGGAACCCGTGGCGTGACGGTGCTGCCGTAATCGATGACCTCAATGATTCCGATTGGATGCAATTCATTTGCATTGACGCTGGGAATGTCGGGGAGAACGCCCTGACCCTCCAACCCGGTGAAAGCCACGTCATGGATCTCACAGTTCGTGTGGAGATGCTCAACTAAGCTGATCATTTGATGACCTGCGAGGCAACACCGCGCTCACACATCGTAAAGTGGGGGTTTGGAATTCGTTGCCCCATGAGTGCAACGTCCCATCACCGATGACTGACGCCCGCACGAGGGGGAATACATGGGCCTGAAAAAACGCCTCGCTGACCTGTACATCGCGTGTTCGCGGTGGTCGGTGTCGACTCAACCTCTTCCTGACAAAGTCATCATCATCGGTGCCCCGCACACGTCGAATTGGGACGGCATTTTCATGGCTGTTTCACTGTGGAGCCAGAATAAGAACTTCCAGTTCCTCGTCAAAGACTCTCTCGCCAATGCGCCGATCCTCGGACGATTTATTCGCTCCATCGGTGGAATTCCCGTTGAGCGCTCACGGTCACACGGCATCGTCCAGACCATCACAGAACGCTTTAATACCTCCGACAGTTTCATTCTGTGCATGACACCGAAAGGAACTCGCAGCCCACGCGAATACTGGAAATCCGGCTTCTACCGGATGGCGATGCAGGCCGATGTTCCCATCCAATTCGGCTTCGTTGACTCCGTGACGAAAACCTTCGGCTGGGCAGGAACATATACGCTCACCGGAGATGTTCGCCGCGATATGGATGTTATTCGCGAATTCTACGCACCGATGACAGGTGTCAACCCCGAAAAAACATCCGTCCCCCGACTGCGGATCGAAGACGAGGAAGATTAACAACTCATGTGTGTGGGCCCGGATGCGTCTGAACTAGCCCCCGAAAGTTGGACTGGTTTTATTCTAGGGGGTTGGGGCTTTAAGGGTCTGATTCCGGTATTGCATCGGGGTCAGACCCTTAAATCGTTGTTGGAGTCGGTCGTTGTTGTACCACAAGATGTAGTCATCAACGGCCTGGCAAAATTCGTCGACACTGGCGAAGTGCTCGCCGTGATACATCTCGGTCTTCAGATGCCCGAAGAAATTTTCTATGGTCGCATTGTCATAACAATTGCCCTTGCGCGACATCGACTGTGTGCCATCGATAGAGTGAATCAGTTGACGCCAGCTTGAATGCTGGTACTGGAAGCCCTGATCGGTATGTACCATCAATCCTTCACCAGGTTGGTGCCAAGCAATCGCATTCTTCAACGATGTTGAGGTGAACTTAGTGGACGGCGAGGTAGACAACTCGTGCGCCAGGATACTGCGGTCGTATAAGTCCATGACCGGTGAGAGATAGACCTTGGTGCCACAGACACGAAACTCGGTGACATCGCTGGCCCAGACAGTGTTGGGTTTATCGGGCATGAAGTTACGGTTCAAGAGATTCTCGGCGATGTGGCTGGTCTGGCCTTTGAAGGAGTTGTACTTCTTGCGTGGGCGAACCTTGGATTTCAGTCCCATCTGATCCATGAGTTTGTAGACCAGCTTGTGATTGACCTTCCACCCTTGGTTACGCAGTTCGCTCAGCACCCGACGGTAGCCATAACGGCGCTTCATCTTCTCAAAGATCAACATAATGGTCTTCTTAAGCTTGGCATGTGGATCGGGCCGGTCAAGTCGTGCCTGATGGTAAAAGTACGTCGACCGGGCAAGGCCCGCAGCTTGTAGAAGATCGTTGAGCGAGTGGTCTGACTTGAGGATGGCAACAACTTGCGTCTTCAGCCGCGCCTTTGGTTCCTCAAGTCCCGCAATTTTTTTAGATACGCATTTTCAGCCCGTAGCCGTTCCACTTCACGGTGAAGCTTGTCTTCTGTAGTGACTACCTTCGGCCTGGCAGATCCTTTCGGACGGCCTTTCGGCTTGGGGCGAAGCGCATCGTCACCACCTTCACGCCAGGCGCGAACCCACCTCTGGATGATTTGAGCAGATGACAGTCCGAACTCACGCGCGAGATTCATTTTCGTCTCACCAGCTAGAAAACGCTCAACAACTTCCTTCTTCACCTCGAAGGAATACTGTTGCCTGGTTGGTTTCTCCACAAGACATAGCCTGCCATGAAGCTTAAACCTACGCTCAAGCTTCCTAACCGGATACAAACCAACTCCCAACCAATGAGCTGCTGCGGTGTAACCCACACCCTGCTCAAACAACTCAACAAGCTGTTCACGCTGCAACCGACCCAGAGAACTTCGTGCTCTCAAAAAACTACCCCCCACTAGCCAAAACTGATTTCTCAGTCCAACCAATGGGGAGCAGTTCAGTCGCAGCATCCGGGCCCACACCTCGTCCTCGTCCCCTGAAACGAGGACGACGATGCCTGATGTCTTAAGCGATCGGTGACGGCTGAATCTTCCACACCTCAGTCGCGTAGTCACGAATCGTCCGGTCTGAAGAGAAACGCCCCGACTGCGTGATATTCACCCACGCCTTCGCAGCCCACGCCCTCGTATCAGCGTAGTCAGCGGCCATCCGGTCCTTCGTCTCACGGTAGTCAGCGAAGTCGCCAAGAACGTAATAGACGTCGGCGGGCTCATAGCCGAACTCCATGAGTGAACCCCGAAGATCGTGGAACCACCCTGAACCGTTGTCGCTGAGGGTCCCGTCGGTCAGCGCGTCAATGACACGACGCAGACCGGGAACATTCTCGTAGTGCCAGCGCGGATCGTAGTGACGACGCAGCTCGGGAAGCTCATCCTCAGTGGCACCGAAAATGTACGCATTCTGCGGACCAACGGCATCGAGAATCTCGACATTTGCGCCGTCCAATGTGCCCAGCGTCAAAGCACCGTTCATCATGAACTTCATGTTCGACGTGCCCGACGCCTCCTTGCCGGCAGTGGAAATCTGCTCTGAAACATCGGCGGCGGGAATAATGTGCTCGGCAGGCGACACGTTGTAGTTGTGCACAAACACAACTTTGATGCGACCGTTAATGTCCTCATCGTTGTTGACCACATCGGCGATCGCGTTGATGAGCTTGATGATCGCTTTGGCCCGGATGTACCCGGGAGCGGCCTTCGCGCCGAAAATAAAGACGCGCTTGGGAAGATCAAGCTGCGGGTTTTCCTTCAGACGGAAATACAGGTCAAGAATGTAGAACGCGTTGAGCAGCTGCCGCTTGTACTCGTGGAGACGCTTGATCTGAACATCGAAAATTGCCGTTGGGTCAATGTCGATGCCTTCGCGTTCGCGCACCCAGCGAACAAAATCAACTTTGTTTTCGTACTTGATCTGCGCCAAACGCTCAAGCACCTCGTCATTGGCAGCGTCTGTGAAACGACCAAGAACCGACAGGTCCGTGACCCACTCATCCGACCCGGTGACCTCATCTAACAGGTCAGCTAAACGCGGGTTACACTGCTTGAGCCAGCGGCGCGGAGTCACGCCGTTCGTCTTGTTATTGAAGCGCTCGGGCCAGATCGCGTGCCATTCCTTCAGGGTTTCACGCTTAATGATCTCCGTGTGGAGAGCAGCAACACCATTGATCGAATACGACGCGTAGCAGGCAATCCACGCCATGCGGACCGTGTTGCCCGATACCGGAGCCATGTAGTCAATAGTGGCGTGATCGAGGCCGCGTTCACTCATGTCCACGCGGAAACGTCGGTCAATCTCACGAACAATTTCGGCGATGCGCGGGAAGATCCGATCGAAGATCCCCATGTCCCATGTTTCCAGGGCTTCGGCGAGAACCGTGTGGTTCGTGTAGGCGAAAGTCTGTGACACCTCCTCCCAGGCGTCCTCCCAACCCATGCCGTGCTCATCCATCAGGAGGCGCATGAGTTCGGGGATTGCCAAAACCGGGTGCGTGTCGTTGAGCTGGATCGCGTTGTACTTCGCGAAGCCGTGCAGGTCCTTGCCGTGCTGCTCAACGTAGTTATCGAGGATTGACTGGAGGGAAGCTGAACAGAAGAAATACTGCTGACGCACCCGCAGGACCTTGCCCTCGTATGTGGTGTCGTTCGGGTAAAGCACGCGGGAAATATCGTTTGTCCGCTCGCGGTCCACGATCGCGTCGGTGAAACGCTGGGAGTTAAAGGCGTCGTAGTCGAACTCTTCGATTGGCTCCGCACGCCACAAACGCAAGGTCCCCACGTTCGGGGTGCCATAACCGGTGATCGGCATGTCGTAGGGGACCGCGCGGACGCTGAGGTCCGCGTATTCAACGATTCGGGACAGCTCTTCGCGGCGGATGACGAAGGGGTAGCCCTCTTCCATCCACGGATCCGGGTGTTCCGTTTGGAAACCGTTGTCAAAAAGCTGCTTGAAGAGGCCGTACCGGTAGAGAATCCCGTAGCCGGTGACCGGCAGATCCAGAGTCGCGCATGAGTCGAGGAAACAGGCTGCCAGGCGTCCCAAACCGCCGTTACCTAAAGCGGCGTCCGGTTCTTCCTCAAGGATGACGCTCAGGTCCAGTCCGTAGTTGGAAAGAATGTCCCGGGCGTGATCCACGAGGCCGAGGTTGGAGAGGTTGTTGAGGAGCGCACGTCCCATGAGGAACTCCGCCGAAAAATAGTGTTCCTGACGTCCCTGTGCGTATTTCTTTGCCGTGGCTGCCCAGTCGGACGCGATGTGGTCAACGATCGACGCGGAAAGCCCCTGCCACACCTCCATCGGAGTTGACTCTAAGACAGGCCGTCCAGAGTTGGCGCGGACCTGTGAAGGGAAACTCTTGGACAGGGTCATGTGGTGATCTCCTCTTCGGAATCAGCGAACATCCTCGCGGCAGCTGCTGTGACTCGCCCCCCTCGTTCCTGACGAACGAGGAAGTACCGTCTGTTCAGACCTACCGGGAGACAGAGTAACCCAAATAGCCCCTATGTGCGCTTAACGTTCCCTGTGAACCCGCGCCCATCGGGTTGCGTGCCACTTCGGCCTAGAAATGCGCAGACTTGATGAAGATGAAAACCGCTGTCATGACCAGTTGCGTTGCAATCGCCGCCAGAAGAAGACCGGAGATCTTCGTCAGGAGCATAATGCCGCCGGGACCTAAGAAACGTGATAACTCTAACGAAAAACGCATCGCCGCCCACATGACGATGTGCGCGATGACAACCGCGACGATGACAGCCACCCAGCCCGCAAGCGAGGAGCGCGCCTGAGCGACCGACACCATGACGGCAACGATTGACCCAGGTCCGGCAAGCAGGGGCGTGCCCAGCGGGACAAGAGCAACGTTGACGCGAGCATCGCCGGTGTCGGGCTCCCCGGAGTCCTGCCCCATGAGCAATTCCATCGCCACGAGGAAGAGGAGGACCCCGCCTGACAGCTGGAGAGCTTCCATTGAGATTTGGAGAAGATGGAGAATTTGCTGTCCAAGAACGGCGAAGATGAGGATTACGCTGATCGACACGGCCGTGGCCTGAAGCGCGGCCCGGCGTTGCTCTGCACGATTCAGGCGCGCGGTCAGTCCGAGAAAAACAGGGATTGTTCCCGGTGGATCGAGGATGACGATGAGCGTTGTGAATGTTGTGGCAAACATCGCTGCGTCAAAGAAAACGTCGATGTTCATGGACGAATCACCTCCACGGTGCCTTGTTCCTCAAGCTCAGCAATGACACGCGGATCGGTGACGTTCTCACCCAAACGGTTCGGCTTGCCCGTTCCGTGGTAGTCCGAGGAACCAAAAACTCTCAAACCCAGTCGCTTGGCGATGTCGCGGGCGCGGTGTCGGTCCTCGACGCTGTGATCGCGGTGCTCGCACTCGATCCCAAAGAGCCCTGCCTCAGCCATGTCGTCGATCGCCGATTCAGGGGGGAGGAATCGCTGACGCGTCCTCGCCAATGGGTGAGCGAGCACGGGAACTCCTCCTGCACGACGCACCAAGGCCACTGCGTCAACTGCGTCGGGTGCCCAGTGGCGAACGTAGTAGGGGCTGGACGTGCGAAGGAGCGTGGCAAAAACCTCCGACCGATCTTGACATACACCCGCCTCGATCAGGGCATCCGCGATGTGGGGGCGACCGATGGGACCATCCTCGGGAGCCCAGCGAAGAACATCGGACCACGTCACGGGGAAGTCAGCGCTGAGGCGCTCAACGATGTTGCGCGCACGGGTTTCCCGCGACAGACGCGTCCGGTCAAGAACCGACACAAGCTCCGCATGTGTTGGGTCGGGAAGATAACCCAAAAGATGCACCGTGATCCCCTGGGTCGCACATGAAATCTCCACACCGCGGATGAGTGAGACCCCTGACGAGGCAACGGCGGACTCGGCCTCGTCCCATCCGGCGAAAGTGTCGTGATCCGTTAAACCCAGCATCGTTAAACCCGCCTTGGCTCCCAGGTGGAGCAACTGATCGGGAGCGTCCGTGCCATCCGAAACAGCTGAGTGAGTATGCGGGTCAATGAGGAGCATAAACAGAGGGTATATGAATTCGACCAGACTGATGCCGCTGACAGTGAGAAGATAGGACACATGACTGATCACACCCCTGTTTCCGCAGACTCTTCCTCAGCGAATACCTCGGACAGCGCATCCGCGACTTCCCCCGACACCCTCGCTCAACGAGGACAGTCACGTTCACGCCGCCCAGAATCTCAGGCTTTCCGTGACTTCATGGGATCACATTGGGGTGAGCGTCACATTCCCACACCTCGGAGGGAAGCTGTTGCAGATTTCCTTCCGCAGCGCGCAACAAAGGCTGGAGCGCCCTTTGGTCACGACCGCCTCGTCATCCCCGCAGGCACCTACAAGGTCCGTTCCAACGACACGGATTACCGTTTCCGGGCGCACTCTGCTTTCGCCTACCTCTCGGGCCTTGGCGCAGAAAAAGAACCTGACGCCGTGATCGTCCTCGAACCCACAGAGGATGGAACACACGAAGCCGTCCTCTATTTCAAGCCGCGCGCATCACGTTCCTCAGAAGAGTTCTACAGCGACTCCCGTTACGGCGAATTCTGGGTGGGTGCTCGTCCCTCACTTGACGAGGTCGCCGTTGCAACCGGACTGCGCTGCGAACATATTGACACTCTCCGAGATGCCCTAGCTAAGGATGCGGGAACCGTTGGCTTACGCATCGTTCGCGACGTCGATTCTCAGGTCGAGGCACTCGTCAATGAGGTTCGCCAGCAGGCCGGACTTCCCAGCGGCGCCGATGCTCAAGATGACGACCACGCATTAGAGGCACACCTCTCCGAGATTCGCCTCATTAAAGACCGGTACGAACTTGATGAGCTTCGCCGAGCCGTTGACGCCACTCACCGGGGCTTCACCGACATCATCCGCTGTCTGCCCCGAGCCATCCAGCATCGTCGCGGCGAACGTGTCATCGAAGGAGCATTCGGAGCTGTCGCACGCGAAGAGGGCAACGGCCTCGGCTATGACACCATTGCCGCGTCCGGCAACCATGCGAACACCCTTCACTGGATCGACAATGACGGACCTGTGAACGAGGGCGACCTCGTCCTCGTTGATGCTGGAATCGAAGTGGACTCGCTCTACACCGCGGACATCACCCGAACTTTGCCTGTGAATGGCCGTTTCTCCCCCATTCAGGCCAAGATCTACCAGGCTGTCCTTGACGCATGCGAAGCAGCTCTTGCCCGGGCAAATGAACCGGGCGTTCGTTTCAGGGATATCCATGACGCAGCAACCACCGTGCTCGCCCATCGTTTAAGTGACTGGGGAATTCTTCCTGTCAGCCCCGAGGAGGCGCTGAGCCCTGAGGGGATGCAGCATCGCCGGTGGATGCCTCACGGAACCAGCCACCACTTGGGCCTGGACGTTCATGACTGTGCTCAAGCACGCCGCGAAATGTACCAGGATGCGCTCCTTGAACCGGGAATGGCGTTCACGATTGAGCCCGGTCTCTATTTCCGCAGCGATGACCTTGCGGTTCCCGAGGAGTTCCGTGGGATTGGTGTGCGCATCGAAGACGACGTCGTTGTCAACGCCGACGGGTCTGTCACGCGAATCTCCGAAGACATTCCCCGGACGATTGCCGACGTTGAAGCATGGATCGAGGACGTGCAGTCGTCAACCAAATAGGTTGCCAACCAAGGAAGTCGCCTACTGCGCAATTGCTCACCGGGAGCGCACAATTGCTCACCGGGAGCGCACAAGGCGCATCCACCTGATATCTCAGTTGGTTTCCGGTTTCGCTGGCTCAGTGGACGAAACCTCAGAGGCAACCGAGGATTCGTGCGAGGACGACTCTTCCTCAGCCGAGGACGGCTGAGCAGACTGATCCTCGTCAGTGGATGACTGAGCGGACTTGCGAACACCGAAACGCGGTTTCTCATCGAGCCGGGACCCGTACTCCGTGGGTCCCGAACGCTGGGGACGTGGCGCACGCTTGGGGCGCATCATGTTACCGGGAGTCTTTTGCAGAAGCTCGAAAGCCTTGTCAATCTCAGCTGAGGCGAGGACCGCGTAACGGGAGGCAACAACCTGCGAGTGGGAGGTGAAGTCTCGACGGCCACCGGACATCGCATAGCCGATGGCAGACATCAGCGTTCCCACGAGGGCTCCACCCAACATTCCGATGAGGATCCACAGGCTAGCGCCGGTGCTCTGCGTTGAGAAGGACACCATCATTCCCATGAGCGCACCCCACAGCACACCCGTTGTTGCTCCCGACAAAGCGGAACGAGCCATCGTCAAACGCCCGGTCACCCGTTCAACCATGTGCAAGTCAGTTCCCACGATGGTGATGGACTTGACGTCAAACATCTGGTCCGACAGAAAGTCAACACCGCCCTGCGCTTCCGCATAGGTCTTGTAGGACGCCACTTCGGTGCCTGAAGGCATCGTTGGAGTCCACGGGGCGCCTCCCCGAGAGTTCTGAGCCATTGGATTCCTCCTGGATGGGCCGAGGCCGACCGTGTTCGTTTGAGCAGTTCGACGCGTATCGCGATGCGCTGTACCTATTGTCCCGTAAAACCCTGGAGGTTTTCTGTGTGAGAATGGCAAAGTTTCTTCACACTTCGTCACCCGAACATCATGGCCAGCGCTTAGGCTGGGCCCTGTGAGCACTGTAGAAATGGAACTTGGGACCCCGGGCAAACGCGTATATATCGGCAAACTCGCCGGAACATCCGTTTTCGACCCGCTGGGAGATCGCGTCGGTAAAGTTCACGACGTTGTCGTGACGTTCCGCATTAAGACCTCGGCGAATGTCATTGGCTTCGTCGTTGAGGTCGGGCCGCGAAAACGCGTGTTCCTCCCGATGACTCGGGTGACGTCCATTGAACCGGGGTCGGTGATCACCACCGGGTTGCTCAACATCCGTTCCTTTACGCAGCGTCCATCCGAGACCCTCGTCCTCGCCGAACTTTTCGACCGAATCGTCACTCTCAACGACGGAACTGGGTCGGTGAAAATCCTCGATGTTGCGATGGAAAGGCGCCGCCCCAAGGACTGGGTGATCTCAAAGCTCCACGTTCAGCGCCAGAAGGAATCCACTCTCGGCTTTTCTCGTCGCGGCGAAACCCTCACGGTCAATTCGCGTGACGTCACGGGCCTACTGAAAACAGATTCCAACCAGGCCGCAACCGCACTGGTTGAGCACACGGAGGATATGCGTCCGGCAGACCTTGCGGACTTCATCCACACTCTGCCCAGTGATCGTCAGTTGGCTGTTGCCCAGCAGCTTCAGGATTCTCGCCTCGCCGACGTCCTCGAGGAGCTTGGCGAGGACGACCGCGTGTCCATTCTTTCGGGTTTGGAATCCACGCGAGCGGCGGATGTTCTTGACGTCATGCAACCCGATGACGCAGCTGACTTGATTTCTGAACTTCCGGATTCACAGGCGCAGACACTGCTCGCGCTCATGGAGCCGGACGAGGCAGAGGACGTGCGGCGGCTACTGACCTACGAGGAATCCACCGCGGGTTCGCTCATGACAACGGAACCGGTGATTCTCGGGCCGAACGCGACGATCGCTCAGATGCTTGCGGCGGTTCGCCGCGAGGACATTCCCGCGTCACTGGCAACAATCGCCTACATTGTTCGACCACCGGAGGAAACACCAACGGGCCCCTACCTGGGGATGGTTCATATTCAGCGCGCCCTGCGTGAGCCGCCACAGACTCTGCTGGGAACGATCACGGATTCTGACATTGAGGCTGTGCCGCCGCAGGCTCACGTCGCAACGGTCACTCGACTTCTGGCGACGTATAACCTCACTGCGTTGCCGGTTGTTGACGATGACGGGCATCTCCTCGGTGCCGTGTCCGTTGACGACGTTTTGGATGAGCTACTCCCAACGGACTGGCGTGATTTTGATGATGAAGAAACCGACCGACTGATGGCAAGGAGCATTGATGGCTGATCGTCTTGACACCCCAGCGGATCGTAAGTTTCGTCTTCCACGCATTAACTTTGAGTCAGAGAAGATGGGGCGGGGAGCCGAAAATATTGCTCGGTTCTCTGGTACGCCTCAGTTCCTTGTTTATCTCACTGTTTTCGTCATCGCGTGGATCGCGTGGAACACCCTCGCTCCCGATGCCTGGCAATTTGATTCCGCTCAGCTCGGGTTCACTGCACTCACACTCATGCTGTCTCTTCAAGCGTCGTATTCTGCGCCGCTGATCCTTCTTGCTCAAAACCGTCAAGACGACCGCGACCGCGTTCAAGCTCAGCAGGACCGCCAACGCGCTGAACGCAATCTCACGGACACGGAATATCTCACGCGGGAGATCGCCGGTTTGCGTCTGGCTTTGCAGGACGTTGCCACGCGTGACTTCGTTCGTTCGGAGCTGCGTGACGTCTTGGAGGAACTTCGCGAGGAAATCGAATCGAACCAGAAGAAAGCTGACGCTGCTGCGCTGAGTCGTTCCCCGCACGTCAATGAGGATCCTCAAACTTTCTAAGACCCCTGCGTCAGTCGCAACATTCGCCAGCACCCATGTGCGCACGTCCTCGCGACGCCTGAGCGTCTAACCTCCACCTGGAAGCACGGATACGCCGACACGTAGAATGATGGCATGTCTGTTACCACCGAAAAGGTCATGGAAGCCCTCGCGGGCGTCATTGACCCCGAAATTCACCGTCCGATTACCGACCTCAACATGGTCACCCCGGACCTCATCACCATTGACGGCGGTCAGGTCACGATCACGGTGCTGTTGACGACTGCCGGCTGTCCGCTGCGCACGCAGATCAGTGAGGATGTCACCGCCAGGGTTGGAGAACTTCAGGGCGTTGACTCAGTGACTGTGAACATGGGAGTCATGGACGATGAGCAGAAGAAAGCTCTGCGTGAGAAGCTCAACGGTGGACGTCCTGAGCGGGAGATTCCCTTTGCACGACCAGATTCCCTCACCCGTGTGATCGCGGTGACCTCGGGTAAGGGCGGTGTCGGAAAATCATCAATGACCGCGAATCTTGCAACCGCAATGGCAAATAGCGGCCTCAAAGTCGGCATCATGGACGCCGATATCTACGGGTTCTCGATTCCCCGCATGATGGGAGTCGATCACGATCCGCAGGTCATTGACGGGATGATTATTCCGCCAGTGGGAGTTTCGGGCGTCAAGGTCATGTCCATCGGAATGTTTGTTCCCGAGGGTCAGCCCGTGATTTGGCGTGGCCCCATGCTTCACCGGGCCCTTCAACAGTTCCTCGCTGACGTGTTCTGGGGGGATCTCGACGTTCTTCTCATCGATATGCCTCCGGGCACCGGTGACGTTGCTATTTCGATCGCTCAGCTGCTTCCGACCTCGGAAATCCTTGTTGTGACGACGCCACAGGTTGCCGCCGCCGAAGTTGCCGAACGTGCCGGGTCAATTGCGGGTGACACCAATCAGAAAGTCATCGGCGTCGTGGAGAACATGTCGTATCTCACCCAGCCCGACGGGTCTCGTCTGGAGATTTTCGGAGCGGGCGGCGGTCAGTCAGTGTCGGCACGCCTGACCGCTCAGCTTGGCTACTCCGTTCCTCTTCTTGGTCAGATTCCCCTCGACATTGCTCTGCGCGAGGGCGGGGATTCAGGGCGTCCTGTTGCTTCAGCTTCGGGTCCTGCTGCTCAGGCACTCCACGAGTTGGCATCCGCGCTCGGCACCTATGAGCGTGGCCTGGCAGGGCGGCCTCTGGGGGTCTCTCCCGTCCATCACTGAGATCAATACCAGGTATCCTCGCTGTTGAACGATAGAGTGTGGGAAGTGGATCGGCTCAGGACACATCAACGCAGCGGAAAGGCGGGCACCATGTCGGACATGGCTCAAGCATGGGTGTACACCGAGGATTTCATCACCGAGTCACCGACTGTGCGCCAAGCTCGGGACAATGCCACCGAACTTGGTGCACAGCCAGTCAGTGCCAGCATCGGATCGACGTTGCGCATGATTGCTGCGGTATCCGGTGCGCGTGCTGTTCTTGAAGTTGGCACGGGAGCCGGGGTTTCCGGCCTGTGGATTCTTGATGGGATGGCTCCCGACGGAGTGCTCACATCAATCGACTCGGACGTGGAATTTCACAAGCATGCGCGCCGTGCTTTCACCGCTGCGGGAGTGTCGTCGCAGCGTACTCGTCTGATTTCTGGACGGGCTTTGGATGTTCTCCCACGGATGGCTGCTCGCGGCTACGACATGATGGTGTTGGATGCCGATATTCAAGAGACCCCCGAATATCTCGATCATGCGGTGCGTGTTCTGCGTCCCGGCGGGGTCATTGTCTTCGTCCACGCGTTGTGGCATGACCAGGTTGCCGATCCTGCTCGCCGGGATGCTCAGACCGTGGTCGCTCGCGAAGTTCTTCACTACCTGCGAGAGTCGGAGGAGTTTGTCACGGCTCTCTTGCCTGTCAGCGACGGAATAGCGGTGGCCATTAAGCGCTAAACTCGCCGGGAAACCTGGTTCTCCTGCTCTCCTCGGGAGTGAATGGTCTCCCATCGCCTCAGGTGACACCCTCGGTCTATTCTCAGTGGTGTGTTCCATTGCCGAGGACGAAAGGACAACCAACGATGAAGGTTTTTGTTGCGGGCGCAAGCGGCAGAGTCGGAACCCAGCTTGTCCATGAACTTCATTTAGCGGGTCACGAGGTGGTTGCCGCTTCACGTCACCCTGAGAGCCTCGCCGTTACTCCACATGTCGAAGCCGTGACATTCGATGTCTCATGGCCTCTTGACGACATGACCACGATGCTTGACGGTATTGATGCTGTCTATTTCACCGCGGGTTCACGAGGAAAAGATCTTCTCCGCACAGATGCTTTCGGCGCCGTGAAGCTCATGCAGGCATCTGAGCGCGCAGGAATCGAGCGCTTCATCCTTCTTTCATCAGTGTTCGCCGATAGGCCAGAAAAGTGGGACGATCCCGCACTTGCGGGCATCATGAACTACAACATCGCGAAATTCTTTGCCGACCAGTGGCTCATGCACAACACGGAGCTCGCCTACACAATTGTTCAGCCCGGGAATCTTGTCGAGGACGAGCACCCGACGGGAATGATCACGACACATGTTGACCATTCTCAGCCCAACTCTATTGGAAATGTTGCGCGGGTCCTTGCCGGGGTTCTTCAGCGCTCGAACACCTACCGTCGCGTCATCACGATGGCAGATGGGGATGTGCCCATTGATCGGGCTCTTGACATGATCTAGCGTGTCTTCGCTGTCAATCAGCGATTATCGACTCGTGGCTTTAAGGGACGCGTGAACCCTCGAATCAGGTGATTCGAGGGTTCACGCGTTGTTGATTAACGAATGCTCAGACTGCCGAGCTGAGGGCTTCGGCAAGGTCTTTGGCTTCATCCGGGTTGAGTTCGATGACCAGACGGCCGCCGCCCTCGCTTGGGATGCGCATGACGATTCCGCGCCCTTCCTTTGTCGCCTCGAGAGGACCATCACCGGTCCTCGGCTTCATTGCTGCCATGTGTGCACTCCTCTTGTGCTTGGTGCAGGCGCGATTCGCACCATTGTGGACACACCCATTTTACCCGGAAATAGCAAAAATGGCCGAGAAAACGTTGACGACTTCCACGCACCCCTCACGGAGGCTACGGACGTCACCTAGGCATTGACAACAAGGTCCACTGCTTCGACGGGGTCGTCAACCACGTGGATGAGGTCGATGTCCGGTGCGGAAATGTTTGCGTGCCCAAGCATCTGGTCTCGGATCCACTCAATGAGTCCGCTCCAATACGAGGTGCCCACGAGGACGATGGGGAAAGATCCGATCTTCTGTGTCTGAACCAGGGTCAGCGCTTCGAAGAGTTCATCCATCGTTCCGAAACCACCCGGCATCACGATGAAACCGGATGAGTATTTGACGAACATCGTTTTACGGGCGAAGAAATACCGGAAGTTAATTCCGACGTTCACCCATTCGTTGAGTGATTGCTCATGGGGAAGCTCAATCCCCAGGCCAACAGAAGTTCCACCCGCATCCCAGGCACCTTTGTTTGCCGCAGCCATTGCGCCGGGTCCTCCGCCCGTGACCACCGCGTATCCGCGCTTGGCTAGTTCTCCACCGATTGCGTGAGCCATCTGCCATTCGGAAGCGTCCTGGGGTGTGCGGGCGGAACCGAAGACGGAGATCGCGGGACCAAGTTCAGCGAGCGCCCCAAATCCTTCAACGAATTCCGAAAGGATTCTCAGTACTCGCCACGGATCCTCGTGGAGCCAGTCCGAGGACTGCTGTGGACGCAGGAGGTTAGCGTCGGTTGTTTCT
This sequence comes from Schaalia sp. ZJ405, assembly GCF_011038885.2. Classification (NCBI taxonomy): domain Bacteria; kingdom Bacillati; phylum Actinomycetota; class Actinomycetes; order Actinomycetales; family Actinomycetaceae; genus Schaalia; species Schaalia zhouxuedongae. The sequence continues at coordinate 529,523 of NZ_CP064952.1, read as the reverse complement.
TGTGGAATTTCACGTCCGCGCAGGATCACAGGACCACGCTGATAGGTTGAGCGTGGTGTTGACGAAGGTGAAGATGATTGAGTGGACATGTATTCCTCTCGTGGCGTCGACGGGGCGCTTGCTTCGCACCATGCTAGTGGCTTTGAGCAGTGTCATGCTCAAAGCCCTGAACCACTCCCCCGATGTTCCTAACGATGACCTGCCGACACGCCTTCGTCGTGTTCCCAGGGGGCTTGCACTTGCAGCTCGGTGGACAACAACGCCCTCCTGAGTTCGGTGAGACGCTCCTTCATCTCCTCAGACCGCAGCTGAGCAAAGGGACCGAAACTTGCCAGTGTCACACGACCGTTAGACATCGCTGCGACGTACGGCTTCGTTGACAGTGCGCCGGCCAGGGCATCGTCGATGACGTCGGCAAATATTCCTTCGTAATCGACGTACACGCCCGTGAGAACGGGGACACCGAGTTCATCACGCGCAGACTGAGAAATCTCGGGCTCGAGCTGATGAGCCGCCGCAACTACGCCGCCGCTCTGAGCTGAATCCATGTTCCCCTGAGCATCGGACATGCCCGACTGAGGAGCCGATGTCTGCGCTTCGGTGCCAGAACTCCCAGATTGAGCGTTACTGCCTGACATTGGCTCCAATTGAGCACCCGACTGCGGCTGAGAAGACTCAAGATCGGTGGATTGGATGTTCGTCCACACAAGTCGCGACGCAGGGTTCTTCGCAGTCTTGATGGCATCGACGGCACCGCTGGTGGCTTCAACACCAACGGGCATGACGATATCCACACCTGCGGCCAGGTTCTTCTTCACTATTTCTGACGCAGCCTCTGCCGATTCAACGATGGAACCTGTTCGCGTAGCGAAATTCCAATTCTCAACAGAAATCGACGTGCCAAACGCAACGTTGTACGCATCGACACCCTGGGCGAAACCATCCATCGCTGCGCGCGCCATCACGCTATCTGACGAACCAACAGTCGCCAGGTTGCCCGTTGTCGTCATCCCAGCCGAGGCGTAGCCCGCAAGGTAGGCGGCTTCTCCAAGACGAATATCGATGATGGTGCCATTCGCCGGAGTTTCCTCAGCCCCGTCCTCGTCAATGAAATGACCGCCTAACAGGGCAAAGTTCACCGAGGTATTCTCGCGCGCCGCCGCGGACACACTCTCAGCAAACACGGAATCCGCGACAACCAGAGTGCAGCCCTTGGTCACGAGCGAGTCCACAACACCCTCACCCGAGACACTGGAGAACTTCGCACCCGAATCCACCGCAGCCCTTTCAAGAGCTGCGACCAACGCCGATGTTTCCTCACCCGAGGGCACGGCTACGCAGACCGTCGATTCTTGGGCAACGGCTGAGTCTCCCGTCGAGGGCGAGCACGCCGCAAGACCACCCGCAACACACAGGGCGAGGGCGGCGGAGGACAAACGCATGACACGTACAGAGTGAATCACATGTAACCTTTCGTTCAATCTGTCATGGCACCCACGCTAGCAGGCACACGTACGGAAAAACCGACAGATCGATCACAGTCGACCTACGCCACATGCACAGGCCATCAAGACGGGCGCCGCGACTGACCTCGCGTCACCGTGGAAATGCGCCGCGCACCGCCGCAGACGCGCAATGAGAACGCCAAAGGCGAGGCCACGCATTTTCACGCGCAGCCCCGCCCGTCCTCGCTGATGAGGAAGAATCACTCGGCGGCAGGAGCTTCTCCGGCTTCGCCTTCCGCAGCCTCGCCGGCTTCGGAATCGCCCTCGTCAAGAGCGGCGATCTCCTGGATGGAGACGATGTCCTGCTCGGGGTCAACCTCAATCTCGATGTTCGCGGGAATCGCCAGGTCAGCGACGCGCAGAACCGTGCCGGCCTCAAGACCGGTAATGTCAACCTCAATGGAATCGGGGATCGCCGTGGCGGGAGCCTTCACGAGGATGTTGAATTCCTCAACATTGTGCTGAGTTCCAGGAGCAGACTCGCCCGTGATCACGATCGGAACCTCAACGTCAACCTTCTCGCCGGCCTTCACCGCGAGGAAGTCAGCGTGCAGAAGAACACGCGACACCGGGTGGCGCTGCACATCCTTAACGAGGGCGAGCTGGCTCTTGCCATCAAACTTGAGCTCAACAAGCGCGTTCGTGTTGCCACGAACCAGCAGGAACAGGTCATGCCCGGGAACGTCAACGTGGATCGTGTCTTCACCGTGGCCGTAGATCACGCCGGGAACAAGGTTCGCACGACGGGCGCGACGGGCAGCACCCTTGCCAAACTCGGTGCGAACGGACGCATTCAGAACGGGGGTATCGCTCATGGTTTCTCCTCAAAGAGTTCTGTCATTCAACGCGCCGACGCGTCGATGAACCCGAGGACCCACGAGATCCCGAAAGGCTCTGTCGATAACGGCCATCGCGCAGCCGGAATAGCCGAAGCTATCCGCTGGTGCCACAGCCCTCGCCGGAGCAACTCGTTCAGTGTACCCGGACGGGACAGACAAGCCAATTAGTCGAAGAGTGATGTGACCGATCCGTCTTCGAAGACCTCGCGAATGGCTCGGGCCAGGAGCGGCGCAATCGACAGTACCGTCAGCTGTGGGAAGCGCTTCTCGGCGGGAATCGGAAGGGTATCGGTGACGATGACCTCGGATGCACCGCATTCCGACAGTCGCCTCGCTGCAGGATCGGACAGGATGCCATGCGTTGCCGCGATGATCACTTTGTCTGCTCCCGCGTCGTGGAGGACCTTCACGGCCTCGGTAATTGTCCCCGCGGTATCGATCATGTCGTCAACAAGGATGCAGTGTTTCCCGGCGACCTCGCCGACAACGCGATTGGCCACGGCAACATTCGGTCGCGTGGTGTCGCGAGTCTTGTGGACAAAGGCCAGTGGACAGCCACCGAGCTTCGATGACCACTTCTCCGCAACGCGGATTCGACCAGCATCCGGAGACACCATGACGGTGTTCGACAGATCAACACGCGAGCGCGCATAGTCAACGAGGACGGGCATGGCGAAGAGGTGATCCACCGGCCCATCGAAGAACCCCTGTTCCTGCGAGGCATGAAGATCCACGCTCATCACGCGATCGGCGCCGGCAGTCTTATACAGATCAGAAATCAGGCGGGCGCTAATCGGTTCACGTCCCTGGTGTTTCTTGTCCTGGCGAGAGTAGGGATAGAAAGGAGCCACAGCGGTGATGCGCTTAGCGGAGGCACGCTTTGCGGCGTCAATCATGATGAGCTGTTCCATCAGCCACTTGTTGATGTCGCCGGTGTGGGATTGAAGAACGAAGACATCGGCCCCTCGGACCGATTCGTTGAAACGAACGTAGATCTCACCGGAAGCGAAGTCGTAGGCGGTGACGGGTGAGACACCGCAGCCGATTTCTTCACCCACCCGATTCGCCAAGTCGAGGTGTGCTCTACCGGAAACGAGGACGAGGCTCTTCTCTCCCCTAGCCACCAAACCGGTCATGCGGAAGTCCTTCCCTGTGACGAAATACCTACGGTCGGTCAGTCGACGTCTCGTCGACCGAGGAAACTCAACGGCTGAACCATCGTATCGGCAGTGACGGCAACATTTTCCACCCATGCTGTGGGAATCGTCGCGTTATCCCCAATTTGCGCCGATACGATCGTTGCGGCGGGACCGATTTCACATCCTGTCCCGATGACGCTTCCCCTCCGGATCGTTGTTCCCGGCCAGATTGTTGTGTCCGCACCGATGGTGACGTCAACATCGATCCACGTCGAGGACGGGTCCACGATCGTCACCCCGGCCTTCATGTGTTCCTGGCAGATCCGGGCGTTAAATTCCGCGCCGAGCTGTGCGAGTTGAACGCGATCGTTGCATCCTTGGGCTTGCCACGGGTCGGTGAGCACGACTGCGCCGGCTCGTCGGCCCGCTGGGGCAGCTGCGGCGAGGACGTCCGTGAGATAAACCTCGCCCTGGTCGTTGTCTGTTCCCAGTCCCGAGAGGGTTTCGGTGAGAAATTCGGCGTCGAAAGCGTAGATTCCGGCGTTGACTTCGGTGATGGCTTTCTGCTGGGGAGTCGTGTCACGATCCTCAACGATGGCGATGACGCTTCCGTGGGCATCACGGATGATTCGTCCGTAGCCCGTTGGGTCATCAACGACGCTAGTGAGGACTGTGACCGCGTTGCCCTCGGCATGATGTTGGTCGAGCAGCATCTGGAGCGTCTGAGTGGACAGCATGGGAACGTCACCGTAGGTAACAACGATCGTTCCTGAAACGTGGCCGATTTCATTTTCGAGTGTCGCCAGACCGCATTGGACGGCACGTCCCGTTCCGGGGATTTCGTCTTGATCGGCGATGAGGGATTCGGGGGAATTGCGCAGAATTTCCTGGGCAACGAGGTCGCGTTGATGGCGCACAACCGTCACGAGGTGATCGGGGTTGAGTCCTTGAGCGGCTCGAAGTGCATGCCCGATCATTGAAACCCCGACGATGGGGTGAACGACTTTAGGGAGAGCCGACCTCATCCGAGTTCCCTGCCCAGCGGCAAGGACGATGACTGCTGCGGGCTGGGACACTGGATTCCTCCCGAAGAGAGCGCGATCGTGACCGGCGCGTGCACATCAGACCCACCGGAAAGGCCGAAGACGCGGACAGACTCTGCGTGTTCGGCTTTCGCTCCGCCCCCAGGATTCGAACCCGGACCAAAGGCACCAAAAACCCGTGTGCTGCCATTACACCAGGGCGGAAAGCACTGGACAAATTGTGCCACATTCTTAGGCAGTTCTCTAAAAACGAGGACGACCTCGCACCCATCGCCGGGCACAGCAACGTGAGATACTGAGCGTTATGGCTGAGAAACGTACCCGAATGAGCGGCTTTGCCCGCCGAGAGCAGCTTGTCACCGTGGCGCGCTCACTTTTTGCTCAGAAGGGATTCGACGCCACGAGCGTCGAGGAAATTGCTTCCAAAGCCAAGGTGTCCAAACCCGTTGTCTACGAGCATTTCGGTGGGAAAGAGGGGATTTACGCGGTCATCGTTGATCGCGAAGTTCAGTCCTTAGTCAGTTCACTCCACGCATCTCTTGATTCCTCTGACCGCCCGAGGTTGCTCCTGGAAAACGCTACCCTCGCGCTGCTCAACTACATTGAGTCCAATTCAGACGGCTTCCGCGTGCTCGTCCGCGACGCCCCCACAGACCCCAGCCTCGGGTCTTTTTCGTCCATCCTCGGCGATGTTGCCAACCGGGTCGAACATCTGCTTGCTGAGCAATTTGCACGTTCCGGACTAAACGCAGGGTGGTCACCGCTGTATGCGCAGATGCTCGTCGGCCTCATCGCGCAGGTTGGACAGTGGTGGCTCGATGATCGACGTCTCGACAAGGACGAGGTGGCGGCACACGTCGTCAACCTCGTGTGGAATGGGATCCGCAATCTGCGGCCAACTCCTCTTTTGCGTGTGCGCCAGCCTCAGGAATAGATGCCAGCGCACACATCGGTGAATAGATGCGCCCAACGTGAAACGCGCCCGAAGCAATTGTGCATTACTTGACCACTTCTTCTCGACATCAAGTATCTTGATCTTGTGACCACAGCTACACCTGACGAAGTCGACAGAATCGTTGCCGCATGGACGCAGGAGCGTCCCGACCTCGACGTCGCGCCCATGCGCATTCTGTCGCGCATCACGCGCATCGCTCGTCACCTAGACCTCAAGCGTCGCGAAGCTTTCGCCACTCACAACCTTGAGCCGTGGGAATTTGATGTGCTCTCCTCCCTACGCAGGTCCGGTCCCCCATATTCACTGACACCTGGAGCACTCATGACGGAACTCCTGGTCTCCTCTGGGACGATGACCAATCGCATCGATCGGCTCGAACAACGCAGTCTCGTCTCGCGCACACCTTCGCCTGTGGATCGTCGAGCCGTCCTCGTCGCACTGACCGACGACGGGAAGATGCTCGTTGACCAGGCACTTCAAGCGTTACTTGAGGTGGAGCGGGAGATCCTCGCCTCTGTCCCCGACTCTGACATGACGGATTTTGCAAGCCTCCTGCGCAGCGTTCTTGTCCCGCTGGAATCTACGGCAACACCATCGAAGTAGACCTCCGCCGTATCGCTTGGCCAGGTCAGCACTGATGCCCACAATCAGGCTCACGCGCGCTTGCGCTGCACATCCCCATTCACATTGATCAACCACACGCCAGTGGGGTCCAAGACTCTCGTCTTAGACCCCACTGACATTCATGGTGATGTTCTCAGCAACGCTGCGATCAATCATCGCGACTGAGCGCAACATGCGCGCAGCTCATCACCTCATGCAATCGCTCCCACCGTCACTCGTCGCCGTCGTTGCGTGTGATCCGACGTGATACGCGCGATACCCGCACGCCTGCGATGCCAGCGCAGGCAATCCCCGCAGCAACGAGCAAGACAATGGGGGAATCGGTACCTGTGCGAGCAAGGTTCCTGCTCAGGGACGCATTCTTTCCCTTTCCGCCGTAGCTTGCTGGACCGGGTTTCTGCTTCGCTGATGAATTGACACCTGGGGACGTAGTTCCATTGGTGCCTGATTCACCGGCGCCTGGCTGATGAGTGGCGGGTTTGTCAGTTTCGGGTTTATCAGCACCGGGCTTGTCCGACCCGGGCTTATCAGCACCGGGTTTGTCCGCGCCAGGCTTATCACCGCCAGGCTTATCACCGCCGGGCTTATCTGCACCGGGCTCATCCGACCCAGGCTTGTCAGCGTCGGGTTTATCAGCTCCGGGCTTATCCGCACCAGGCTTATCAGCTCCAGGCTTGTCTGCACCGGGTTTATCAGCTCCAGGCTTATCACCGCCGGGCTTGTCAGTTCCCGGCTCATCAGTCCCCGGTTTTTCCGGTTCAGAGGGGTTTGCGGGCGTAGCCGGCGCAGCAGCCGTTCTAAAGGTTGCACCAGCACGCTGGGATCGGTTCCCCGCACCGTCAACGGCGTAGGCAAGGACTTCGTATTCCGTTTCAGGATCAAGCCCCGTCACCGTGTAACTCCGCGTAGCCGAGGCGTCAACTGTCGTCACAAACACGGGGACACCCTGGGTGAGCGCCGCACGCAACGACCGGAACATCACGCCCTCATTCTTGGGGGCATCACCTTTGACATACACCGCAATCTCGTAATGCGTGACCTTCACATTGTCCGTTGATTCACCCCAGGTGACAACTGCGGAGTCATGTCGAGCCGTCACCGCAAGATCCGGCACCTGTGACGGCGCAATCGTGTCAACTTCGGGAATATCAAGTTGAGGATCCTTCAGCGTTGTCACTGAGACGGTTCCCGCTTCCGACTTATTCCCCGCAGCATCAATGGCCACAATCGAGAACTCGTAGTTGCTCGACGGCTGAAGATCGGTGACGGTAAAGGACCGCTCGTCCGCCAGCGTGAAGCTCTTCTTGAGCCCGTTGCCGGTGAGTTCGTATCCCACGAGCTTGACGTTATCCGTCGATTCCGTCCACGTGAGCGCTACCGATTCACTTGCCGCTTCTGCGGTGAGTGTGGGGGCCGAGGGAGCCTCCGCGTCCTTTGTCAGTCCCTTGAACGCTGCTTTCAGGACATCTAGCGACTGATTAAGAGCATCCGACGAGGAATCCAGATTATTGAATACGCCAACCCCTTGCTCCAGAGCTGCCGCGTAGGTGTCCCACGAGTCCGAAAGGTAGGTATTTTTCACCGGGGACGCTTCGGAGACCGTTTCGAGCAATTCCTGGAACTTGCTGCGATCAATACCGGGAGTGAGCACACCGATGTAGTCCAGTTCTGCTTTCTTCTTCCCATTACGGACCTGGTTCTTCATGGTCACCGTGTGCTCGCCCTCGGACAGTCCCTCAAATGTCGCAAGGAGCTGCTTGTGCTCATCACCGGCGGTGTCAAGAGGAACGGTCACGCAATCTTTGCCGTCAAGACAGAACTCAGCCTGTCCGAACGTCGAGTTGAGGTTTCCGTAAATCTTCACTCCCGTGCCGGTGAAGGAGAAGCTCGCCTGTCCCAAACCGTCCTGGATGAAGTGAACAGTGCCCATGTGATTTCGAGCATCCGTCCAAGTTCCCCACGGACCCGTGTATTCAATCCCTTGAGCGGCATCGTCAACGAGGCTCTCAACCGTACGACCCGTTGCCACGGTAATGCCGATCGAGGCTTTGGTCCGAGGATCAGACTTAAGAGCAACGGTGACCGTTGCACTTGCGTTCACGCCCTTCGCGCTGACACGGCCAGTGGCATCAACATCGAGGACCGAGCTGTCCGACACTGACCACACGAGTTCGGGAACTGTCGAACCGGATTCGTCGTTTCCACTCTTGACCTGCGCGTCGAGCTGAAGGAATCCATCATCCGTTCCAATAACGGTGGCTCCTGTGCGCGACTGCACGGAAATCGACGTCATTCCCTTGACGGTGTAGGTCTCCCCCACTTTCGTTGGGAAAGAGAGGTGCGATCCATCATGAACAGTGGTTTCCACCTGGGCACCCGATGCGTCGGTCACCACCGCACCTTCAGCTCCATTCAATGCAAGAGTCGCATCCGCCCCTGATCCCGATGTCAGGGTGACAGATTTGAGAGCCTGGTTATCCCAGTTCATCGACACGGTGAAGTCCCCGCGTGCACGCAACCCCTCAACGCTACCGGAGGACCACGCCGCTGGGAGCGCCGGAAGGAGGTTGAGATAGTTCGCGTGCGATGTTCCCTCGGGGTCAACATAGGTCGAATTCGACTGGAGAAGCATCTCGTCAACGGCGGACGTGTATCCGAAGTTTCCGTCGATCTGGAACGGCGGATGCGCATCGAAGAGATTCGGATAGATCCCTGTGGCAAAAAGCGAGCGAATGATCTTGTGCGCGCGGTCGCCGTCGCCGGTGCGTGCCCACGAATTCAGTCGCTGCGCGATGCCCCAGCCGGTTGCCGAGTCGGTGCGCTGGTCAAGGGAGTACTTTGCGGCATCCATGAAGGTCGGGTTGTCCACATTGATGAGGTCACCGGGGAACAGGCCGAGCATATGGGAGAGGTGACGGTGATTTTTCTGGTAGCTCCCAATCGGGCTTCCGTCTTTCCATTTGCCTAGCGCACCCTCGTTGTACCATTCCTTAATCTGCCCCGACTCTCCAACAACAACCGGCTTGAGCAGCGACATCGCACATGACCAGGAACGGTTGGCATCACCTGAGACGAACGCCCCCTGTGCAGCCCAGTTCTTCTGCCAGTTCGCTGTCGCACAGGACTGGACTCCTCCGACTTTGTCGGCGTCAACACCAAGAACACCTGCGGCTGTGATCGTGTCGTTGAGAAGCTGCCAGATGAGGGTCTGCTCGTAGGTGTTTCCGTCTGTATAGGGCCCGTGTTCGGGCGAGTAGGTTGGCGAGGACGTCAGCCTCTCAACACCGTACGCATCCTGCGAAGGGTGAAGAATTGAATTGATGTAGAAATCGGACTGCTCACGCAGCAGCGGATAGATTCGTTGAAGCAGTTGGGGGTCGAGGGAGTATTCGTAGGCCTCGTAGACATTCTGCAGCATCCACGGGACCGCGGCTGGCGACCATCCCCACGAGAAGCTCTTGCCCGGAGCCGTCCACCCGTACGGCGTGGTCTCCGTGTTCGCGGTGTATCCCGTGCCGGGAGTGCCAGCGGTACCCATGTAGGTCTTTGCCGTGACACGACCGGGTTCAACAAGTCCCTCCATGTAGCGGATCATCGGCTCTGCCATTTCGGCAAGGTTCGCCGAATATGTTGGCCAGTAATTCATCTGAAGGTTGACATTGATGTGGTAGTCACTCTTCCAGGGGTTCTCCCCTCCCTTGTCATTGCTTCGCCTAGCCCACACGCCCTGGAGGTTGGCGGGCAACTGGGAGTCTGCGCGCGAGGAGCCGATCGTCAGGTAGCGTCCGTACTGGTAGAGAAGGGTTTCTAGGGTACGTTCCTGCGCGGGAGTTGTCTGACCTTGCTTATATGCACTCAGCAGCTGATCCGTAGGGAGGGAATTGTCCCATCCTCCGAGGTTGAGGTTCGTGCGATGAACGAGGGCGGAGTGGTCGGCAACGTGGGCCTCTCGCACACTCTCCCAGCCACTCGCGACAGCCGCGACGATATCCTTATGGATCCGAGCCTCGACCTGAGCAGCGCTCTCACCGCTTCGGTACGTCGGATAGTCGTAAGCAAAGTCCGTTGCCGCAGCAAGGTAGACGGTCGCGGAATGACCACCGACGATTCTCAGGGATGCTCCATCGGAGGTAATCGCACCCCCGTCCTCGCTTACTGCCGCGATCTTTGAGGTATAGACGAGGCTGTTGTTACGCAACGCACCCGTCGTTGTCAACACTCCGTCCGCGTAGGTGGATTTTTCTTCGTTGAGGTCACTGCGGTGGGAAGACACCAGATTGACCCCGAGGTTGAGCTCTGCGTCGCCGGTGGACGTCAGGTGAAGGGCCATGACACGTGCAGGATGTGAAACCAGTGTTTCACGCGTGTATTGCGTCCCACCAACGGTGAATTCAACGGTTGAGGTTCCCGTTGCGAGGTTAAGGGAGCGTCGATAGTCGCTGTATCTCGGATTTTGTCCAAGGCCCTGGTTGATCATCAGCTCACCCCAGGCCTGGTATCCGCCCTGTTCTCTGTCTCGGTCGAAGCCGCCGATGAGTTGCGCACCGGCAAGATCGGATGCCTGCTTCTGTTTTCCTTCTTCGAAGAGTTGCTGGACTCGCCGAATGCTCTCACCGTTCTTCCCACGATCAGCGGCGTTTCCACCGTTGTATGTGGGGGTTGATTTGGGACCACCAAGCCACAGGGTTTTTTCGTTAATCACGATGCGTTCCTGGGCAACCTCACCGTAGATCGTGCCTCCCAGGTCGCCGTTACCCACGGGAAGAGTGGTTTGTTGCCACACCTCATCCTCCCCCGGGCGTGCTCCTTGGGTCAGAGGGGTCTGCGAGGCGGGCTGTCGGTACCACAGCACAGGGTCCGATGAACTCGATGGTTCAGCTTGGTAATCATTAAGATGAGCAGGTTCAGCGAAGGTTGCGGGCATCATTGTTGACACCAGAACCGCCGCGGCGAAAGTGCTTGTCAGTAAGCGCTTTCCCGTTTTCATATGTCACTCCACTTCGTTGATGGATCTGCGGGAAGACGTGCAACGCCCACTCCTTCGTGGGCGGGTTCTCACCACTGCAGCACACGATATCGGAGGACTATTAACCGATGCAGGTATTTGAGAAAATTAACTATTAAAAATGGAAGAAATTTCAGACGGGGACAGACCCCCACTGAACAGCCCAAACTCAGCGTACAATCACCAACAGCCCGCCCCGTTAGTCGATGAATTCCGCGGCTTCTAACCACGCCTCCTCGCAGGCATCAATCTCCTCGCACACCGCGCGATGTTCCTCAGACACAGCGGTCAGCTGCGCCACCACCGATGAATCAGAAGCAACACGCTCGGCAAGCGACGCAAGTTGCCCCTCAAGATCTCCGGCCACAGCCCGAAGTTTCTCCAAACGCCGCTCGAGACGATCCGCTTCCTTCTTCGCTGCTCGACGCACCTGCGAATCAGACACACCAGCTGCCGACGCCGCGGAATCCGCGGCGGTCCCCACCTGACGACGAGCCGAAGCCGCCTCGTCCTCGTCAAGGGACATCCTCGAGGAACCGTCCGCTGAAGAAGCTAAACGAAGATCAAGATACTGCTCCACTCCGCCGGGAAGAGCACGCACCGAGCCATCTCCCAGGAGCGCCACCTGATGATCAGTCACGCGTTCAAGGAGATAGCGATCGTGCGACACCACCACGAGGGTCCCCGGGAAAGAGTCAAGAAGATCCTCCATCGCCGCGAGAGTATCCGTGTCCAGGTCATTCGTCGGCTCATCAAGAAGCAGAACATTCGGTTGAGCCATGAGCAGACGCATGAGTTGGAGGCGACGACGTTCCCCACCGGAAATCTCCGCCACCCGAGTAAAGGCGCGCTCACGCGTAAACCCCATGCGTTCGGTCATCTGCGAGGCGGACACGTCTTTTCCATCAACAACAACCGTCTGTGCAACCTGGGCCACGGCGTCGACCACGCGAAGGTCTGAGACCTCATCCAACTCGCGAGTGTCCTGAGACAGGGTCGCAACCTCAACTGTCTTCCCGCGCTTCACACGACCTTTCGTCGGCTGGATCACTCCGCGCAGCACATTGAGGAGCGTCGACTTACCGGCGCCGTTGACTCCGACAACGCCAACGCGTTCAGCAGGAGCCAAACGCCACGTCACATTGTCCAGCACCCGCACAGGCTCACCCGAAGGGGTAGGAAATTCAACGGTGACGTCCTCAAGGTCCAGCACGTCCTTCCCCAGGCGCGCTGTCGCCATTTTCACCAGCTCCACGTGGTCACGAGGCGGTGGAACATCCGCGATCAGCGCCTCAGCCTGAGCGATGTGGAACTTCGGTTTCGATGTGCGCGCGGGAGCCCCTCGACGCAACCACGCAAGCTCCTTCGTCAGGAGATTCGCGCGTTTCGCGGCCACCACCTGTGCCTGTCGCACCCTCTCGGCGCGCGCAAGGGTGTACGCGGCGTACGACCCGTCATAGATTTCCACGCGACCGGCGATTTGAGGACGAGAACCGCCCGGATCCACTCCGGGGACAACTTCCCAAATGTGTTCGCACACGGCATCAAGGAACCAGCGATCGTGCGTCACCACCAGAAGCGCACCCTTGGCTCCGGAACGAGCGAAACGGGCGTTGAGGTGGGCAGCTAACCAGGCAACACCCTCAACATCCAGGTGGTTCGTTGGCTCATCCAGACACACGATGTCACTGTCGCCGCTGAGGACTCGCGCCAAGGCCACACGCCTGCGCTGCCCACCAGACAAGGATCCAACACGTGCCGCGAGATCAACTCCGCTCAGGAGTCCGCGGTGAATGTCGCGGATCCGCGGGTCAGCGGCCCACTCGTATTCCTCACGACCCGGGTGGATTGCCTGCGCAACCGTGTCGTGCGGGTCGAGGATGTCTGCCTGCTCAAGAACACCAATCCTCAAGCCGTCACGATGAGTGAGTACACCACCGTCAGGTTTTTGTCTTCCGGCAACAAGTCGAAGCAGTGTCGACTTACCGGCGCCATTGGGCCCGAGGATACCGACGCGTGATCCGTCATCTAAACCAACCGTCACATCTTCAAGGAGCTTACGAGCCCCTGCGAGAGCGGCAATGGACTGTGTTCCCAAAAGGTGGGCCATCAGTCTTCCTTCACTTCATCGATTCGAGCTCCTTCAGCCGGACCGGATGCGACGACCGCCTGGGCGACGTGAGGTTCTTTCACCAGCGCATCCGCGAGGTCGCGGGCGTGTTGAGCGTCCGCTGCAAGCAGGGCAATTGACGGCCCCGAGCCGCACAGCTGCACAGCGAGGGCCCCGGCCTTCTTCGCCGCATCCATCGTGGCGCGAAGCTCAGGCATGATCCGTAGGGCTGCGTCTGTCAGATCATTCATCAGTACGGCTGACAGCTCAGTGGGTGAGTTGCCCGTCAGCGCGCGTATTTCAGATTCCGTGTGCTCTGTCAGGGCCCAGCCGCCGTGCGGACCGCCAGCCGCGTCGAGGGTCCGAAAAACTTCGGGGGTGGACAGACCTGCGTGAGCCAGAGCAATGACCCAGTGATGCGTGGGTACCGAGGCCTTGGCGTTGGCCGGGTCAACGAGCAGCGTCATGGTGTCGCCTCGTCCTCGTCCCAGAGCTATTCCTCCGCTCAGGCACGCGGGAACGTCAGCTCCAAGGCTTCGTCCCAGCTGGTGGAGTTGGTCGTCGGAGAGTCCAAGCCCCCACAGTTCGTTGCATGCAACGAGGGTGGCCGCAGCATCTGCCGATCCCCCAGCCATGCCACCGGCCACTGGAACCCGCTTATCAATGTCGATCGTCAGTCCCGCGGCGGTTGCTCCCCACTGGCTCGTCATCGCGAGTTTCTGGAGAAGCTTCGCTGCTTTGACCGCGAGATTGCCGTCGGGGGGAAGATCAGCCATGAGGCTGGTCGTGCGGTGATCAATGCACCCATCAGCGGTGTAGGCGGTTGTCTTCACGCGGATCCCCGCGCCTTTCGCGGTGCGCACGGTCACCGTTTCACGCAGATTGAGCGCCTCAAAGACACTGATGAGGGGATGATATCCGTCGGCTGCCGCAGGGCCAACACGCAACGTCAAATTCACTTTCCCCGGTGCCGAGGCAACAACTTCACGCATCCGTTTCGCCCTCACGTGTATCGCTGTGGTTCGTTGACGAGGACGAAGCTCGGGTGTTCTTGCGATCCGCTGGAGTCCGCGGTGCGGGGGCTTTAGGGAGTTGCCCCGTGGCGCGCAATGTGAGGACGGCCTCTCCGAGTGAGACAAAGTCGGAGATAGACAAAGTTTCTCCGCGTGCCGACGGGTCGATCCCCGCCTCTTCGAGGAGCGTTTCAGCTGCCGAGGGCGAACCCGCCCAGGATTTGAGCGCCGCCCTCAATGTTTTCCTGCGTTGCCCGAAAGCTACGTCGCACACCTCAAAGGTGGCATCACGCAGGGCGCCGTCCCCCAGGGGCTCGTCGTAGCGCCGAATATGCACCAGCGCCGAATCAACATTGGGGACCGGCCAGAAAACGCTTCGCCCGATCGTTCCCGCACGTTCAACTGTGCCGTACCACGAGGCTTTCACAGAGGGAACACCGTAGATCCTGTTCCCCTCGGTCGCCGCAAGACGGTCCGCAACTTCGGCCTGCACCATGACCAGGACATCCGTCAATGTCGGGAATGTCTGAAGCATCGCCAAGAGAACGGGAACGGCAACGTTGTAGGGAAGATTGGCAACGAGTTTTGTTGGCGCCGGCCATTCCACCCCAAGGTCCTCGACTCCGCGCACACGTGTTGCATCCATCGTCACCACGTGGAAGCGATCAGCAGCCTCAGGCATGCGAGCCCGCACGGTTTCGGGCAGAGCGTGTGCCAGAGGTGGATCGATCTCAACAGCACGCACGCGTGCCCCCGCTTCGAGAAGCGCAAGTGTCAGCGAGCCAAGTCCCGGCCCAACTTCAAGAACCTCATCGCCCTCGCTCACGTGTGCAGCGCGGACGATACGACGAACCGTGCCGGCGTCGTGAACGAAATTCTGTCCCAGTATCTTCGTGGGGCGGATCCCCAAGGCCTGAGAGATTGCGCGGACTTCCAGCGGCCCCAGGAGTCCCGTCGGCGAGGGTTCCGCTCCCTCAGGCAGCGTCGGGTCGGTGCGACGGCTCGGTGATCGGTCGTGTTGGCGTGGAGTCACGGGGTCATTCTAGTCGAGAGAACCTCGGCTACGGATGGGTGGGGGTTGGCCTAGTACCAGCCAACAGAATTGGAGTGTCCCAGAGCCGAACACGGGGTTCCGTAACGCCCGGCGATGTACCCAAGGCCCCACGTAATCTGCGTTGCAGGATTGGTCCTCCAGTCTGCACCGGCGGACGCCATCTTCGTTCCGGGCAGAGCCTGGGGAATACCGTAGGCCCCCGAGGAGGGGTTCGCCGCGTAGGGGTTCCACCCCGATTCCCGGTTCCACAAGGTCACGAGGCACTGGAACTCTGAGGACGACCATCCGCGACCGCTGACGAGGCCCTGCGCAATTGATCGGGGGTCCTCACCCGAATACGTCAGTGGCACACCCGCAGATTGTGCCGCCGCAAGCAGATCAGCGGCCTCGCTACCGGACACGTATTGTGCCAGTTCCTCGGGGGTGGACAAGGATCCAAGTTTTGCCCGATACCGCACGGAAGTCGTGCCGTCAGCTTCCGTTTTTTCCTCGAGTTTCGCTTTCGGGTCGATTCCCGCGGCAACGAGAGCCTCAGGAGTGACGTCCTTCGTTCCCACGGAGCGAATCTGTGTCGTCGGTTCAACGAGGTTCACAACCGATGTTTCGACGCGATGGACCACTGCGTCGTCGGCTTTTTCTTCCCAGACTGTTGTCATGGACGAGCCGTTGACTCCCAGGGTCGTCACCTGCGATTCCCCGACGAACATCTGCGCGTCCTCGCGATCCTCCTGAGTAAAGGGAACGGACTGCGTCTGCGTGGCTTCTCCACGAGAGACGCGGGCAACGGACACCACGAGCTGCCCATCATCCGCCGTCGATACGCTCACGCGGTCAAGGGGTGACACCTTGACACCCGCTGATTCCAGGACCTGATGCGTCTGCTGACCTGGACGAGCCTGAGTTGTTGTCTCGTGTCCGTCAACAATCACCGATACGGGACGAGGACGAGCAACGAGCGACGTCACGGTTGGTCGAGTGCTTGATCGATCAGCAGCGAGAGCTACCTGAGTACCGGAATACCCGGCATCGGCGAGAATCGCGTCGGCGGATTCTGAGGTTGACCACACGGTTTTCACGCGTCCGTCAACGGACAGAGTGTGCGGCGAGGCGGTACGCACGATCACTGTTCCCCCATTGGGAACGGTCTCCTCGGCGGAGGGCTGAACGAGATCATGAGGTCCCACGGTGATGCCGGCGGCAGCGAGCACGGAGTCCACATGGGAATTCCAGACGGTGACGGGACGTGTTACGCCGTTCACTTCCAGCATGATATCGGATCGTGACCCGACGACACCGGTGGCGGCGCTTGCAACAACAAGAGTTGCGGCAGCGCAGGCACCGACGATCACCTGAGGTGCTGACCTTGGGCGGGTCAGGCGTGATGCCACGGATTCGGTGATCTGACCTCGTGTTTGCGTATGCCCCACAAAAAGCCCCTCACTGATCTCATGATCGATGTCTTGGTGTATTGCTCTATGGTCCAGCGGCGCGCCGTTCCCTCACAACTCGTCAATCGTAACCGATTTGTGACAATGCTGGGGAGTGATTCACTACTCCCCAGCACGAGATATTCTCCGCCCCGAAAAGGCTTCTCCTACATCCCTACTGATGGGAACGAAAGCCACTGTCGAGGAACGGACGGACGGCTACACGGTCTCAGCGCAACCCGAGGGAAGCCGAACACGCAGGCCACTGCCCCCACCCGGCGCGCTGCTGAAGAAGCTGCGCCCGATACGTCTGCTCAGCAAGCGAATTCTCGGATGGAAGACCCGAACCTCCAACAGCCTGCCACGTCGAAAGTGAGAACTGATAGGCCCCGTAGAACCCGTTGCCCGTGTTCGTTGCGGGGTTACCACCCGACTCACACTGCGCCAACGCAGCCCACACCCCGCCAGATGACACCAGGGCAGCACCCGCCGAATCCCTGGCCGCAGACATCGAAGCCAAGCCATCGGCTGAGTTTAGGTCCTTCATCTTTGTTCCCACGGCAACAATTTTCGTCACCGGTTCAACGCGTTCCTTGCTGAGCAACACATCAACGGTCACTTCGCCATCAACGGTCTCTTGGTACGAGGTTGTGGTCACCGACCCGTCTTTACCTTCCTCAATGACGCGGGTCTTTCCGAACTCCAGTGAGTCATCCGCACGTTCCTCGGTGGTAAAGGGAACAGCCGTCGTTGTCGAAACATTCCCGCGCGTCACTCGGGACACGCGCAGAGTCAGAGCACCGTCCTCGGAAATGAACTCCACCCGATCAAGAGCCGAAACGCTCACTCCTGCGTCCTCAAGAAGTGCCGTCACGTCGCTCGTGTCGGTTGTTTCCACCGGAATTCTCTGTCCATCGGCAATGATCGTCACCGTCTGAGCATCAGCGGCGGCGGGAAGCTTTTCCCGCACCGTGGAACGGTCGGCAGCAAGAACAACGGAATCCTGCGCGCCAATGGAATCCAAAACGTGCGCCACCGATGTCGCTGTTGACCAGGCGTGATCTCTGCGCCCATCGACAACCACGTCGTAACGAGTCGCCGAACGCATGGCAACGGTATCCCCAGATCTCACCGATTCCTCGGTTGCGGGGGCAACAAGATCATGCTCACTGACAACAACTCCCGCAGCGGCGAGAACCGATGCCACATTTGGGAAGAATCCCGACATCGGCCGGGAAACTCCGTCAACTTCGACCGTAACCTCCTTATACGAGGAGGCAACTGCTATTCCCGCGGTCGACATCATGGTCAGGGCCAACGCTGAGGCAGTCGCGATCACGGTCCATCGCGACGGATTCCACATCCGCATATACGTCCTTTGTTCGGCGTCATCCGCTGCGCTGCACCCAGCGACGTATCGCACGGTGAGGCCGACGGATCTTCGCGATCAACGGTAACCAAGTAAGGTACGCCCGTGCGACCCTTCGTGTCACTTCTCACTATTACCGAGGACGAGCGCAGCCGTCTACACCCAGCGTCCATACACCCGCTGCGTGTTCTCCATCAGCTGGTGGCACGCCTCGTCCTCGGCAAGATCCCACAGGTCAGCGATCATTCGCACCGTATGTGCCATGACGTAGGACGCATTGGGGTTGCCGCGTTCGGGAACCGGCGTCAAGTAGGGGGCATCCGTTTCAACGAGGACGAGTTCGCGAGGCAAAGTGAGAAGAGCCTCACGCAGGTGAGTGTTCGCCGGATAGGTCAGCGGCCCAGCAAACGAGGCATACCACCCGTTGTCTTTGAGGCGTTCAGCCATTTCTCGGTCGCCGGAATAGCAGTGGAACACGATCCGCTGGCTCACATCAGCGGATTCGTCAAGAACCGCAAGGGTGTCCGCGTGAGCGTCCCGATCGTGGATCTGCACGGGAAGATCCACCTCACGGGCAAGTTGGAGATGAGAACGGAAGGATTCAATCTGGGCTGTTCGTCCAGGCTGCGCGGTACGGAAATAGTCAAGTCCTGTCTCTCCAACAGCAACAACCATCGGATCCTTGAGTGCCTGCTCGACCTCGACGAGTGCGTCAACGAGGGGAACATGGTGGCTCAGGGGCTGTGGCGTCAGTCCATCGGGGGATGGGTCCGCGTGTCCTGCATGCAGGGCCGCTTCGTTTGGATGGATCGCCACGGCGACGCGCACCCCCGTAAGCTGACGTGCCAGTTCACACGTGGGTTGGAACTCCGGAAGTTCGCACGCAGAGGTGATTGCACCAACAACCCCGACCTGTCGAGCCCATTCGATCTGCGTTTCGACACTTGGGCGAACATCCGAGGCTTTCGGAATAGCGAGTTCGTGAGTTGCCAGGTGCGTGTGATTATCAATGACGGGCGCAGCCAGCGGGCTTGGAAGACTGGGCCATGTCCGTGATTTTTTCGAGTTCTTCCCCATTGATGCGTGTCGTCCCTCAAGCTACCGCTGGTAGACGATTCCTTTCTTGACCTCCGCAACGGCGTCGTCCCCCAGAAGTGTCTGGACGATCTCTAATCCCAACTCAACCGCCGTCCCCATTCCTCGGGACGTGATAACCGCCCCGTCGTGAACGACGGCGTCCTCGCTGATCACCGCACCTCCTTGGGCGATCGCATCCATAAATCCCGGGTTCGCTGTCGCACGGATTCCATCAAGTATTCCCGCCTGGGCAAGAACCGAGGGAGCCGCACAGATCGCTGAGATGAGCTCGCCTGTTTCTCCTCGCCGTCGAACTTCCGCTGTGACAGCATCGCAGTCACCCAGGTTGAGGGTCCCGGGCAATCCGCCGGGGAGAAAAACGAGTGAGTAGTCCGACAGGTCAGTGTCGGACAGGAGGCGTTCACAGATCAAGCGGATGCCGTGGCTGGATTCGATTTCCAGCTGGTCACCAACGGCGATGAGGTCTGAGCGAATGCCTGCGCGATAGAGAACATCCACCACGGCTAAGGCCTCGACCTCTTCAAGTCCTGACGCGATGAGAACGGCGACGCTCTGATCGGTGACGCACGGAGTTGGAGTCGGCATGACATTTCCTCTCGTCAGTATCGAACACTCATCACTGTACGCCCCAGCCGGCCCTATTCGGCGCGAAGCGCCTCCACAGGATCTTCTCGTGCGGCCCGGGCCGAGGGAATGAGACCGGCGATCAAAGTGAGTACCACGGAAATGAGAATGAGGACGATTGCCACCAGGAGCGGAAGCTGCGCAATGTTCTCCACGCCCAAGGTGTGTTCGACCACGATATTCGCAACCACCGCCAGACCGAGCGTGATGACGACTCCCATGATGCCCGCGAGCAGTCCTTCGATCACGGTTTCCGCGTTGAACACGTGTGAAATGTCGCGGCGTGACGCCCCGATCGACCGAAGAATCCCGATTTCTTTCTTGCGTTCAAGAACCGAAATGTAGGTGATGATCGAGATCATGATTGACGAGACGATGAGGGAAATGGACACGAAGGCGATGAGCATCCACGAGATCATGTCGATAATGCTCGTCACCTGACTCATGAGCAGGCCAACCATATCCGTGTACGTGATGACCTGCGCTTCCTTGCCCGCAGAGGTCTTTGCCTCGTTGTAGGAGTCGATGATTCCTTTAACCGCATCCTTTGAGTCAAAGGACTTGGGGTAAATGCTGATGAGGGATGGATCGTGGACATCGCCCCACCCAAGCATCCGCAGATTCTGCTCATACGAGGGCACCTGCCGCGTCATGAACGTCGACATCACAGCCGCAAGATCCGACTGATCCATGTTGAGGCGAAAAGCCTGCGCAAAAGCACCGGGGTCCATGTTCATTGATGTCGACAGCGCTCCCATGAGTTGACTCATGGCCGACTCCAGAGACCCGGCAATCCGGTCCTGAATTGTCGTCATCATCTGCGTCATTGCGCCGCTCATCGCCGTGGAGAGATAGTTTCCCATCGCGCGACTCATCGAGGACGCAACGGCGCCACCGAGCTGCGTCGAGATCTGCTGTCCAATTGCCCGAGCAAAGGTCTGTGAGACATCACGAGCAATGGCGGTCAGTGCCGGATCCTCCCTCAGCGCCTGCGCGAGGTTAGCCACGACGACGTCCTCGTCAATGACGGCATCAGAGTTGACGATCTCATCGATCTGCCTCTTGACCTCATCGGACTCGAAGTAGTGCGACACGATGACACCAAGATCGACATCGGGGACACCATCTCCGTCCTCGTCCCCTGCCGCATGAACTCCTTGACGCAGAGCGTCACTCAGCCCCTGCGCGATGGGCACGAGAGCACCGGCCAGATACTCACCGGCTCCGTCCTTGAGCGCACCGTCCTTGAGTGCCGTGCTCAGGAGCGCTGCGACATCAATGTTTGCCAACTGTGGGTAGATCGTCGACAAGTCAGAAAGGTCCAGAGTGGACCAGTCGATCGTCGACAGATCAACAGCACCGGCTAGCTGCGATGGGTCGAAAGCCTCGGCCAGCCCCGACATATCCAGGGATGAGAGATCCGCAGCTGATAGAGACACACCCGACAGATCCATGCCAGTCAGATCAAGCGCGCTCAGTTCCCGCTCAAGAGCAGATGAGTCAACAGCGAATGCAGCGCGGAGTTTCTCACCGTCAACGGTGAAGAGCTTGGAGAAGTCGACGGCACTTTCTGCCCCGGTCTTCACCTCTTTTTCCAGCTGAGAGAACGTCTTTCCCGTGAAAACATCAGTCGTCGGGTTCGCCAACTGCGACTCAACGATCTTTGAGCTGGCAGCTTGAGCCATCACCTCATCGGTGAGCTTCGCGCTATAGTTCAATCCCTGGCGAAGTAATGACACCTGAGGGTCTTTGGCTCGCACAATGCCGGTGACAGTGAGCTTTTCTCCCGAAGCGATCGTCTTCTTCATGAAGGCGACGTCCTCCGAACGATCAGTCCAGACCTTGAAATTCTCATCCCACGTGTACCGATCGGCGGCGTTGACTCGTGCGAACTCCGTCCCGATGATGTCGTCATAGGAATA
Source organism: Schaalia sp. ZJ405 (assembly GCF_011038885.2). Taxonomy (NCBI): domain Bacteria; kingdom Bacillati; phylum Actinomycetota; class Actinomycetes; order Actinomycetales; family Actinomycetaceae; genus Schaalia; species Schaalia zhouxuedongae. Next base: position 507,796 of record NZ_CP064952.1, on the reverse strand, counting down.
GGACCCAAAAGTTGCCTGATGTGCGCCGTGGGACACCCCTGCGCTTTGAGCCTCTAACTCAGTCGCATTGCCCGATTTTCCTGCGGCGATATCACCTAGGCGCCCCGAATAGTACTTCTCCATAATGTCTTCAAGTTCTGCGTGGGGACGCAGACCCAGGGTGTAGGCATCGACGTCAAGGATCTTGCCTGATTGATCAAGAACCATGACAAGGTCCGTCGGCTTCTTCGGCCAATCCCCAGCAACAACCTCATAGTTCTTTTCGTACAGCTGCGCGTTCCTGGGAAGTTGATGGAATGAACTCGTTGTCATCATGAGTGAAAATGCGCCCGAGCCATACGCCTGGTTCATCGCCGCAAACGAACGATCCGGGTTGACCTGAATGATCCCCTCCGATGTGTCCGCCTGATAGATCTGAGGTTCAACGTCGTAGGCATATTCGATTGCGGTCACGTGATCGTTGATTTTTCCACCGTTGGAATCAACGTATGCCTTGAGGGAGCGCAGGTCGTTAACATTTGTTGATTCAGTCATCGACGTCACTGACGGCTGAACCTCGATCTTCTTCCTCGATCCAACCTCACGACTGCCGGCAGACTCGCTCCCTTCTCCTCCTGTTCCTTGAGGCATCTGCTTCATCATCTTCGTCAGGTCAACGCTAGTTTCTTGAATCGTCAGCGGATAGGAGTTGAGGGCTTCCTCCTGTGTCTTCGCGATATACGCGTTCACGCCGTTAGCTAACGCGAGGATCGCTGCGATCCCGATGATGCCGATGGATCCAGCAAAGGACGTCATCACGGTGCGCCCCTTCTTCGTCATCAGGTTATTCGCCGACAAAGAAAGCGCGGTCGCCAAGGACATCGAGGTCTTCCGAGGAGCCGAAGCGGGGCGCGCCTGAACGGTTCCCGGGACGAAAGGATGGGAATCGGCCGTGATCCTCCCGTCAGTGAGTTCCACAATCCTCGTTGCATATTCGTGAGCAAGCTCAGGATTGTGGGTGACCATGATGACAAGTCGGTCGTTGGCGACTTCGCGGAGCAAATCCATAACCTGAACGGAAGTCTTTGAGTCCAAAGCTCCCGTGGGTTCGTCAGCGAGAACAATCTCCGGATCATTGACCAGCGCCCGGGCAATGGCCACGCGCTGCATCTGCCCACCCGAGAGCTGAGCGGGACGTTTGCGTACGTGATCAGCGAGGCCAACTTGTTCTAGAGCCTCAAGTGCCCGGCGTTGACGTTGCGCACGGGACACCCCAGACAGTGTCAAGGCAAGCTCAACATTGGCCAGCACCGTCTGATGGGGAATGAGGTTATACGACTGGAAAACAAAGCCGATGCGGTTATTCCGATACGTATCCCACTGACGGTTCCGGTAGTGACGCGTTGATGTTCCATCAATGACGAGGTCGCCGTCGTCGAATTGGTCAAGTCCTCCGATGATGTTGAGCATCGTCGTTTTGCCAGATCCCGAATGGCCGAGGACGGCAACAAATTCGTTATCCCGGAAGGCAAGGGACACGTTGTCGAGGGCGACCTGAGTCAGAGATGCCGTCGTGTAGGACTTCGTTACTGACCGCAATTCAAGCATCGGCAATCCCTCCTCAGTTTTCTTCACCGACTTTTCGTCGCCGACTCTCGCCATCGTCTTGCTTCGAGGTTAGTCCGCCGCGCTCTCCCGTGCCTCCACAAGATCTTCTCGTCCAGCCTGCCTTACTCGGCGCGAAGCGCCTCCACAGGATCTTCTCGTCCGGCCGGGCCAAGGGAATGAGACCGGCGATCAAAGTGAGTACCACGGAAATGAGAAGCTGTATTAACGTTTTACAGCTATTCCCCTATGTACGTCACTTCACCAATACCTTAGACGGTCTAGCAGGAAGACCAGCACTGTTATACAGATTAATTCGGTACCAGCCAGTGCACCCCAATTCCACAGTAAAAGGCTTCTTGATATGAAGTGTGTCACCGCAGAGTGTCATAGTCTCACCTTCGACCGAAGCAGTCACCCCATCCAGGTTCACAACCTGGCCGTCCTCAATAACACGAAGACCACCCACCTTTGTGGGATCGGTCTTTACGCCATCAGGGGTATGGTCCGCAATATAAAGACCATCGCCGGTATTGGTGAAGCGCAGAATCAGCGCTCCGCCCTCTTCCTTCGCGGAGACCAGTGTTGGAGCTTCGCACAACACATCGTCTCCATAAACCTTGCTTTCAGCGAGAAGAGCCAGGCGGTGGCCGACAGGCTGTTTTTTCTTAGGATGAATATCCAGTTCCATTCCTATGTCACTGATGACAGCCATTCCTGTGCCTGGAACTCTTTCGGAAGCAAGCTGCTGCGCTTCCCTAATCTCGACATAAGGCTCACCCACTGATTGCATCCACCTGCCGAAAGGAGCAATCTGGACAAACAGGAAGGGCAGCTCCTCCTGCCACAGGTCCCGAAAACCCTGGATCAGAGCAGGAAACAGGGTCGCGTAGACTTCAGGGTGACGATCCCCATCGGACTCTCCCTGATAAAACAGAATGCCCCGAAGAGTAAAGGGAGCAACCTGACAGAGCATACTTTCGTATAGTCCACAGGGCCTAGTTTCTGTCTTTGGCCCTACGGTTGGAGCATGTACTGACATGTCAATGGTCGACACATCCAGTTCCTGCCCAGTGAGTTTTTGACGACTTCGCCAAGACTTGCTCCCTGCAACAGCAGATCGGTGAAGGGGTCCTGAAACGGATCTGTTCGCCACGCAGGAGAATTTTGGCGAAATTGCGCCTCGTAGTTCTCCAAATTCAGTGTCTTAAGCCCTTCTTTATACTCGTCGATCCATACCTGGCCACCGCCTTTCCGTATTTCTTCTTCATTCATCCATGCGCAGGCAGGAGTCCCACCCCAGTTGCAACCCACGATCCCCACCGGAATACCGTAGGAACCCTGGATTTCTTTTGCAAAATAGTATCCCACGGCTGAGAACCATTCCAGATCCTCCGGGCAAGCTTTTCTCCAGAATCCAAAATTCTTCCCATAATCCGCTTCACCGATCTGTTCCGGATAGGACACCTCCGGATAGTCAAAAAAGCGAATGTCAGCATTGGAGCAAACTCTCTTTTCTTCTGGAAAATCTGCATCATAGCGCATGAAGAATTCCATATTGGATTGACCGGAGGCTAACCAGACATCTCCAACCTGAACATCCTGATACGTCATCACATCGCTAGCACCGGAAATTACGAGGATTTCTAGAAAAGAGGTTCGAAGGGGAGGGAGTTTTACACACCAACGCCCCTCCATGTCAGCTTTACAACTACAGGTCTGACCTTGTATAGACACGGAGACGGTTTCGTTCGGTCTGCTTGTACCCCAAACGGCTACAGGCTTCTCCCTTTGCAGAACCATATGATCCTGAAACAACATTGCCGGTTTCAGCATTTTAACCCACTCCCACATTTTCCATGTTTTAAACTTTTCAAAAACTTGTGATACCCTAACTCCAGATTGGATTTTCTTCACGATCAGAACACAGGTTACGTCAGATATGGAATCGACGCAAATAAGTACCAATCTACTATATCAGCAACCGCCTCAAAACCTTCATGACCGCTTTATCCAAATGACAGACATCAGGCAATCACTTCAAATTCACCCTTCAACTCTGCCATACTGTCACCACCAACCCACACATCAAAGATCGTCGCATCCTGAACATAAGACTGCTTTGTCGTACTGTAATAGGACATCTCTTTTGGACCAATACAGAAGGTAATTATCTTAGTTTCACCGGCAAGGATAAAAACTTTCTTAAAACCCTTCAATTCGCGGATTGGACGCGTATCACTTCCCCAACGCTGATGAAGGTACAGCTGAACCACTTCGCTCCCATCTCTGTTTGAAGTATTTGTCACCTCTACTGAGACAGTCAGGTTCTCACCACATGAGATCTTATTCTTGCTGAGCAACAGATTACCGTACCCAAAGGTGCTGTAGCTCATGCCGTAGCCAAAGGGGTAGAGAGGAGAGGATAACTCGTTCCAATAACGTGAGAACGGCTGTTTCTGCTGTGACGCCGGCTGATGTGTCAATGTGGTCGCATAATACTGCGGACATTGACCGGCACTGCGCGGAAAGGTCATTGCCAGATGTGCGGAAGGGTTGACATCACCGAAGAGGATATCTGCAATAGCGTGCCCTCCTTCCCTCCCAGGCTGCCAAGCCATGAGAATGGCATTGACATGTTCCTGGGCCCATGTGACCGCTAGAGGACGTCCACCAATAAGCACCAGAATGACAGGCTTTCCAGTGTCAGTCAGCTTCTCTAGAAGCTCCTGCTGGCGGCCGGGCAGAGACAAATCGGAACGAGAAGACGCCTCTCCAGACATCTCAGCGCTCTCACCCAAAAACGTGAGAATCACATCCGCTTGTTCGGCCGTCTTCACAGCTTCGTTGATAGAGTCGGTTTGCTCAGCCCAGCTCTGAAGCTTCCGCTTCTCTAAGCCAAAGTCGGCAATAAATTCACTGACAAAGTTGGGAATTGTACGCTCCGCAAATGGACCAGGAGCATACAGTACCCGATCTACACCCAGGCGCTCTTTTAGTCCCTGAAGAGGAGTCACTGCATAAGCTGGGACCCCCACCACCGTGGCTGCACCACAGTCAATCTGAGAGTCTGCCAAATATCCAATGACCGCAACCTTACCCGATGTCTGCTCATCTAACGGGAGAATACTGTCCTTATTTTTCAACAGCACGATGGAGTTCTGTGCAGCTTTTCTTGCTAGGGCATGACTGGCAGGATCTTCTGCCAGCTTTTCACTTTTTCCCGGTTCACTATAGGGATTCTCAAACAGCCCCAACTTGAACTTAGTCATCAGAATCGGACGCACCGCTTCATCCAGTTGCCCCATGCTCACTTTGCCCAGTTCCAGAAGTTTCGGCAAATTCTGAAAATACTGGTAACTTCCCATATCCATATTAACAGTGGCACTCATAGCTCTTTCGGCAGCATCCACACCATCTTTGGCATTTCCCTGCACGACCAGATTTCCAATGGTGCCAGCATCTGTGACGATAAGTCGATCAAATCCCATTTCACCTCGCAGAACCTCTTTCAGTTGATAACGGCTTGCAGTAAGCGGCTCACTGTTGAGATCCATATATGCCGTCATCACACTCTCCGCTCCCTGTTGGATACCAGCAGAGAAGGAGGGATAATAGGTGTTGCGAAGCTCACTCTCCGACAGATTAACCTGCTCATAGTCCCGTCCGCCTACACAAGCACCGTAGCCAACAAAATGCTTGAGGCAAGCGGCAATAGATTCCTCGTTGCTGAGATTATTCCCCTGAAAGCCTTTGATCTCTGCGGCAATCAGACGAGAAGCCAAATAAGGGTCTTCCCCCATAGTCTCACCCACTCTGCCCCATCGGGCATCTCTGGCGATGTCGGCATTGGGATAGAAAGTCCAGGTGATACCGTCTGCCCTGGCTTCTTTAGCAGCGACGTGCTGAGCTTGCTCCAGAATCTCAGGATCCCAGCTACAGGCCATGCCCAACGGCAACGGAAAAGCTGTCCGATAACCGTGAACTACGTCGGTTCCGTAAAGCATGGGGATGCCGCACTTGGTGTTCTCTACGGCAATCTTTTGGTACGCGTTTTTATCGCTCATGCTGCTGACATAAAGCATGGACCCAACACCCAAACTGGCCATATCTTTGGGATGAGGCATACCCATGCCGACCATTTGCTCAAGCCCCCATACCTGAGTCAGCTGTGCCAGCTTATCCTGAATGCTCATTCGGGACAGTAGATCCGCTGTCCGATCTTCGGGAGAAAGAGAGGAATCTTTGTAACGCGCTATTTGTTCCATACCATTCCCCTATATTTTCTATGTTTCCACGTAATCTTTACGCAGGATTACAGTAAATTCCATGCCTCATCTAGACGCATCGAGATTCCTGTCAGTTGTTCCGGATCTGCACTAGGTCCTACGAAGAAGACATACTCCGCATTCTCCAGCACCCATGTGTTTGTTTTTTCGTCATAGTATTTGAGTTCTTCGAACGGGATCCGAATTTCTACTGTCTTTTCCTCTCCGGCAGCAAGCGCCACGCGCGCAAAGCCCTTCAGTTGTTTCACATGACGCTCAACATCAGATTTCGGCACGGAGACATAGACCTGCACGATCTCATCGCCCGCGCGTTGACCGACATTCTTCACTGAAGTCTTCACAACGATGCACTCACCGTCCATTGCAGCAGCGGTTTTACCATAAGTAAATTCGGTATAGCTCAGGCCAAAACCAAATGGATATGCGGGGACGCTTCCGTCCCGATCGAGCTTGCGGTACCCATGATCGAAGTCATAGGTGATGGCGTTGGCTTCGAAGAAGTCCACCTGCGGAAGCTGAGACTCGTCGGAGGGGATCACAAAAGGCAGCTTGCCGGAGGGATTAACATCGCCCAAAAGGACAGAGGCCAGAGCGTGTCCGCCCTCCATTCCGGAGTACCAGCCATACAGAATGGCAGATACACTGTCCTCCCACTCTTTGGTAAGGATCATGGAGCCGCTGACCAACACCACTGCAGTGTTTTTGTTGAGTTCCCCCGCTGCACGGATTGCTTTGATCTCGGACTGGCGCAGAGAGAGGCTTCTGCGGTCGCCACCCACAGGCTTGCCATCGTCAGAGGTGTAGGAACCGGCATTGCTGGCCTTAACCTTGGACATCAACGCACCTAAAATCCTATTGCCATTGTTCGAAAATCCCCTGCCCATCAGTGCAACGGAGTTGATATCGCTATCTGGCATAACGTATTCGCCCTCGTCGTTATAGTCGTTACCTGCAATGACGATGACTGCGTCCGCTTTGGGGGCCAGTTCTTTAATACGGTCCAGTTCAGCCTCCCCCACATGAATTACCTCCGTGAGGCTGCCGAACTTCTCGCGGATCCCTTCCAGCGCGGTTACCACGCTGGGAGGGTAAACGTTGGAGCTTCCGTGATCACCGGTATTAGCCTCGGAAGCAAGATGCCCGATGACAAGCACCATCTTGCAATCTTTGCTAAACGGCAACACGTCGCCTTGGTTCTTAATCAGCACGATCGACTCTTCGGCGGCTCTGCGCGCCAGGGCCACGTGCTCCGGACAGGCTACGAGGGACTTGTCATAGGAGATAGGGTCAGGCGTATTTTCAAAAGTCAACTGCGTTTTAAGCACGCGGAGAATCGCTTGATCAATGGTCTTCTCTGAAAGCTTTCCGTCCTTAACGGCCTTTTTCAGCTCCAACCCGAAATGCACTGGAAGCGGCATCTCCATGTCCATGCCAGACTCGATCGCCTTCACACCGTCGCGAAGGGCAAAAATAAAGTCGGTGATGGTGAAACCTTCGAAGCCCCAATCTTCGCGAAGAATCTCCGTCAACAGGTGCTGAGATTCAGAAGCCTGATCGCCTCTGAAGCGGTTGTAGGACCCCATGAGAGAGGCACATCCGGCGTCCACACACTTTTTGAAGTGGGGCAGATAAACCTCCCGCAACGTTCGCTCAGAACAGTCAACGTCCACATAAAAACGGCGATTCTCCATGTTGTTTACAGCATAATGCTTAACACAGGCCATGACATTGTGCGCCTGCACGCCTCTGACCAGCTCAGCTCCCATCTCGCCCACGAGATAGGGGTCTTCACCGTAGGACTCCTGGGCACGACCGCCTGCCGGGTGCATCAGAAGATTGACGCAGACTCCCGCAAAATAGTTGGCACCTTGAGCACGGGCCTCCTTACCTATTGCTTCTCCGATCTCACGCTCAAGCTCTCGGTCAAAGCTGGCCGCTCTCGCAATGGAAACTGGGAAGCAGGTGCTGTGACCCATGACTACGCCGCGAGGGCCGTCAGTAAAGGCCACCGGCGTGATTCCCAGTCTCTTACAACCATGAGACTCGATGGCCACAGGATTATACGTTCGCTTATACACAATACTATCGCGAATCATCTTCCAGTTACCACTGAGGACAAATACCTTCTCCTTCAATGTCATTTTTTTGAGAAGTTGTACTGCCTCTTCATGGATCTGAGTCTCACTCAAATTACATGCCTTTTGAAACATTTAGAGTTCCACCTATTCTTACTTCTTTCGATACTCTAACGGTGTAAGACCTGTGCGCTTTTTAAAAACCGCACTGAAATAACTGGGATTAGAGAAGGAAAGTCGCTCGCTAAGCTCCACAACGGAAACCACACTTCCCTTCAACATAGATTTAGCAACCTCAACTTTCTGTTGATTGATATACTCAACCAAACTTTGACCCATTTCAGCCTTGAAACGCCTGCTGATATAGTTCTCTGCATATCCCACCTCTTGAACAAGATCTCTAATGCGTATGCGTTCGAAAATATGTGTCTCAACATAATCCACACACATCCGCACCAATGGAGAGTACCCCTGATTAGCTTTTGCAAGCCGAACTCGATCAATAAAGGCTCTGTGCATGGCGCCACCAATCTGCCGAACTTCTGCCACAGTTTCCGCAGCTTCAATATTTTGAATAAAATTGTCCGACAAATTTAGGGCTCCTTCTGAAGAAACACCACCCATAATGGCGCCTCGACTACAGAAGACCGAGAGAATGATTACTTCATTTTTTGCCTGGCGCAACGGATCCCCGCCGCCAATGCCGCCCACATGACCAACAGCCAACTCCCGAAGCCCATCGTAACTCCCCTCAACAACGCTTTTGAAGAAGCGTTGTTCACCGAGCCAGGTTCCGTGCCAGCGAGCATCGCCCCAAACAATATCTTCTTCTCGAACAGCGGACTCGTTCCACAAAACAATGGCATCTGACTCTATAACCTCATCGTTTGTGCAGTAGTGCAGCATCCGAGTACAGCTAATAGCGACATTCTCTAAAACGGTAGGGACCTCGCGAACCAACGACAGAAGACGCTCTTCAAAATCGGGTGTAAAGCCAAGTTCTTGAATCCTCTGCCTCCGTTGCTTCTCAGTAACTTCTGAAATAATTATAGGCCCAAGTACATGAACTAGCGGATCTTGCTGATCGTCTACCGATTTTTGATACACGGCAACCCAGACAAAGCCAATTTGATCTGCTGCTATGATAGGCATATCGGACTGAGTGAAATGCTTCCGAATTACGGAACTACAGTCACCAAGCATAAACAGATTAAAGAATAGTTCCTGATCCAAAGAGTTGAAGTACACAAGTTGTCCGTCGACCGTCAGTGTCCACGAACACATCTTGTGCGTATTTAAAAAGGCGTCCTGCAAAAATCTAAGATTCTGATCTTCCACAAGATCAACCTCCTTTGTCCTATTGGGACCATTCACCAATCATGTCAAAGCATAAAAGCCTATTTCCGATCTTTCTAGAGCATTCGACGTCTCCGCCCAACTAACAAGCTCCTCAGAGCTTAACCCTAACGGGTACTAGTTCACAGACAACTGTTCCGATCCACGAGACATGTTCCTCACCACATCTTCTCCGATGTGACAGTCTACTGTTTTGCAGCGAGGAGTAATAAAATTTGCTTTCTCATCAAGTCTCAACATAGAACCCACTCCTCCACTCGATCTGAATATCATCTTTCTGCATTGCAGGCTAACATTCACTACCGAATGACCGCTAGTAAATATCTGCGATATTAACTAATATTCTGCGCAGATTGGTTAACTTACGTCAAGTGGGATGCATTTCGATGTAAATCGCAGAATTTTAATATCATCACCATCGGCTTCAGTGTTAGCATGCTGCGACAACGACGACGGATAGTCGTCAATCTGAGAAGGAACACTCATGGCAAAGAAGCATAAAATCCGCGATCCTTACCGTCTCACAGTTGGCAAACAGTTGGCCTGGTCCGGCCGTGGCATGTCGACTGCTAGCAACGTACTGGTTTTAACTTATGTTACCTATTACTGCACCGATATGCTCGGCATGAATGCGGTTCTTGTTGGAACACTTCTTCTGGCTAGCAAGGTATTTGACGGGTTCACCGATCTGGTCGCTGGTGTTCTGATCGATCGGACCAAAACCCGGCTCGGCAAAGCTCGCCCATATGAATTTTCGATCATCGGAGTGTGGATCTGCACGATCCTGCTCTACTCCTGCCCCGAATTGGGCGATATCGGTAAATCCATCTGGATCTTTACCACCTTCACCTTTATCAATTCGATCTTTGCCACACTCTTGTATGTCTCAGAACCGGTGTATTTGAATCGTGCTTTTAAGTACGAAGATGACCGTAGCAAAGTCGTTGCGATCAATGGCTTCCTTATCACTTTGATGTGCACCGTCGTTTCAGTTATATTCCCAATCCTTATGGGCACATTGGGCACCTCCCGCGGCGGCTGGACAACCATCTCACTCATCACCGGTATTCCTCTTTGTTTGTTAGGCCTCACTCGTTTGATCGGCGTCAAGGAAGTCAACACCGAAGGAGACACGAACGCATATTCACCTAAATTTAAAGATTTTCTTCCCGTATTGAAAAACAAGTACCTGAGAATTCTGTGCGTCGTTTCTATTCTCACTAACATCATTGTCAATAGCAACAGTACCGTAGGTAGCTATTATTTTAAATATATCGTAGGCGACATCAAAAAAATGAGCGTGGTGGGCATACTTGGTCTGCTCACACCTTTCCTTCTTCTGCTCATGCCGAAGCTACTGCAAAAAATCTCCATTCGGACTCTCTTTACGTGGTCCTTTGTTATCGGTTGTATCGGCTGCATCATTCGTTATTTTGCGGGCGCAGATATGTCGATGGTGGTGCTGAGCACCTTGTTGCAAACTGTTGCTGTACTACCTCCTTCTTACTTCACGCTTCTCCTCCTCATTGACATCATGGACTACCAAGAGTGGACAACCGGCTCCCGTACTGAGGGGATGATCTCAGCCGTCGGCAGCTTCTCCAATAAGCTTGGTTCCGGTCTCTCCTCTGGCGGCGTGGGTCTCATCATGGGATTGGCCGGCTTTGATGGAACTGCGGCTGAGATCACCGCTCCTGCTCGCGCTTCGATCGTCGCCCTGTCCAGTTGGATCCCACTGATACTGTTTATCGTCATGATTCTCGGGCTTCGTCTCTTTGACCTCGAAAGCAAGCTGCCTCAGATTCGAGACGAACTTGCTGAACGTCGTGCTTCAAAGACGGACGCGTCATCTTGATGTCGATGAGAGAGGGAGAACAGCTTGCCCAATACACTCAGGTTATTCAGGCGTGGGTGCAGCAAGAAAAACAGCGGAAGCGCGAAAACTTCCGTCGTCTGAATGTCCTCGCAAAGAAGGGACAGATCGTTTTTACTGGTTCCAGCTTGATGGAGCAGTTTCCAATCTACGAGTTTATTCTCAGCGAGAACCTACCCTATACGATTTATAATCGAGGTATTGGTGGATACACTTCACAGGAATTGCTCGATTCCTTAGATGTCTGCATCTATGAGCTCGAGCCAAAAGCAGTTTTCCTGAACATCGGCTCCAATGACATGGATAGCGATAACTATGCTGTATCCAGAATGCTTAACACCTATGAGAGCATTCTGAAAAGTATTGTGTCACATACGCCAAAAGCCAAGTTATACCTACTCGCGTTCTACCCCATCAATCTGGATGCAGGAAGTAGTCCTCATGCCAAGGAGATATGGAGTCACCGCAGCAACGAGCGGATCCATGAAGCCAATCAGGGCATTCTGACGCTAGCACAACGCTATGACGCGACCTTCTTGGATTTGAATGCCGGCCTGACCGATACGGAAGGAAAACTTCGAGCGGAGTTCACCGTCGATGGTGTCCACATGTACGCGGACGGCTATCGGGCTGTTCTGAATCCGCTTCACTCAACACTCCGTGAAATTACAGTCTCACCCTGATACACCCTAAGAAGGGAGAAGCTCCACATGGCACGCGACATTCATGCGCTGATTTCTCAGATGACTTTAGAAGAAAAAGCTAGTCTCTGTTCTGGCTCAGATTTCTGGCATACGCAGCCTATCGAGCGATTGGGAATCCCTGCTGTGATGTTCGCCGATGGTCCACACGGTCTTCGAAAGCAAGGCGATGGTAGGGATGATCATCTCGGCTTGAACGAAAGCATTGAGGCCGTTTGTTTCCCTGCTGCCTGTGCCCTTGCAAGCAGCTTTGACCCAGAACTCGCAAAAAAACTTGGCAGCACATTAGGCCAGGAGTGCCAAGCGGAGGGCCTAGGCGTTCTGCTTGGACCTGCCGTGAACATCAAACGCAGCCCGCTTTGTGGTCGAAATTTTGAATATCTGTCCGAAGACCCTTTTTTGACTGGAAAAATAGCTGCCGCTTACATCGACGGTGTACAGAGCTGGGATGTTGGCACAAGCATAAAACATTTCGCTGCCAACAATCAGGAGTATCGGCGTATGAACTGCTCCTCCGAAGTGGATGAGCGTACGTTGCGAGAGATCTACCTCCCAGCCTTTGAGGAGGCTGTCAAAGCATCGCAGCCACAGACCATCATGTGCAGCTATAACAAGATCAACGGTGTCTACTCAGCCGATAATGAGTGGCTGCTCAGTAAAGTTCTTCGAGAGGAGTGGGGCTTCGAGGGCTATGTAGTAACTGATTGGGGTGCAGTCAATAACCGCGTGCAGGGGGTTCGTGCCGGACTAGATCTGGAAATGCCCTCTTCCGGCGGCGTCAATGATGCAAAGATCGTGGCCGCTATTAAAAACGGAACGTTGGATGAAGCCCTGTTGGATCAAACGGTGGAGCGGATTCTCAAGGTAGTCTTCTCCTATGTTGACCACCGCCATCCCGAAGCAACATTTGACCGGGATGCCGACCACGAAAAAGCCGTGGAAATGGAAACTGAATGTGCTGTGCTACTGGAAAACAACGGTGCATTACCCTTGAAGGCCGGAGCGAAGGTTGCTTACATCGGAGGTTTTGCGCTCACGCCACGCTATCAAGGTGGCGGCTCCAGTCATATCAACGCCAGCAAAGTCATCTCTGCTCTTCAAAGCGCACAGGTAAAGAGGCGAAATGTTATCTATACCGAGGGTTTCCCTTCAGACCGGGATGAGATAGATCCCGACGCTTTTTGTGCCGCTGTAGATGCTGCAAGGGAGGCGGAGGCCGCCGTAGTCTTTGCGGGACTGCCCGACATCGTTGAGGGTGAAAGCTATGACCGGGTCAACATGAAATTGCCTGCCTGCCAGGACCGCTTGATTGCTGCGATTGCCGCTGTGCAACCAAACACCATCGTTGTGCTCCACAACGGAAGTCCCGTCGAATGTCCCTGGGCAGAAGATGTGGCTGCCGTATTGGAGATGTATCTTGGGGGTCAGGGCGTAGGCGAAGCCTGCGACCGCCTACTGTGGGGCGAAGCGAATCCCTGCGGCCGGCTAGCTGAGACATTCCCTCTACGTGTGGAAGACAATCCCAGTTTTTTGAACTTCCCCGGAGATGGGAAAAAGGTCAAATATGCCGAAGGGGTATTCATTGGTTATCGTTACTACGATACCAAAAAGATGCCTGTCCGCTGGGCTTTTGGGCACGGATTGTCCTATACGCAGTTTGAATACAGAGATCTCTGGCTGTCAAGCGATAAAATGGACGATGAGGGAACCGTGCAGGTCAATGTTGTCGTCAGTAATACCGGACCAATAGACGGCAAAGAAGTCGTGCAGTTGTATATCAGCGATAAAACCGGTTGCACAAGCCGTCCTACTAAGGAATTGAAGGGCTTTGCCAAAGTAGCGTTACGGAGCGGAGAAACTAAAACTGTGACGTTAGAGATTACTGCACGCGATCTGAGTTGGTATAATGAGGATATTGACGATTGGTATGCAGCCTCCGGTAAATATGAGGTACTGGTTGGACACGCCAGCGATGATATTCAACTGAGTGGTGAACTACAGTTCACCACTAACAAAATACCACCGATGATTATTGACGGATCTACCACACTAAGTGAACTGATGGATAATCCCAAAACCGCTGCCGCCCTTAGTCAGATCCTAAGAACGACATTTGGCTCTGCCGCCACGGAAAACGCTACCAGCACGGAGTCCAAAGATGCTACTGAGCAAGCAACTATATTTGCAATGCCGCTGAAGACTCTTGCCAACTTCGCTGCGATGGGAGAAGAACAGTATCAGGAAATGCTCAATGGACTTCGTTCAGCTCTACATCAAGGTTCGATCAATCACTGAGAGAAGGTTTTGTCATGCATGAATTTGCCAGTGGATTTTTCATCGGTGCTGCCACCGCCGCACATCAGGTTGAAGGCAACAACATCAACAGCGACTTCTGGGCACAGGAGCAGATGGTTCACACCAGTTACGTTGAACCCTCCCTGGATGCCGTGGATCACTACAACCGTTACGAAGAAGATATTCAGCTGATGGCCACGGCTGGACTAAACGCCTATCGTTTCTCCATCGAGTGGGCTCGGATTGAGCCACAGGAGGGAGCTTTTGACGCGGATGCCGTACAACATTACCGGGATGTGATTGCCTCCTGCAAGGCCAACGGCCTGGAGCCAGTTATCACACTCCACCATTTTTCCAGCCCAAAGTGGCTGATTTCCAAAGGTGGTTGGGAGGCAGAAACAACGCCCAGTGATTTTGCTCGTTATGTCCGCTACGTTATGGAGAAGTTGGGCAGTGAGTTAAGGTACGTCTGCACTCTCAACGAAGCCAATATGGGCATCCAGGTAGCCGCTATTTCCCGCCAGATCATTGCCCAACTTACCAAAGCACAGGCCACCGGAACTACGTCTGACAGTCAGGTCCAGATGGGCTTGAACATCGAGAAAATGATTGCTAATCAGGCGGAAATGGCCGAGGAAAATAAGAGAGTGTTTGGGGTTGCCGATCCGCAGTGCTTTACCAGCCCAAGAACCTCTCGCGGCGATGAACTGGTGATGGAAGCTCACCGAGCTGCCCGCGCTGTCATTCGGGAAGTCTGCCCTCATATCAAGGTTGGTCTTACCCTGAGTCTGCACGATATCCAGGCACTTCCCGGAGGCGAAGGATCTGCACAGACGGAATGGAATGAAGAATTCACGCATTATCTTCCATCCATCGCAGATGACGATTTCCTGGGTGTTCAGAACTACACCCGTAATCGCCACGACCACAACGGTAGTATGACCACTCCCGACGGAGCGGAGTTGACACAGATGGATTACGAATACTATCCGCAGGGTCTAGAGAATGTTCTTCGCAGGGTTGCACAAGACTTCCACGGAGATCTCATCGTCACAGAGAACGGCATTGCCACCTCTGATGATACTCGCAGGGTCGCATTTATTGAGACCGCCCTGGCAGGCGTTCGAAAGTGCATAGCCGATGGTCTTCCTATTAAAGGCTATTTCTGCTGGAGTCTGCTCGATAATTTTGAATGGCAGAAAGGTTTCTCCATGCAGTTCGGTTTGATCGCTGTAGACAGATCCACACAAAAACGTCTTCCGAAGCCTAGCCTCTCTTATCTGGGCAGCTACTGTGGCACAACAGATGAGAAAAAACTCGATTGAATACCTCCAGGCCACCTATTCCTAAACAGGAGACAACCCAAAACATGCGGGTTACAGAAGACAGGCTCCTCGCCTGCGAGGGTACAGATGGGTTTTCATTCTTCGATTTCGAGGAGACTTCGGTGGGGCTGGCACTGGTAGCGGGGTAGATCGAAGAATGCAAGGAGGTCAAGCACGCGTCCGTTATCGCAATGGCGTCACAGGTTACTTCCTCGGCGATGGCAGCCTTTTGCCAGTAGAAGCGTCCGGCGTGACGGCCTCAAGCCAGGCGCACCTGGCTTGAGGCCGTCTGCTGGCAAAGACCGAACAGTTTGGACTCAAAACGTTGTCCGATAACCTCCGAACCGTGGTTGTCGAAGTAGCAGAAACTTGTTAAATCAGGGCCTATGTCAGCAGTGTCAAACACGTCGAAGTCTTCCAGATGAGGAGCGTGAGAATCTCTTCCTTCAATGAGTTCACCCGCTCAACCACCCACCACGCCACATCCCCGGCCAGTACGACCTCACCCCTTAGTTACGAATAGTCTTTTTTCACACCACACGAGGAACAAATATCGGATTATTAAGTCTAATTCAAAACGCTAAAAATTCTCTAACCGCATCTGATATTCATCTAATGAAGAAAGTGTAGGCATGAAAGTATCAGATTTTGGCTAATATATCCTTGATAAATACACTCCCCCGTGTACCTGTCGTTGGCCTTCCCCTGCCAATCTCACACACCAAGGGTCGCGACCTGAGCACAGACCCCATATGCTCAACCTATGTCGAAAGCGAAGAGAACCATCCTGCGTCCGCGCCCCGTCCGATGGGATCGGAGTTCACAGACCCGTCAGGTTCATGCCCTCTACACCAAGGCCTTCCCTGTTTCTGAACAAGCACCCCTGCCCCTTCTCCACGTCAATGCGCTTCGTCGATCATGCAATTTCTTCGCGTGGTGCGAAGAGGAAGA
Source organism: Schaalia sp. ZJ405 (assembly GCF_011038885.2). Classification (NCBI taxonomy): domain Bacteria; kingdom Bacillati; phylum Actinomycetota; class Actinomycetes; order Actinomycetales; family Actinomycetaceae; genus Schaalia; species Schaalia zhouxuedongae. Next base: position 491,347 of record NZ_CP064952.1, on the reverse strand, counting down.
CCCGACGCAGGTGAGGGGGTTGAGCTATTCATTCGCAGCACCCGACCTGGTTTACCTCGGGTATCTCGCCGTTGATGAGGAATTACGGGGACAGGGTTTCGGTTCCCAGATCCTCAACGCTTTCCAACGCGTCTACCCTGAACGCACACAGATCCTTGAAATCGAACCCGTTGACGAAAGTTCGTCCAATTACGAGCAGCGTCGACGTCGCCTGGCTTTCTATGAGAAAAACGGTTTCAGACCGACATCTTTGATGACACACGAGGCGAAGGAATCCTATTCGGTACTCACCAGGAACGGGTCGATCACGAAGACACGACTCCAGGAGGCGTTGAACGAGTTCGGACTATGGATCGTGCGGACCCGGGTCACAGACGAAAGCTGAAGAATTCCCGCTTCGTCCTCGTCCCCGGAGGGTTCACCCAGAAAAGGCGCACTCGCTCCAAGGACGGTTAGTGTAGGGAGCGGCGACGTCCTCGTCCCCCAACGAAACGATCAAGACAGGCCAGCAACGCCGGTAAAACGAAAACAATGAGTGAGATCGCGGTAAACGCTCCGATGGAAATTGTTCGACATATCTGCCCGACGGTTGGATTGTCGAAAAGGAAACCGAGGATCCCCGTGATCACCACCATGATTGCGCCGGACGTTGCGATCGTGTGAATCGACCCGTCATACGCTTCAGCAAGGGAGCGAGAAATCCCCATCGACGTGCGGTTTTGTCGGTAGTACGTGGTCAGGACAATTCCATAGTCAATCGTCGCGCCCATGAGGAGACATTGAACCATCAACTGGGCGAGGTAGTAGTTGTTATACCCCTGCAATCCAATAACGGTTGTTGTCATAAATACGCCGCACTGGACAAGAAGCACCAAAAGAAGCGGAACCGACAACGAGAAGAACGCCACGGCAACAACAACGAAAATCGATGCCGCAGTGAGCCCCGTAATGAGGAGATTTTCATTCGGGAAAGATGCGGCGAGCTCGTCAATCATCGCGGATTGTCCAACGAGGTGGCATTCCCCGGAGAATTCTTCGTCACAAGTGTGGAGAATCGACCGAATAAATTCCGTTGTCTCAGGGGACTCCAGAGGAAGAATCGTTGTGATGACAAGGCGTGACCAGTGCTGACCCACAAGGTTTGCCAGATTGTCAACAAGCGTCTGATGCTGCCGAGCAATATCCTTGCGCGTTGAAGTATCAATCATTCCTGACAAACGCGAGTCGTCGAGAACGTCCGTGGCAAGGACATCAAAGAATTCGTTGAGTGACATCGTCCAGGACTCATCGAAATCCTCAAGCATCCCCGCGACGAGATACGCTGCGGCAATATCATGTGCCGTGGTCCTCGGATTGGCAAAGGCAAGCAGTGATGCCATGTCATCCGCCGAATAAGGGGTGTCTGCGATAACCGCGTTGACCAGAGCATGAGCGCCCCGAATATGACGTTCTTGTTCGTCGGTGAACTGACCGGCCGCCGCAGGAGATGCCAGGACAGTGGTGACCATGTAATCCAGGAAGCCCTCTACCGACATGGTCCATCCGCTCGTGTCTCCATGTTCGGCAACGTAAACCAGATAGGCCGCCCGCGTCTGTCCTGCATCGATCCCCAAAAGCGCGGCCATCTCCGCCGGTGTCAGGCTGGCACCAGACACGGCGGTGTCAATGATTGCTGCCGCGACGTCAAGATCCTCTAGTCGTGCTGTCGGAGCGTATTCCGGGTGGTCAATGAGGAAATGGACGAGGGTCTGCGGACTCACCTCCCACGTCGACGCATCCTCGTCAAAACGCGAGTAGGCGTAGATTGTCGCAACATCTCGCGGATTCAATCCGACGATCGGAGCCAATTGCGCCGGGGTCAAGGCGCGTCCATCTCGCGCTGTGTTGATTATTTGACGCAAGCTCTCCAGTTGCGCCACCTGCACCGGTGAGAACGATTGGGCCGCATCCGACGACGGGTTAGCCAGAACGGTGTTACAAAGGAAAGTGACGAAGTCTGCGGGGGTAGAGGCAAGGGACGAGGACGGATCTGCGCCTTCGGACTGCGCTTTGGCCGCGAGGACCGCACCGACCTGATCGGCGGGCAGACTCAAGAGTTTTGCGAGCGCGAAAGAGTCAGCCGGTGTCGTCATCGCGGTCGTATCGGTGAATGTCGCAAGTGTTTTCAGCTGTTCACGCTGCTTCGCATCGATTGCCGAGGCGAAGAACGGATCTGCCGTAACCTCGGAATTCATCACCTCCACGAATTGAGGGAGCGTCATCGTCGACGCATCGTAGATGCCGGAATCCGCCATGTACACCATCGCGGCGTATGCGATGGCCGTGGGGTCTTCGTCGAGAATCTGCGCAAGATTGTGAGGATCGGTGCGACGCGTCATCTTCCCCACGTTGGTGAATGTGCGTAGCTGGCTGAGTTGACCGATCGTTTCGGCGGAAAACTGTCCCGAATAGTCGGGATTTCGCGCAAGTTCATCGGTGATGAAACGGGTGAAGGTTGCCAGTTTCATTGTTCCCGGATCACCTTGACCACCGCCGATGACCGATGCGAGCAGAACGCGACGCACCTGCGCTGCATCAATTTTGAGGAAGGACGCAAGGTCGGAGATCGACAGCTGCTCGGTGAGTGCCTCCCTATCGGCAAATCGCCGGATCTCAGAGATATTCTTCGTCAGGTCTCCAGCTAAGCGGGTGGAAAAGTCAGGATGTTTCGCCAGGTCTGATGCGAGGAAGGTCAAGAACTCACCGGCTGACATGGTGCGACGCCCGTCTTCCCCGTGGCCCAGGTAGTACACCATTTTCACCGTCGATGTGTTGAGGGTTCCCGTGTCGTCAACAGTGGCGAGGAACTGCGTCATGTCCTCAACGGTGCGCTGGCGACCAAGCGTCGTTGAGTATGCGTCTACGGTCCTCACCCCGGCGTGGTCTTCCAGTGTGTCAGCGAGTGCGGCGGCGGCCGCTTCGTCCTCGTGACGATAAACGAGGACGAGCGGGTTCGTCTTGGGGAACACCTGGGCGATCGGATCTTTCTTGTCCAGGGTGTAGGCGATCGGAGTCCCCATGCTGAGGATCAGCGAGCCGACGAAAAGGACAACGAATCCACCGGTGATGAACCAGCGGAATCGGTATTCGAATCCTGCGATCCGTCGAAGGTTGATGTGCAATGCGGGTTTGCTGGAGGCCACGATCCATCGATCGCACCCCAGGATCAGCGTCGGAAGGACGGTGAACACGCAGAGCATCGAGAAGAAGACGCCTTTCGCCAGGGCAATTCCCAGGTCAGCGCCGATGAGGAGCGACATGAAGCACAGCATGAGCAGCCCGACGATCGTCGTCATCGACGCGGAAGTAATAGCAGAGAAGGATTGCCGGATGGCGGTGATCATGGCGTCGGAATGAGTGGGGTTTTTCGCTCGTTCCTGACGGTAGCGGTTTGCCAGGATGATCGAGTAGTCCATTGAGAGGACGAGCTGAAGGATGGCTCCGATCGTGAACGTGATATCGGCGATGGATCCTCGGATAATGTGTGTTCCCAGATTGAGAACGATGGCCATTCCGATAGTCAGGAAGAAGAGGATGGGTTCGATCCATGAGTGGCACATCGCGAAAAGGATGGCAGCGAGCAGGGCAATGGCCACGAGGACGATCCAGAGGGGAAGTTCACTTGTTGGTGACGGGTTGTCGCTGCGTACCTCCACGGACACGTCGCTAAAAGCGTCGCTTGTCAGGGCGCGTTCGATCGCCAATTCCTCGGTGGACCCGTAGCCGGCGGTGGTGTGGAGTACGTAGAGAGCGTGTTCATCCGTGTTGTAGTCAGGTGAGTCGCGCAGGTATTCGACCTTTGAGACGTGGTCGAGTGCCTTGAGTCGCGTTCGCATCGCGTCGCGTTTGTCCTGGGAGAGTCCACTGACCATCACGCGAATTGTGTTGTCTTGCGTCTCGGCGGGAAATTCCTCGTCGATGATCGCAATTCCTTGCTTCATGGATGAGCTGTGGGGAAGGTATTTAGCCATGTCCGAGATGACACCAACCCGAGGGATGGCGAACGCGCACGCAATCGTCAGGGCGACCATTATCGCCGTGATAATGACCCGCCCTGTAACGAGAAACTTCGCGATGCGATCGAGCACTGAACGATTCCTTCGTTGACCTGCAGCGATACCTTACCCGTATGTCGAGACGAGAGCTCTCTTCCACCCTACACACTTTTCTGCGAGGGAATGTGACAAATCTTATACATTAGTTCGGGTTAGTGGCGTGCTGGGTGGCCAAAAAGCACCACGCTACCTCCATACTCACCTCACACTGGCTCAGTAGTGCGCTGGGGGCCTGTCAGCGAGAGGTAGCGGGGCGAGGAAGGAGGCGCCGCCACTCAACTGATTCCAGGAGACCCCGGCGCTCTCCCCCAAGATAGGCGACCGTATCTTCAACAGACTGTCGGAGCGGCCGAGGGATGAATCCCAGTTCACGCGTGGCCGCGTCGTGGGTGAAGCGGCCGTTGGTTCCCAATGTGTGAATCGCGTACCGCGTGAATAACGGTTGAGTATTCAACACTCGGGCGACGCCCTCGGCAATTGGGGCACAGGCTGTCGCGAGCACTCGCGGCATCGCCGGAACCCGGCTACGGTCGACCATTTCGAGCACCTCAGACACCTGCGCATAATGACCCGACAGGAGATATGTTCCCCCGTCACGTCCCATTGTTGTGGCGTTAATGCAGCCCTGCGCAACGTCTCGAACATCAACAAAGTCGTAGCCACCGCGTACAGCAAACGGCAGATGTCCTCGTCTACGCAGATCAATCATGTGAACAAGATGATTTCCTCCTCGGTCATAGGGACCGAGAATTCCGGAGGGATGAACGACGAGGATCTCTGTTCCTTTCCCCACGTGATCAAGCACCATCTGCGTGGCCACTGCTTTGCTTTTCGCGTAGTCCCCAACGACGAGGTCGGGGTCAAAATGGGTAACTTCGCGGATGATCGAGGACGGATCCTGCGGTTCCGGGATCGCGTGAACTGACGAGACGTGGACGATTCGACGAATCCCCTGGCGGATCGCCGCCTCGATGACGTTTCGGGTGCCGTCGACGTTCACGTGATAGAGAGCTCTCTTGGACACTCCTCCAATCGAGATGAGCCCCACCGTGTGGATGAGCACGGCGTTCTCCCCGGTGATGCCAGAGAAGAATGGTTTTAACGAATCCGGGTTGGTGACATCTCCTGTGACCACGTCGACCGAAGGAAAACGCGGGGAACGCTGGTGCGGAAGAACAAGGGAACGGACCCGACTCCCGCTTCGCGCGAGGAAACGAACAATCGTCGAACCGAGATGTCCGGCCCCACCGGTGACAAGATACGTCGTTGTTCCCACGCGTCAAGTTTCACATCGGAAGCTGGGAGACTCCGGGGAATATGCGGAGAAAACACTCGTAAAGTTGCTCGAATCTTGGCCCTGGCGAGCCATAGTGTCCACACAAGGTATACCGCCTCGTGAGGAATTCCTGGGCGGTAAAATAGACCTCAGCTCGCTGAAAAATCAGATTCCGCGCCTAACTCAGCGCGCTCTTCGATAAGGTCCTCGGCGCTGGTCAGATTCCAGTTGACCGTCGTTGCATAAATAATTCGCTCAGGTGCTTCTTTCGATCCGTGGATACGTTCAAGCAGACGTGTAGCTGCGCCGGAACCGATCTGCCGTGCCGGCAAGTGGGCAACCTGAATTGTCGGCAAGTCCGCCAGCATGTACGGGACCGAACCGAAGGCCAAAATGCCAAAATTTCGGTGAGAATTTCCGGAAATTACTGCCTGGATCACGCCAACAGACAGGAGGTTATTGGCAACAAAAACGGCATCCGTATCCGGATACTTTTCAATAAGCTCATTGAAAGCGCGTCGGCCCGCAGCTACTGTGTACGCCGCGCGCACAACACGCTGCGCATGTGACTCATCCACTCGTTCACTGACTGCGCGCATCCATCCGGCGACGCGGTGATCCGCTGTCTCAACGCCGACAGGTCCAGAAATGCACGCAACGTGATGGTAACCCACGTCGAAGAGCCGGTTCGTGCAGTCATAACCTTCTTGTTCGTTCGCAATAAGGAAACAATCTATGTCCAAGCCGTTGCCGCTGCGGTCAACCGCAACGACGCTGATGTCGGCGTGAAGCAACCCCTGAATACGTGTGGGATCGTGCGACGGAACAGTAATGACGCCTGCCATTTGCTCGGCGATGATCGTCTGAAAGCACCGAAGCTCTTCATCAGAGCCGGGAACGACCTCAAAGAGAACCAGGGAATATCCCGCTTCAACAACCGTCCGCTGCACGGCGCTTGCCATCGCGATAAAGAATGGATTCGACAGATCAGGGATGCACAGAGCGATCAAGCGGGAATTTCGAGTTCGTAGGGCGGTGGCGAGCCGACTGGGAACGTATCCGAGAGCCTTGGTTGCCTCGCGAACACGTTCTTCCAAGTCGGCTCGCACCTTGGTGCCATTGAGAACCCGAGAGACTGTTGCAGGCGATACTGCTGCGGCTTTCGCCACGTCATAGATCGTCGGGTTCACCGTTCAATCACCGCCTAGAGGAATGAAACATCCACCTCGGACAGGAGCCGAACGGACGCATCATTGGGGATATTTGGAAGAGGACCGCGAACACCTCCGCAGTCGATACCCTGGGACTTAAGCACCATTTTGGTACTCGCAACAATATCATCACGCAGCAACGCGTCAATGTTGTTATTGACACGTCGTTGATATTCGCGCGCTGCATTGATGTCACCAGCTTGAACGGCGTCCCACATTCCACGGAACAGCTTTGCTTGAAAGTTCGCTGATGTCGAAACAATACCGGATGTCCCCAAAGAGAAACCGGCCATTGCACATTCATCAAGACCACCAAAAATCAACTTTTCGGGGTGGTACGCCGTCATCCGCTCCAACCGATACATGTTCATCGAGGTGTGTTTGATGCCAATAATCTTCGGATTCTCAAACAGTGCATCAACCGCGCTCGATGAAAGCTCAAAACCAACGGCATGAGGAATGTTGTAGATCAACACCGGAAGATCCGTCGCCGACGCAACCGCATGGTAATGTTCAACGATGCCCTTCTCCGATAGCGTGTAGTAGATCGGTGGGATCAAGGAAATAGCCTGAGCACCCGCATCTGCTGCGCCTCGTGCCAGTTCTTGCGTCTGGGCCGTACCAATTGCACCGATGTGCGCAATGACGGGCACCCGGCCACGTACGCAATCGACAACACTGCGTGTGAATTCGGTCCGGTCGCGCTCGTTAAGCAAGAGCCCCTCACCTGTTGTGCCACCGACGTAAAACCCTTCGACACCAGATGCCAGCTCCCAATCAATAAGGCGAGGAATCACGGAGCGTTTCAGCACGCCGTCCTCGTTCATTGGGGTCACAAGGGCGGAGTAGATCCGTCCGGCGAGATCCGTTACCACGCTGTCCACCCACCGTCAACGATCAGGTTCGATCCGGTCATGTAACGCGAGGCATCAGACGCGAGGAACAGCAGGGCACCGTTGTATTCGTCAGCCTGAGCCATGCGCTTGATCGGGATACGTGAGGTGTAGTTGTGCTGGAATGTTGCATCCTGAGTATCGCGCCATACCCCGGACGGAGTCAGGGTATTCACCCGGATTCCGTTGGCACCCCAGTACGTTGCACAGTAGCGAGTCAGGTTATAGATTCCAGATTTTGCTGCCGAATAAGCAACCGGCTTGATGAAAGGAACACCGGTCTGTTCTTCCTTATAGGCGTAGATATCTTGGATTGGCGAAACCATTCCGTAGATGGAACCGACGTTGATGATCGATCCTTCGACACCCGCGGCGCGCATCCGCTTACCTGCTGCCTGGCACATCAGAAAAGTCCCGGTGAGGTTTGTTTCAACAACCTCACGGAATACTTCTTCAGGGAAGTCCTCAAATGGTCCCGACACCTCTGGCGGTGCGGAAGGTTGAGTATCGATTCCCGCATTGTTGACAACGATACGGATTGGGCCGAGGTCCTTTTCGATGCTATCAAGTGCTGTTTCAATGGATTCTTTAGAGGTGATATCCAGAGCGTACGAGCGGATTGTTCCCGCAAACTCACCGGGGAAGGTCTGGGCAATTCTCTCCTCGGATGCGGAGCGTGAGCAGACGGCAACGTGAGCACCTCGAGAAGCCAGCGCCCGCACGAATTCCTGCCCGATTTGACCGAAGCCGCCAGTCACAACCGCAGTGCGGCCCGAGACATCAAACAGCGGGTCATTTCCTGTCAGATGAGTGATGTTTTCAGACATTTTCAACCTCTTTTTTCGTCAGTTGTGTTTCAAGTGTTTCGACTGATTGCGCCTTCTTCTGATTACGCCACAGGTAGAACAGCGAAGCAGCAATCAACGCCCAGAAAATCAGCGAGGCCGGGCGCGTGAAGAAGACCGTCCAGTTGCCGTTTTCGATGGTCATTGCGCGACGGAAGTTTGTTTCTGCCATAGGGCCGAGAATCATGCCGAGGATCAACGGCGAAGGCGAGTATCCGTGTGTCACCATGAGGTATCCAAAGCATCCGAAGAAAATGGCAACAAATACATCGAAGAGCCGGTTGTTGATCGAGTAGGCACCAACCAGGCACAGGATCGTGATCAGTGGAATCAGGTACGAGTTCGGGATTCTCACAACGTTGACGAAGAGTCTGGCGGCAACCAACCCAATAAGCAACATCACGATGTTCGCAATGAGGAAGCTCGCGAAAACCGTGTAGACGAGGTGCGCGTTCGGGCCTTGGAAGAGTTGGGGTCCGGGGGTCAATCCTTGGATGAGCAGACCGCCGAGAAGGACTGCGGTGGCAGCTTCACCTGGGATACCCAGCGTGAACATCGGGATCATTGCGCCGCCAACAACGCCGTTGTTTGCAGATTCCGATGCAGCAACACCGACTGGGTTTCCTTTGCCGAATGGGATACGACCTCGGCCACTTTGCTTGGCCAACGAGTATGAGAGGAATGCTCCAATATCGGTTCCCGTGCCAGGAATTGCACCAATTGCTGAGCCAACGAGTCCGCCTCGGAGAATGGACGGCATCGAATCCTTGATGTCTTGTTTTTCGGGCAATTGGAACTTCCCGATGCTGACGTGCTCTTTGAGAGAGGTGGATTCCTTGAGCATAACGAGGACCTGGCTCAGTCCGAAAACACCAATGAGCACGGGGATCAGTGAGATGCCGCCGTAGAGTTCGTTGCTGCCATACGTCAGACGGAGCTGGCCCGAAATTGGGTCGAGGCCGATGATGCCGATCACCAGGCCGATAAGTCCTGCCGCGTAACCTTTGAGCAGTGACTTACCAGAGACCGCAGAAATGATGGTGAGACCGTAGATTGCCAGAACGAAGAATTCTGGAGCTTGGAAATTCAGAGCGAGTTTTGCGATAACCGGCGCCAGAAACACCATGAGCAGGCCGGAAATCGTGCCGCCGATACACGAGGCGATCATTGCCATCGTGAGGCTCTGCGAGGCGCGTCCGTTGCGGGTCATGGGATAGCCGTCAAGCGCGGTTGCAGCAGAGGCTGGAGTTCCAGGAACGTTGAGCAGAATCGCAGGGATGGAGCCGCCGGCGATACCGCCGGCAAAAATTCCCATCATTGTTGCGATGCCCAGACTTGGTTCCATGAGGAATGTGAAGGGCAAGAACAGCGCCATCGCCATCGTCGCGGTCAGCCCGGGCAGAGCACCGACGATCATGCCTCCAAAGACACCGCCAGCAATACCTACCAAAATCATCGGATCGGAGAAGACTCCGCCAAATCCGGCAAGAATGTTGGTCAAAATATCCATGTCATGCTCCCAGCATCAGATCGACGGGGCTTGCCGGCAACGGAACGTTGAGGTAGCGAGAGAACAACAGCAGAACTACCCATGTCACAATCAGCGAGAAGATCGCTGATTTCCACCATGCGGTGGTGCCTGACAAAAGACTCAATCCAAAAAGGACGATCGAGAAGGTCACGAAGAATCCGATGAGCGGCATCAGAATCCCCACGAGAATCAGCAGTACGATTCCACCGAGAACTCGCCAATTTCGGATAGCATCTGGTTCGTTCTGATCTTCCCATTTTCCGCGAAATACTTGGATTAACATTCCGCCTGCTACCAGCAGCAAGAGCACCGAAAGCACCGTCGGTACCGCGGCCGGTCCGGGCTCGTTTCCGACCCCGGCTTTGTATCCGTGTGCATCGATCGCAATCAGCACCGTAAGCACGACGAACGCTAGCGCGAGGAAGATATCAAGCGCGCCCTTTTTTATGACTGTGATCAGTCTTGATTGGTCCTTCATCAGGCAACCACCTTGTGGTTCATCTCAGTCGTTGACGTTATTTCTTCTGCGCTTCGATCAGCTCGGAGTAGAGCTCCTTTGCGTTCCCGAAGAATGTTTGGAACTCATCGGTTTCGAGGACCTTGATTCCGAAGGAGTTTGATTCCATGACATCAATGAATCCCTTGTCCTTCGCCATCTTGACGAATGCTTCATTGAGGGTCTTAACCATTGCGGGATCCATGCCGGCAGGTCCGGCGATTCCACGGAAAGTCCCGGTGACAATGTCGTGGCCTTCAGACTTGAAGGTCGGGATGTTCGGAAGTGCCTTAAGCTGCTCTTCGGAGGCGATTGCCAGCACGCGCATCTCGCCGGCTTCAACCTGTGAACGAACCTCGCCAATTGAGTAGGTCATCGCGTCAAGTGTGCCACCGAGAATGGCCTGGACCGCGGTCGATGCGCCGTCGTAGGGGACGTGGGTGAATTCAACGCCGGCGGCCTCTTCAATCGCGGTGGTCGCGAGGTCCCATGCAAGTCCGGGGCCTGCGTTTCCAATGGTGATCTTGCCGGGGTTTGCCTTGGCATCTGCGAGGAACTCTTCAAGGTTTGCCCACGGCGCATCTGCTTTGACCGCAAGTGCCATAGGGTCTTCGTTGAACATCGTAATGAGGGTGAAGTCTTCAAGTCCGAAGTCGTAAAGTCCCTGTTCCTGCATGAAGCCGATTTCTGGTGAAACCACGGTCAGGGTGTAGCCGTCTGGCTTTGTTGAGTGGGCAATTTCGCCCCAGCCAATTGCACCTGACGAACCCGGCTTGTTGACGACATTGATGTTTGTCCCCAGGTATTCTTTCGCGTTTTGGACAAGGGCACGAGCCTGGACATCGGTACCACCGCCGGCGCTCCATGCGACAACGAGGTCGATGGGCTTCGTCGGGTAGTCGCTTTCAGCTGCTGAAGCATTCGATTGTCCTGAACTGCCGTTGTTCGTTTGGGTGACGCATCCGCTGAGCGCGAGGACCGCAAGGGTTCCTGCTGCAACTGCGGCGAAGATCCGATTTTTCACGTGTGCTCCTCTGTGTCTGCGAAGAGGCATCGTTGCGCCCTTCGCTGAGATGGTGAACGGCCCGTGTGCTGCGATGCGCGCGGACCATCCGTCTAGGTACTGCGAAGCAGATTCTGTCAGATATCGATTTCTAAATTCAAGAAATCGATATCTGAGACGGATATTGTGACCCAAACGATATCTTCTGAATGGTCCTTCCCATCTCACCAACGACACAAGAGGCTGCTGCTTAGGGGCATCTCACCTCCGGACAGTAACCTGCGAACACTGTGCGCAATGACCCAATAAACAGGGCGATACCACCGCACGTTCAGCGCACACCGTGTCGATCTACATGAGAGCGTCAAAGCAGTCTTACCCATGAGAGCGTCTTTACCCTTCTTCGGTAACTGCCTAAAATTGGCTGCGCGTAAACACCGCACAAGAAAAGAGAAGAAACTATGGCAGACAAGATCGTGCAGACAGCGGGACGTCAGCAGCTGGGGGCCTTTGCTCCCCTGTTTGCCCACCTCAATGATGACGTTCTCTTCGGAGAGGTCTGGAACGAGGAAGCCCTCGACGTCAAAACGAAGTGCATTCTCACAATCACATCTCTCATTACCTCGGGAATCACCGATTCCTCCCTGAAGTACCATTTTGCAAACGCGAAGGCGCACGGGCTTACCAAGAAAGAGGCCGCCGCCATCATCACGCACGTCACGATGTATGCGGGATGGCCGAAAGGCTGGGCTGCATTCAGGGTGGCGCAAGAGGTATGGAACGAGGACGAGTCGGCTGATGGAAGCAAAGACACGTATCAGCGTTCAGTCATCTTCCCGATCGGGGAACCTAACCCCTACGGTGAGTACTTTGTTGGCCAGAGCTACCTCGCACCCGTAGCCACCGAACAAGTGCCAATACATCACGTCACCTTCGAGCCTCGCTGCCGCAACAACTGGCACATTCATCACGCCGACGAGGGCGGTGGGCAGATCCTCATTTGTGTTGGAGGACGCGGTTACTACCAAGAGTGGGGACATGAACCTGTGGAGATGACACCGGGTGACTGCATTGAAATCCCCGCTGGCGTCAAGCACTGGCACGGCGCAGCCCCAGATTCATGGTTCTCACATCTCGCCATCGAATCCCCAGGCAGCAACACCTCCAACGAGTGGCTCGAACCCGTTTCAGATAGCGATTACTCCACGTTGAAGTAGCTATTCCACATCCTTCACGAGGATGGTGGCCCGGGCTTCTGCGCCACAGAAAAGGTAGTCTCACAATGCGAGGGTGTTGTTCCCATTATTTCTGCAACATTATGGAATACACGTTCGCACATCGGAATCTCTGCGATACGCGTGTAGCTGGAGAAAGCTGCCTGCTTCGTAACTTGGCATCCCCAAAGCACTCTCGTCGTACTTGACTTCAATGATGTTGAGACAGCCACCGCAGTCGATATATCAGAAGACTCCTGAAGTACCCCAGGGATCATTTCTTGACGTGCCATTCCGATAGTGGCAGCCATCAGGAGAAAACAAAAGATCAGTCCCCGCCCGAGTTTACGGACGGGGACTGATCGGTTACGAACGGCGGGGACTAGGCCCCTGCGTATTCGCAAAGTGCAGCGCTACATGCGCACCGCAGGCAACGTGTCAGCCGAGGCGACGACGAAGCACCACGGTGGCGCCACCAGCAGCACCAAGAGCAACGGCACCAGCTGCAATTGCAATCACAGCAGACGAACCGGTCTTTGCCAGGCCCTGGGCCTTGCCAGCCATCTTCTTGCCATCCATCTTGCCTGCCTTGGCAGCGGGCTTCTTCTCAGAAGGCATCGGCTTGGCTTCTTCAGCCTTGACCTTGGAGCATTCCTCGCCCGGATCCTCACCGTTGATGATCTTGTTCATGCGATCAAGCTTGCAGTTGTCAAGGAGGTCCTTGTTAACAACCGGATCATCAGCCTCACCATTAATGATCTTGTTCAAGTGATCAAGCTTGTTCTTGTCGAGGAGGTCCTTGTTGATCACCGGATCATCAGCCTCACCATTGACAACCTTGTTCAGGTGATCAAGCTTGTCTTTGTTGAGGAGATCCCTGTTGATGACAGGAGCCTCAGCCTCACCGTTGACAACCGAGTTCAGGCGATCCAGCTTCTCCTTGTCGATGAGTGGCTTGACAACCGGTTCCGGTGCCGGGGTAGCAGCCGGAGGTTCAGTGGTGGTCGCACCCGGCTGAGTGGTGGTAGCCGGGTCGACCGCCGGAGCCGTCGGACCCTCTTCGGCGAAGGCAGCGGGGACAGCCAGGGCACCCAGAAGTGCCACGGCTGCGCCGACTGACGCAATACGTGTACGGACAGACATTGTTGTTCTCCTAACAGGATGGGAACTAGCTCAAGACGGGATGCCATGAACTACTACACTGTGTGACTTGAGAATAGGACACCCCCCCCCGGCGCGCAACCCCCTTGATAAATTTCCTTTCCAAAACACCCCGTTACTTAGTTGACGAGTCGCCATTCTTGTGGTTTTAGGGGGTAGCAAACGTGTGAGCTCAACAGTCCCGGCGTGATTGCTTGCCTCTGTCTATTGCCTGTTCAGCGGGGTATTGTCATCGAGATTGGACCGGAACACCCACGATAACGAATCAGGGGTGCGGCACTAGATCATTAGATTCCGGTCACAAAAGTGGTGTCGGACGTATGTGTTTGTCTTCAGGCAAGCGAAAAAGAATCCAGGCTTTCATCTCAAATATTAAGACAATCAAACGCCTAGGAAACTCAGATTGTCGTTCCTATCTGTCCGTATCACCATGCAGTCTTTGGCCTACTTCTTGTTGACGACCCAAATGCCGGATCTGACATTTCCTTGTCTTCAGAGAACTCTTTCCCGTTTGCACGCCTTGCGAACGCGAAAATCGACTCACGGACTTTCTTGGGCACGAGCTGGACAAAAACCTCGCTAGATCCTGTTGCCTCCGAATCTGCACGCCCCCTGTAGTAGCCCACCTACCGCTGCCTGCACACTCACCCCTGATGACCGCCAGTTATATTCCGCTATTGGCGGTCATTGAAGGGACCTTTCCACAGCACCAGAAATTGAGGATTTCTGAAACGTACATCGAGCGAAAATACCCGCAGTAAAAGCTCCGCCTCGATCAGTCCCAAGGACAGATCGAGGCGGCGTAAGAGAGGTCAAAACACCCTAGCCGGATTACTCCCACTCAATCGTTGCCGGTGGTTTGCTCGTGACGTCGAGAACAACACGGTTGACCTCAGCCACAGAGTTCGTGATGCGCGTAGAAATGCGGGCGAGAACGTCGTAGGGCAGACGCGTCCAGTCAGCCGTCATCGCGTCCTCACTGGACACCGGACGCAGAACAATCGGGTGGCCGTAGGTGCGCCCATCTCCCTGGACACCGACGGAACGGACGTCCGCCAACAGAACAACCGGACACTGCCAGATCTCAGAATCGAGGCCGGCGGCGGTCAGCTCCTCGCGGACAATCAAGTCGGCGGCACGAAGAATGTCGAGACGCTCACGCGTTACCTCGCCAATGATGCGGATCCCCAAGCCGGGGCCGGGGAAGGGCTGACGATTCACCAGGTAGTCAGGTAATCCAAGCTCGCGCCCCACAGCCCGAACCTCGTCCTTGAACAGGGCACGCAACGGTTCAACAAGCTCAAATGTCATGTCGTCAGGCAGGCCCCCGACATTGTGGTGACTCTTGATATTGGCCGCGCCCTCGCCACCACCGGATTCAACAACATCCGGGTAAAGGGTTCCCTGGACGAGGTACTTTACTTCCCCGCCCTCGGCCCCGATTGCCTCGATGACCTGCTTCTGAGCGGCCTCGAAAGAACGGATAAATTCGCGGCCAATGATCTTACGCTTCGCCTCGGGTTCGGTAACGCCCGCGAGCGCGCTGAGGAAACGCTCGGATTCATCGCAGGTGATGACCTTAATGCCCATGCCCTTGGCGTAGTCCCCCTCAACCTGTCCACGTTCACCCGCGCGCAGCAGGCCGTGATCAATGAAGAAGCACGTGAGCTGATCACCGACAGCCTTGTGCACGAGCGCTGCCGCAACGGAGGAATCAACGCCACCTGACAGCGCGCAGATCACCTGCGCATCACCCACCTGAGCGCGGATCTTCTCGACCTGTTCGTCAACAATGGAGCCGGCGGTCCACGTGGGCTCAATTCCGGCGCCCTCATAGAGGAAGTTCGTCAGCGCTGCCTGACCGAACTGAGAGTGACCGACCTCTGGATGCCACTGAAGACCAAAGAGCTTGCGGTCACGGTTCTCGAATGCCGCAACGGGAGTTTCACGAGTGGAGGCCGTGACGGTGAATCCCTCGGGGGCAGATTCAACGGCGTCCCCGTGGCTCATCCATACAACCTGGTCATCGGGTGTTCCATCGAATAGGCAGGACCCCTGTGACACCTGCGCCTCGGTGTGTCCGTATTCGCGGGTGCCGGTTCGACCAACAGCACCACCGAGCGCCTGGGCCATCGCTTGGAAGCCGTAGCAGATTCCTAGCACTGGAACCTGCGCGTCAAAAATCGCCGGGTCGATACTCGGAGCGCCGTCCTCGTAAACAGAGGAAGGACCACCCGAGAGAATGATCGCGGCAGGGTCTTTCGCAAGCATGTCTGCCACGCTCATGGAGTGGGGAACGATCTCGGAGTAGACCTTGGCTTCGCGGACACGCCGGGCGATGAGTTGGGCGTACTGGGCGCCGAAGTCGACAACAAGGACAGGGCGAGGCTGAGTCGTATTCACGCCCCTTATGCTACCTGGCAACACGTCACCACGTTGTCGCCTGACTCGGCGTGCGCTCACCAGAGTGGGTGGCTCATATCGTGTTCCATTGACGAGGACGAGCACGCACCTTCCTTTATGACCTCACCTTCCCACAGAGGAAAGACACCCACGGGCTGGCGAGGTCATGCGGCTGTGTTGGTGCTATCTCCGAGGGCAAAATCTCATGTCGTCGCGCAGCCGACATATTGAGACACGCGTCGGGCGGATACGCCCCGACATTGAGCTGACTGAGAGACAATTGCAGCATGGCGTCCCAGAAGTCCACTGCGCCCTCGACCGCCCAATTTCTCTCCGATCTGGGGATGCATGGAGCGAAAAAGCGATCTCCTTTCGGGCAGAAACTCTCTGCCCAAGAACGCGCCTCGCTCCCCATTCTCGACGGAATCAACGAAGGGGTGACCAGGGCAACCGAGAAGGTTGCTCGCTGCGCTCACTGCGCTGATGTGGCATGGATTGTTGGGCAATTTCTTCACCCAATGACTCTGGCTGCTCGTAAAAAAGTTCCTCTTCCGGATGAGGATCTCCTGCTGCGTGTGTGCGCGAGGATCGAAGATCTTGCCGATGGTGTGGATATTCACCACCCGCGTGGCGGTGCACGTGAATTTCCGCGCAAGAAACTCACCGCCGCGCTCAAGGAGTGGCGCAACGCCTTCGCCGTGCGAGCGAAAGATCCCCGGTGGAAGAGCATCGAGGGAACCCCCGTTACGCTCGCAGGGCTCAGGTCGTGGCAAAAACGCATGTCCTCGATGGATCTCACTGTCATTCCTTCCCTTGAGATTCCCGCCGAGTTTGCGCTCACACTTCAATACGTCGAGGAATGGGACGAGGTTCTTGCCCAGCTCGGACATACAGGTGAATGTTTCTCCCTGCGTGAGGAGGTTGCCCGCCTCAATAACTGGCCCGGTGACCAGTGGATCAACGGGGACGACTACGCGTCAGCTCAGCGAAGGTTTCACCGTCGACTCAAACGTGCGCGAGCAATTTCGCAGGATCCGAAACGGGACCGCATCATGGAACGGGCCCTATACCTGCGCGAAGGGTTACTCCTCGGACCGGTGGATCCGCTCGCCTGGTTCCTCGCGGTGTGTCGATTCCGTTGGGAGACCCCCGAGATCTTTGATCCCCGACCTGAGATCATGTCATGGAGGTTCGTTGACTGGGTGGTGCGGATCATGGGGGCGCACCGGGCAACAACAATTTCTGACGTTCCCGCGTGGATTCAGCAGGCTCGCGACCCTCGGGACGTTCCCGCTGAATTCCTCACTGCCGTATCAGGCCCAAACGTCATGATTGACCTCGACGAGGATGTTGTGACCGCTCTTCCACCTGGATGTCGGGTACGCCGGATGGTTGTCAGCGCAGTCGGACCACTGGGACCTGACTGGATCCTCTACTGGGTCGAATCCGAATGGGATGATTCTCGACCAATCTTGGATTTAGTGGAATCCGCCAAACTTCACCCTCAGGTGATCTTTGTTTCAGACGAAGAGCCACAGGACCTGGCGGAGATCATTCGCCCCTTCCTTGATATTGCGTACGAAATCCCAACGAATCCACTGACGGCTCACAGTCATATTCCCGGTGTTCTTCCAATTTTCCCCGAACACCCGGACGCGGGTTTGTAGCTCGGGAGAGCATCAGCTCCTGCGCCACGCCTCCCAGAGACGCGCATACTCTCCCCCGAGAGCAACAAGCTCGTCATGACTTCCAAGTTCCGCGATACGCCCATCGACCATAACCGCGACTCTGTCCGCGTCGTGTGCTGTGTGCAAACGGTGCGCGATGGCCACAACGGTGCGCCCCTCAAGAACTCTGCCGAGCGATTTCTCAAGGGAACGAGCGGACGCCGGATCAAGCAGCGATGTCGCTTCGTCGAGGACGAGCGTATGCGGATCAAGGAGGATAATCCTCGCCAGTGCGAGCTGCTGAGCCCTGGCGGGTGACAGCTCAAGGCCACCGGTACCCACAACCGTGTCAAGACCCTCAGGAAGATCACGAACCCACGCATCGGCCTCGACCCCCTCAAGGGCTCGCCACATGTCCTCGTCAGTGGCATCAGGAGCCGCGAGTTTGAGATTGTGAGCGATGGAACCAACGAATACGTGGTGTTCTTGGGTGACCAGAGCTACCTGACGGTGAAGCATATCTTCGGGCAGGTCAACGAGTGGCACTCCCCCAACTGTTACAGCACCTGACGTTGGCGCGTGGATGCCCGCGATCATCCGGCCAAGGGTTGACTTACCCGCACCCGATGGTCCAACGATCGCAAGAGTTTCACCGTCACGCAGTTCAAGGTTCACTCCGTGGAGAACGTCTTCCCCTTCCCGATAGGCGTAGGACACATCCGAAGCAACAATCACGGTTGAGTCCGGGGTCACCGCGAGCGCTTGACGGTCATCATCGACCAGGGCCACACCGAAAATTCGGGCGAGGGAAGCTCCGGACGCCTGGAACTGGTCAATCCAAAAGGTCATCTGATTGACGGGCATGCGGATCTGCAGGGCATACAGGGCGACTGTTGTCACCTGACCAAGGGTCATCCATCCACGGGACATCCCCAGTGTGCCGACGAGGACGATGAGAATCACGGGAACGAGGACGATTGCGCCAAGCCCTCCCAGGAGGAACATCCGCGCCCAAGCGCCGTAGCGTTCGAGCCTGAACATTTCAACAACGGAGGCATCCATGTCGTTCTTTCGCAGTCGCCCCAGGCGCGCTGCTTCAACGGTGTCCGCATTTTCGAGGGTCTCGGAGGCGCTTCCCGACATCCGTGCCCACGAAGCAGCTCCGGCTCGATACGACGGGATCGTTCGAGGCAGATACCACCGCAGCAGCAGCGCGAGCACAGGAAATTCCGCGACGATCAGCACGGCAAGCAGCGGCTGCGTTGAGAACGCTGCAACGAGCGTGACGATGATCGTTGTTGCCAGCACGAGCGCCCGTGAGATCCCTTGACGTACCGTGTATTGGACGCGCCCAATGTCGTGTGTGGTCCGTCCCAGGAGGTCACCTGTTCCCGCGGCCTCGACAACTGAGAGCGGCAGATGCGTCACCGAGTGCACGAGGTCGTCGCGCAAGCGCGCGAAGAGTTTCTCGCCGAGCACCCGAGCACGGTACTCAGCAATAAACGACAGGAGCGACGCCACGGCAACGAGGACGATGGCGATGACGAGCATGTGGATCAGCCATGATTGTTCCACCGTGCCCTGAGTGAAACGGTCGATGACTGTCCCCAGCATCCACGGCAGAATAATTGCTGCACCGCTTGCTCCCAGTTGAAGAACGATCACGGTGGTCAGCGCCCAACGGTAGGACCGCAGCAGCATCCCCATCCGCCCGATGACGGTACGCCCGTCAGCGATTGGCAGTCTCATGCTTGCCCCATTCTGCGGTCAATGATCCGCATGTATGCGTCCGCACCCGGGTCACCGGCCTCGGCTTGATGCCGCAGGTCGCGGTGGGTTCCTTCGGCTATCCGAGTGCCCTGTTCATCAACAACTTCGATGACGTCACATTCCTCAAGGACAAGCGGGGACGCGGTGACGATCACCGTTGTTTGCCCCGCCCTCTGCACCGCAAGTTTCCGGGCAATACGCGCCTCCGTATGAGCATCCAGTGCCGACGTTGGTTCAACGAGGACGAGCACGGGAGCTTTCGCCGCCACGGCTCGCGCAAGCGCAACCCGTTGACGCTGACCACCCGACAGGTTCCGACCTTTTTCGAGGAGGACTCCATCGAGGCCGCCGGGCAACGACGTGAGGACGTCATGAGCGTCGGCAACGTCGATTGCCGCATAGAGCGCGGGGTCTCGCGGGTCATCAATGTGCGGTGGCGGCAGCTCAACAAGTGACTGGGCGGCGATCTCGTCACGCACCACGAGTTCGGTTGTCCCATGAGGCCGACGCATCGGTGCGCCAGCCCCCAGGAGATCATCTCGAAGACTCCCGGAGAACACCTGAGCGTCTGCACCGAGGAAGTAGATGCCGCGCCGGATTTCGTCACGCGCCAGAGTCGCCAGTTTCCGGTCCTCAACCATTGCTTGACCGGGGTCAAAGCCGGCGAGCCTGCGGGCAATCGATGCGCCTTCGTCAGGATCGGCTGCGACAACAGCAGTGATACGTCCCGCGTCGATCCGCACCCCTGAGTCGGGGTCCCTCAGCGTTGCGTGAGCCCACCAGTCGTCCTCGTTCATGTCACCGGACGACGGGGATTCTTCGGCAGAGGTGGACGGTGCGTGAACGGGCGAGGGTGACGGCTCGTCCTCGTCCCCTGGAATCGACTCATCAGGATCCTCAACCGCAAGGATCCGCGCCATTTTCGACAGCCCCACCCATGCTCGCGTGTACTGCTCAATGAGGTTCGAGGCCGTGGAGATCGGCGCTTGCAGGTAGGCGGTGAAACCGTAGAAGGCAACAAGATTCCCCACAGATAGGTCACCGCGGAGGGTGAGGACCGCTCCGGAGGCAACAACGACGAGCATGAACGCCAGGGGCACACCTTCCTTGATCACGGCAAGGCCCGCAGCATTTCCCGACATCGAAATTCCCGCGTCACGGACCTGGGCTGACTGCCTGCGATAGGCATCGTCAAATCGGTCTTCCCCACCGATCCCCCGCAGTACCCGAAGGCCAGCGACAGCGTCCGCTGCGATCGTCGTGAGTTTTCCCTGTTCCTCACGCATGTGTGTCTGCTTTGCCTGGAGGGGACGAATCAGCAGCGTCGTCGATGCGATGATCACGGGAAGACCAATGAGCACCAGCAGCCCCAAAGGAAGAGATGTCGTCAACATGAGGACCGCGACAACGGCAGTGGAAACCACTGACCCGATGAGCACCGGGGTCCACGCGGCCGCTGCGCCGAGACGCTCTGTCCGACAGAAGCGTCGTCGTCACGTCACCTGTCGGTAGAGCCCGGTTGATCGCTCTGCCTCGACCAGCGATTCGGTGACCAACCGAGCGCATTGCGTGCGAGGACGTGCCGATCCAGATCGCAATGTCGGTGAGCTCATTGAGGCCGTCGCAGAGAACAACAACGATGAGCAACCCACCAAAGATCGCAATGGGTCCCAGAAGGTCGAGGGTGAGTCCTCGTTCCAGGCCCGCATCGAGCATGAGTCCCAGCGCCCACGGCATGAGGGCAACAGACACCGACACGAGGATCGACAGCAGTGAACCACCGACGACGCTTTTGCGGATGCTCCACAGGATCTGCCGGGCAATGGAGCGCGGGGAGGCTTCCAGACTCAGGGCTTCGCCACTGGGTGAGGTCAGCGAGCGTGGCCAACGCTTCGGAGTACGCGCAAGCGGAGGGACCGCCACGCCGAGCGTATTCGCCCAGTCAATGGCGGTCTGCCTTCCGCCCCGCCCAGTTGAGTCACCTAAGGAGTCGGTCTTCACTTTCACCTGAACTACATGGTTTTAGTGTGCGAAGTGGCGGGTTCCCGTCAGGTACATCGTGATTCCCGCTGCCTTCGCAGCTTCGATTGATTCATCGTCGCGGATCGATCCGCCGGGCTGGACAACAGCCTTTACTCCGGCGTCGATAAGAACCTGAAGTCCATCCGCAAACGGGAAGAACGCATCGGAGGCCGCAACAGCGCCGATTGAGCGTTGCTCCGGAGCATCGGACACGACATCTTCGGTGCGTGCTCCACCCGCCGAGGTAATGTCAGTGCCGGCGTTCTTCGCCGCGTCACCCGTTGAACGTCCACCGAGAGTATTTGCACGTTCAACTGCGAGCTTACACGAATCAACGCGGTTGACTTGCCCCATACCGACGCCCACTGAAGCACCATCCTTGACCAGGAGGATCGCATTCGACCGCACGGCGCGTACCGTTCGCCACGCAAACTCAAGGTCTGCAAGCGTCTGAGGATCCGCGGCTTGGCCAGCCGCGAGCGTCCAATTCGCCGGATCATCACCGGGGGCGTCAATATCGTCGCGATCCTGAACCAGGAGCCCACCGCTGATCTGCTTGAACTCACGCTGGCCGCGCTGGGGAGCGGCGACCTCAAGCACTCGGAGGTTCTTCTTCGCAGAAAGCACCTCAAGGGCCCCGTCCTCGTATCCGGGGGCAATGACGACCTCGGTAAAAATCGGGACAATCTGATGGGCCAGTTCGACACTCACCGGACGGTTAACTGCGATGACACCTCCGAACGCGGAGACGGGATCGCAGGCATGCGCTTTGCGGTGAGCCTGGGCAACATCGTCGCCCACGGCGATACCGCAGGGATTCGCATGTTTGATGATGGCAACGCAGGGACGCTCGTGATCGTAGGCGGCACGCAGCGCAGCATCCCCGTCGGTGTAGTTGTTGTACGACATGTCCTTGCCGTGCAGTTGACGGGCGTTGGCGATGCCCGGAAGCAAGGGGTCATCGGCGCAAGCCGAAACCTCCGCACCGTCCTCTTCTTCGGGGTTCACCTCATCGATGTCCTCATCGACCGGGATTTCGCGGTACACAGCTGCACCCTGATGCGGGTTTTCACCGTAGCGCAGCGAATGGACACGCTCAAAAGCATCGGCAACATACGCCGGCAGAGTACCGTCCTGTGCATCTTCCTCGACAACGTACTGTCCCTCGTGATCGACCACGAAACCAAGGGATTCAAGGAACGCCACATCCGATTGATCAAGATGCGTTTCGCAGGCCTCGTCAAGCTCATCGCGCAGGTCCTCGCGGTCAAGCTCGTTGGCAAACCATCCGGCGATGGCCAGGTCGTACATCGCGGTGTGAGCGAAGGCTTCAGCGGCAAGGTTGCGGCGTTCTTCCAGTGTGAAGCCCTCACCTGCCGCCGCACGGGCAACATCCTCGTAGTGGGCCGGAGATGTGACAACGGCAACTGACGGGTGGTTCTTCGCGGCCGCACGAACCATCGACGGACCGCCGATGTCGATCTGTTCGACGCACTCGTCAAAGGACGCTCCGGAAGCAACGGTCTGAGAGAACGGGTACAGGTTGCAGATGACGAGGTCGAAGGCCTCAACACCCAGGTCAGCGATCTGCTGACGATGGTCAGCTTTGCGCTGATCAGCGAGGATCCCCGCGTGAACCTTCGGGTGGAGGGTCTTCACGCGCCCTTCAAGGACCTCCGGGAAACCGGTCACGTCGTCAACGGGTGTCACCGCCACGCCGGCAGCTGCGATTCGCGACGCAGTTGACCCTGTGGAAACGATCTCCACTCCGGCCTCTCCCAGGGCCTTCGCCAGGTCTTCAAGGCCGGTTTTGTCGTACACGGAAATCAAGGCGCGTTTCACTGGGCGTACGTCGATGGGTTCAAGGTGATCTAAGCGGACGGACATGTTTCCTCCGAGGTTCGTCTCAGTCGGTATTGCTCATGCCCAGGCACCCAGGCGGGCGGCGCCTATGGGAATTATTCGTCGCTTCCCGGTGGTCATCCACCCTCGCCAGTTACGACCATAGGCATCGTATCAGTTTCCGACTTCGACACGCCGTCCCGAGATCGTCCATCCACCTCGGATCAGACGCCCCACCCATTCGACAAGCTGGACACGCTCAGCCTCTTTGATTCGTTGAAGAAGGGAATCCGCGTGATCGTCGGGCAGCACAGGGACGACGGTCTGGGCGATGATCTGGCCCGTGTCCTCGCCCTCGTCAACGAAAAACAGCGTCGCACCGGAGACTTTAACTCCCGAAGCGATGGCATCCGCGGGGGCGTGTATTCCGGGGAATGACGGGAGCAACGAGTTGTGCGTGTTAACGATCCGACCACCAAATGCGTCGAGCACCGCCGGACCGAGCATCTTGAGGTATCCCGCGCACACGATGAGGTCAGGACGCGACTGGGCAAGAAGCTGCGCAAGTTCCCGATCCCACGCGGCCCGATCTCCTCCTCGCGCAAAGGGGTGGATCCACGTTGTCATGCCTCGTTGCTTCGCCCAGTCGATCGCTGCGCAGTGACGGTCTGCTCCGACGGCAACGACGTCACCTCCCCACCGCTGATCGCGGCTGGCACGCACGAGGTCACGCATATTCGATCCTTCACCGGAGACGAGGACGATGATGCGGGCGGGCGCAAGAGGCTCAACGGTCACGTTCACGGGATGTCCGCCGTCTGTGTGCGCACGTTCTCAGTGGGAGTGCGGTCGGCGGAGTCCTCGTCTGAGTCCTCGTCGTTCCTTTCGCTGTGGTCCTTCTTCCGGCTGTCATGCGCGGCCTGGTCCGCGAGGGTCTCCCCAGCCGTGTCGTTTTCAGCGTCGGCGTTGTCAGCGTCTCGCGGGGGTGCGTCGGTGTCTGCGTCGCCTGCGGTCTCGTTGTGGGTTCCGTCGTGAGCTGAGGCGGGTTCGTCCTCGTTCATTAGTGGCGAGGACGAGGCGGCAACTCCGCGTGGGAGCTTCGAGATTTCCCACTGACGCTGAACAAAAGCACGTGACGTCGGGTGTCCGACAAGACCTGCAAGGGCAAAGCCTCCGCCCACTTCAAGGACGATCCAAAGGCACGTGATCGCAGCATGGGGGCCAAGAAATGCCATCCTGTGTGCCCCGAGGACGAGTGTTGACGAGGCAATCCACGGCCATACGGCGACGGCGAGAACAATCGTCGCGATTCCCGTTGCGTACATGTGGGTTTTCAGCGTGGACTGGGCGCTGCGCCAGACGACAAGGGCACCCAGGAGGATGCCGACAAGTACGAGAAGAAGGCAGATGCCGTGGCCCGGTGCTGTCTGCGGGATTGCTCCGAGGACGGGGAAGCCGGGGATCGCCCCTGAGGGAGCGGACGTCACCGAATGCCACGCGTCGGTTCCTACCCAGAAGCCAGGACCGGCAAGCCAGGCCAGCGCCCATGCACACAGTGATGGCAGGAATAGCGCCTGGGCGCCGATGATCAGGGTGTTCTCCTGCCACGAGGTTGTCAGAAGGAGCTGGTGGATTCCGGCGATACGTTCGCGCGACATGAGAATTGCTGTGATGACCGCTAAGGCAGAGACGACGATCAGTCCAATGACCTCAATGATTCCCCACGTGATCCCGGATTTCACCCAGGTGGGGAAGCGCGAAAATATCGTGTCCCAGTCAAAGCGGCGAAGAAGAGCCCAGGCGGCCGCGACCAGCGGGATGAGGAGGGCACCGGGAAGTGCTGTCACCCATCGAGCGTGCGGAGCTATCAGTCCGACGAACAGCAGCGAAGGGATTGCAAACCCGGGGACTGCGAACCAGGAAGCTGCGCGTGGAAAGTGTCGGCTTGATCGCAGGAAGAGGCGAAGCACGCAGACGAGGAAAATTCCTCCCAGAGTTGGAAGGGCTCGGTAGGACACGTTGGCAATGTGGAGAGTTCCTCCGAGGATCAGCGCCCACGCATCACTGCCTGCGTGATAGGCATTTTCCCAGGTGACAGACCCCATCCACGGGTTCTCTGAGGTCGTCCAGTAGGCAAAAATCGACGCGACGGTGCATAGAGCCCAGCCAAGGAACGCTGCCTCCACCCCGGAAAGTAGGGATCGAGCCCAGCCGTCGGGCATCCGCAGACGGATGACGGGACGCTCGACAACGGAAGTCGTCGCCTGAGACGAGGAAGGGGTTTCCACGTGTGAGGAGTCCTTCTTCTGCGCGGGCGGCCGCGACCGCACAGGGCGCTGAGGCCGGTGGAGCGTTGTTTTGTCAGTCATCGGGTTCATCGTCTCGCAACTTCAGCAGAAGATCGCGGCGAAGCGCCGGGGTCTTGAACAAATGTGCGCGGCCACGCATGAGTTGCCGCAGCCCTCGCCTTCCTCTCAGAGGCCGTTGTCTGCGCCCCGATCCCGCATAAGCTGGCCCTGCACAGAAACGTGGGTGCCCGCCCGGCGACATGGCCGGGCGGGCACCCAAGGTTCCTCAAGATCCGCGCGTGGTTTCTGCACTGTACTTATCACAAGTGACCAACGCGGCGAGAGCCTCTACTGTCCAAGCAGCTCCCGAACAATGAGTGCCGTCTGAGACGGTGTGCGCCCCACACGGACTCCAACAGCCTCAAGGGCCTGAGCCTTCGCCGCCGCCGTTCCAGCGGAACCGGAAACGATCGCACCCGCATGGCCCATCGTTTTTCCTTCCGGAGCCGTGAATCCCGCGATGTAGGCAACAACTGGCTTCGTCATATTCTTCGAGATCCACTGGGCGGCACGTTCCTCCGCATCTCCGCCGATCTCGCCGATCATGACAACAAGGTCTGTGTCCGGGTCTTCTTCGAAAGCGGCGAGCGCATCAATGTGAGTGGTCCCGACAACCGGGTCGCCACCGATGCCCAGGCCCGTGGTGAAGCCGATGTCACGGAGTTCGTACATCAGCTGATAGGTCAGGGTTCCCGACTTCGACACAAGCCCGATACGTCCCGTTCCGGTGATGTCAGCGGGGGTGATCCCCACATTCGTCTCATCCGGGGTGATGATTCCGGGGCAGTTGGGACCGATGAGCCGCGTGCCTTTTTCAAGGGCCCGGTGAACAAACTCAACGGAGTCGTGAACAGGGATTCCTTCGGTGATGACGACGACCGTTTCAATGCCGGCGTCAATAGCTTCAAGAGCAGCACCCTTGGCGAAAGCGGGTGGCACAAAGATCACGGAGACATTCGCTCCGGTTTTTTCTCGAGCCTCCGCGACGGTCCCGAAAACGGGGATCTCCACGGGATCGTCTGCTCCACCGGAGCTAAAACTCACGAAGGTTCCCGCTTTACGCGGGTTCGTTCCTCCGACGATGTGCGTTCCCGATGCGAGCATTCGAGCGGTGTGTTTGCGCCCTTCCGCTCCGGTCATGCCCTGGACGATGACACGCGAATCCGAGTTGACAAAAATCGACATTCTCTTCTCTTTCCTCTCGTGTCACTTCGCCTGTGCGGCGAGTTCAGCGGCGCGTCGAGCCGCGCCGTCCATTGTTTCCTCCAAGTGAATCAGGGGGTGTGCGGCTGCCTGGAGAATCGCACGGCCTTCATCCACTTTGTTCCCGTCAAGTCGCACAACAATCGGCTTCGTTGCTGAGTCGCCGAGCTTGGAGAGTGCTCCAACGATTCCCTCGGCCACTTGGTCGCAGGCGGTGATGCCGCCGAAGACGTTGACGAAAACGGAACGCACCTGATCATCTCCGACGATGACGTCGAGTCCACGGGCCATAACTTCCGCGGATGCGCCGCCGCCGATGTCAAGGAAGTTCGCGGGCTGAACGTTGAGGTCCTTGCCGGCCAGGGCAACAACATCAAGCGTCGACATGACAAGACCGGCGCCATTACCAATGATGCCGACCTCACCTTCAAGCCTCACGTAGTTCAAGCCCGCAGCTTTCGCCATTGCCTCACGAGGATCCTCGGTGCGATTGTCAACCAGTTTCTCGTGTGCTTCGTGACGGAAACGCGCGTTGTCATCCAAGGACACCTTTCCGTCAACCGCCCACACGCGTCCATCGGGCGCGGTAACGAGGGGGTTGACCTCAACAAGCGTTGCGTCTTCTCCGTCGTAAACATCCCACAGTTTGATGAGAACCGGGATGATTGCCTCATGCCGTTCCTCGGGGAACCCGGCCTCGTTCAGGATGAGGCGGGCCACGTCCTCGTCAATTCCCTTCTGAGGGTCGAGGGGGACTTTCGCTAGCGCCTCGGGGCGTTCCTTTGCGAGGGTTTCAATGTCCATTCCTCCCTCGTAGGAGCACATCGCCAGGTGACGTCGGTTCGATCGGTCCAGGAGAATCGAGAAGTAGTATTCCTTCTCGATATCCGCTCCGGATGCGATCAGGACCGTGTGAACGATGTGGCCCTTGATATCAAGTCCGAGGATCTGCTCGGCTTTGTCTCGTGCTTCCTCGGGAGTGCGCGCGAGTTTAACGCCGCCGGCTTTACCTCGTCCGCCGGTTTTCACTTGAGCTTTAACGACGAGCAGCGTTGCTCCGTCGTCGATGAGTGTGCGTCCAGCCTCAAAGGCTTCCTCGGGGGTTGTCGCTGTAATCCCGGGAAGTACCGGAACGTCATGGTCCCGGAAGAGGTTTCGCGCCTGGTATTCGTAGAGATCCATTGTGTATCCCATCTGACAGGGGGTCCGACGGGAATCAACATTAGCGTGATCCACATCATCTATCAGGTATATGAGACAAAAGTCCTAGATTGTGATACTGCTCTCCACGTCGTTCCTCGCCGTCAGAGCTTCTCCATAGGCGCAAGCCGCACAAGCAAACGCTTTTCTTTCGTCCCAAATTGCACTCGCGCAACGGTCTGCCGTCCCTGACCTTCCACACCAAGGACCACTCCTGTCCCCAGGGTTTCATGTCGCACCCGGTCACCGGCCGCAAGAACGAGCATCGGGGTGTCTTCTTGTGCTGCCTTAGCCGCGGGCGTGCTCCTACCGAAACGGACAATCGGCCGCCCGGCCCCGACGCGCGGACTCTGCGAATTCCCCGACCCGAGATCGCCCGATCGTCCTCGTCCCGAACCGAAAACCGGACCGGAATCAGCATCTCCCCACGGATCTTTCCCCAGTGAACGCGCCCCCGACGAATACCCCGCTGAGGAATACCCCGAACGACGTTTGGTCCAGGACGGCCCATCACGACGCATAGAAATCAGCTCGGACGGAATATCGTCAAGAAAGCGCGACGGAGGCATTTCTTGGGGAGTTCCCCACGCTGATCGCACGACCGCGCGCGTGAGATACAGGCGTTTGCGGGCACGCGTAATCGCCACATACGCCAGGCGCCTCTCCTCTTCGAGCTCCTCTGCCTCTCCCAGGGACCGTT
The DNA here is from genome assembly GCF_011038885.2 of Schaalia sp. ZJ405. NCBI lineage: Bacteria > Bacillati > Actinomycetota > Actinomycetes > Actinomycetales > Actinomycetaceae > Schaalia > Schaalia zhouxuedongae. Next base: position 462,468 of record NZ_CP064952.1, on the reverse strand, counting down.
GGTGCGGGAATGTTCCATCCTCCATTCCGGTGACGAAAACAACGGGGAATTCCAGTCCCTTCGCCGTATGCACCGTCATCAACGTCACCTGACCGCTGCGTTGTCCCTCATCTGGGACCTGGTCAGAATCAGCAACCAGGGCAACCCTTTCAAGGAACGCCGCCAGCACCCCCAGATGCGGGTCCTCATCAATTGGCGAGGACGAGTCTGCGTCCTCTCCCCCGACGGTCCCCTCATCTGCCGGTCGAGTCGCCGACGCAGCGTTCGCCTGATCGCGCGGGTCCGCGTCAGTGGGAGTGACCGACTGCGCTGGTGCAGCTGCGATGAGCGCGGAAAACTCTTGGGCAACCGAATGAAGCTCCGCGAGGTTTTCCACACGCGACTGATCCTGAGGATCTTCAGACCCGCGCAGCTCAGCGAGGTATCCCGTATGGTCGAGGGCTTCTTCGAGGAGATCCGCGGGGGTAGCGCCGGCCCGCTCGGCCGCGCGAAGCGTCTCAATGAGGCCCCAGAAGTTCGCGGCAGACTTCGCAGCGCGAGCAGTCAGCCCCTGGACCTCCCGCCCCGTTTCGTTGACCTCGTCCTCGTGAGTGATGTCTTTGGTACCGACAGCGTGCTCAGGGGCTTCTCGCTCACCGGCGTCAATCGAGATGCCCTCCCCTTCACCGGCGGGCCTGCCGGCCGCGACCCATGCGTCGCGAAGAGCTCCGCCCAGGGAAAGTCCGTAGCGGTCCGCGTGAGCCAGGAGCGCATCCTCAGCTTTTGCTCCGATACCTCTGCGCGGCGTGTTGAGGATTCGCCGAACAGCAACGGTGTCGTCCGGATTCGACACAACCTGGAGGTAGGCCAGCGCGTCCTTGATCTCACGACGCTCGTAGAAGCGGGTGCCGCCGACAACCCGATAGGGGATTCCCTGTCGAACAAGGAATTCTTCAATTGCGCGGGATTGGGAGTTTGTTCGATAAAAAACTGCGATGTCTCCCCAATCTGTCCCGTCATCGTGGAGGCGATCGATTTCGCGGATGATGAATCGTGCTTCGTCGTGCTCAGATTCCGCGGTGTCCACAACGATCGGCGCACCATCACCCGATGCTGTCCACAGGTTCTTTGGCCGGCGTCCCACGTTCTTTGCGATAACGGCATTTGCGGCCGACAGGATGTTCTGCGTCGAGCGGTAATTCTGCTCCAAGAGGATTGTTCGCGCTCCAGGAAAGTCACGCTCGAACTCGTCAATGTTGCGAATCGTTGCGCCGCGGAATGCGTAGATCGACTGGTCCGAATCTCCAACGACAGTGAGTTCCCCCGGCGCTACCCCGTCATCTCCACTGCCAACGAGGGCGCGAACCAGCATGTATTGCGCATGGTTCGTGTCCTGGTACTCGTCAACGAGGACGTGGCGGAAACGTCGGTGATAATGCTCAGCGATCGCGGGATTTTCGGTGAGCAGCTGGACGGTCCGCATGATCAGGTCATCGAAGTCCACGGCATTGGCTTGGGCGAGCCTATTGGCATACTGCGAATACGTCTGGCTGACGATCCGGGAAATCGGGTCTTTTCCCGCCGTGTCCGCGTATCGCTGCGGGGTAATGAGCTCATTCTTGAGATCTGAGATTCTCGCGGCAATCATTTTCGGCGTGAAGCGCTTGACGTCAACGTTGTCGGCTTTGAGGATCATCTGAATGAGCCGCTGAGAATCCTGGGCGTCATAGATCGTGAACGAGGACGGCAGGCCCACCGCCTGATGCTCATAGCGCAGGAGCCGCACGCACGCGGAATGGAATGTTGACACCCACATCCGCCTCGCATCATCACCAACGAGCTGCGACACGCGCTCGCGCATTTCCGCAGCTGCCTTATTGGTGAAGGTGATTGCCAAGATCTGTCCGGCCCGGGCGCGTCCCGTTGCCAGCAGATACGCGATGCGGTGCGTGAGCACGCGGGTCTTTCCCGATCCGGCACCCGCCATGATCAGCAGAGGGTCCCCCTGATGAACAACGGCCTGACGCTGCTGGTCGTTGAGCCCTTCGAGGAGAGAATCGGGATCGAATTCCCTCTCATCCGCTGGGAAACCATAGGATGCACCACCCGGACGTGCAACCGGCGGCCACCCGTTGATGTCCCCACGTCGAGCCGTTGTGGACGCGTCTGCCCAGCTCCCCTGACCGTCGTGCGGACGGTCGGGAGCAACATCGTAGGTCGGGATCATGTCGAAAGCGGCTTCGTTGTCTCCATCGTTGAGGAGGCCTGATCCCAGGTCAGGAAGTGCGGTGTAATCAGTCATGGCTCCTCCACTCTAAGACAGGGCTCTTGCATCTGAAGACATGGCACCACGCATGACCACACTCGACATGACGTGCTCACATCACCGGTAGGCCGGGCAGCACCCACCCGACGTGCGCCGCGCGATGACGAAATGTCACGCACTCCACGTCATCGGGCACCGTCTCAGTGCTTGCGGTACAGCGACTTCGTTGCGTACACGGGTTCCGACGTCACCTGGACACCCAGGGAACGGAAGATCCCCTCATCCACGGACCCAAGGATCGTTGAAGTGTGAACATCACAGCCACCGAGTACACCCAGCTGATCTAGGGCACGTCGGGCGTTATCATCACCGTTAGCTGACACCGCCAGGGCAATGAGCACCTCGTCAGTATGCAGACGCGGGTTCCGCGAACCCAGATGACCGGTCTTGAGGTGTTGGATCGGCTCAATGGATTCGGGGGCAAGCAATTTGACTGAGTCATCAAGACCGGCAAGTTTCTTCAACGCGTTCAGCAACATTGCCGAACAACAGCCCAGCAGCGCCGATGTCTTGCCGGTGACGATTTCCCCGTGAGGGAGTTCAATCGCTGCACCCGGAGCTTTCGTTGCCTTCGCAACTTTCAGTGCCGGACGTACAACCGGGCGGTCGTCCTTATTGATCCCCAAGCGGCTCATGAGCAAAGCGATCCGTTCGGATTGGACCGGATCAAGCAGTTCTTTCTTCTCGACGACCAGGGCTTTGTAGTAGCGTCGAAGGACTTCCTGTTTCGATGCTTCTTGGCACGCCTCATCGTCGCAAATCGACAGGCCCGCCATGTTGACCCCCATCTCCGTTGGTGAATTGTACGGAGATTCCCCGAGGATCTGCTCGAACAGCCGCTTGAGTACGGGAAAAACCTCAACATCGCGGTTGTAGTTCACCGTCTGCACACCGTTGGCAGCCAGATGGAATGGGTCGATCATGTTGACGTCATCAAGGTCGGCGGTCGCAGCCTCGTACGCAATGTTCACGGGGTGATCGAGGGGAAGATTCCAGATGGGGAAGGTTTCCCATTTCGCGTACCCGGAACGAATACCGCGCTTGTGATCGTGATAGAGCTGCGACAGGCAGGTCGCCATCTTGCCGGAACCGGGGCCGGGAGCCGTGACAACAATGAGGTCTCGTTCCGTTTCGATGTATTCGTTCTTCCCGTACCCATGATCGGACACGATCTGCGCTACATCGGAGGGATAGCCGGAGATCGGGAAGTGGCGATACACGCGGATCCCCAGTTTCTCGAAGCGACGCCGCACAGCTTTCGCTTCCCTGTTATCGTCGGTCCACTGCGTAATGACAACGGACCCAACTTTGAGGCCATACTCTCCGAAAGCATCAATGTGTCGAAGAACCTCGTCCTCGTACGTTGTCCCCAAGTCTGCACGAACCTTGCGCCGCGCGAAGTCTTTCGCATTGACGGCAACGATGATCTCCACGTCCTCAGCCAATTCGGAAAGCATCACAATCTTGTTGTCCGGGGTAAATCCCGGAAGAACGCGGGAGGCGTGCATATCGTCGACGAGTTTCCCGCCGAACTCCAAGTACAGTTTTCCGCCGAATTGTGCGCGCCGGGCGGCGATATGCTCAGACTGAAGCTTCAGGTATTTCTTGCGGTCAAATCCGATGCGATGCATGCCGTCCTCCGGTGCCAGGATCTTCAATCTTCCGCCCGACTACTCTAGCGCGTTCTCAACTCCCCAAGCGCTGAGAAAAGCCGGATTGACTGTGCCTATACGCACATATCTCCACGGATGTCCTCGTTCCAGGGGTTGATGACCGCGATATCGATTGGTTGAAAATGTCGAGTATTTCGAGTCACCATAGTCATCCCATTGGCCTTGGCAACCGAAGCGATGAGCGCGTCGTCGTATGGAACATGTTCTGGAACCCGCAGCTGAGAAAAAGCACGTGCGGCAACCCTCTACTCACAAGGCACAGAAGCACGGTCTGGCGCACGTCAAGCGCGCAGATAGTACCGAGAAACCCGGGGCACTCGCCGACGTCAGTAACGCCAACGACCCCGAGATCACACGATGTGACGCTTGACTGCCCATCGGGTGAGTTCATTACGGTTCGACAGCTGGAGCTTACGCAGCACCGCCGACACGTGAGTCTCAACCGTCTTGATCGAAATGAAAAGCTCCGATGCCACTTCCTTGTAGGTGAAGCCACGGGCAATGAGCCTCATGACTTCCTGCTCTCGGGCCGAGAGTAGGTCCAGCTCGTCCTCGCCAATTGAGACGTCACCCGTGCCGAAGGCATCAAGAACGAAGCCCGCCAGACGAGGCGAGAACGCCGCATCCCCGACGGCCACACGTTCAATGGCTTCGACGAGGTCGGGTGTCGTAATCGACTTCGTCACGTAGCCGCGAGCACCCGCACGGATAACCTGGACAACATCCTCGGGCGCATCGGACACGGACAGAGCGAGGAAGCGCAACCCCTCAACGTCCTGGCAGGACGCGGCGACTTCCGCCCCGCCACCGCCGTTACCTCCTGGGAGGTGGACATCTAAAAGGGCGACATCCGGTCGCAGCTCGTGGCACGCAGCGATTGCCCCCTCAACATCTGCGGCCTCGCCGAGAACCTCGAAATCAGCTCCCGATGCCTCAAGTTCGGCGCGAACCCCCGCGCGAACCATCGCATGATCATCAATGACAATGAGTCGAATAGTCACGTGTTCTCCTTGGATCCCTGGTGACTCCCCTGTGACAATACATGACAAGCTCTCTCTTAGAGCGAATCAGCGCCGCTTTCCTCGGTTCGGGGAATCGACAAAGAGACCTCTGTTCCAACAGCCAGCGTGCGGATTCGTGCGCTGCCACCTGCACGTTCCATACGGCCAATGATTGAATCACGTACCCCGTGACGATCCGAGGGAATATCTTCCAGGCGGAATCCTCCACCCGAATCCTTAATGAATGCTTCAACGACCGTGCGGCGAACCTCCACGTAAACGGACACCGGTGGCGCTCCGTGTCGAACCGCATTGGCCACAGCCTCACCGAGGGCGGCAATCAACGCAATCTCTCCAGGACCCGGACGCATGTCGGACACGGTGACCACATCGACCGCAATGCCGTAGCGAGACTCAATGCCTCCAACTGTTTCCTTGACAGCCCGAGCAAGGGAATCTTGAACCTCGTCGTGCCCCGTGTACAACCACGAGCGCAGCTCACGTTCCTCTGTCAGCGCGATTGCGCGAACACGGGTGGGGTCATCGGCGCTCGAACGAATGAGGGTGAGTGCTTGAAGCACTGAATCATGCAGGTGGGCGGCGATGTCCGCACGTTCTGCGTCACGAACCTGCTGACGTTGCACCGCAGACAAATCCTTCGATGTACGCAACCACAGAGGAGCAAAAGCGAAGAGCACGCCGGCAACAACGGCGGCCCCCAGCAGTCCTCCGCGCAGAAGAATGAGCGGCGGATCGTTACGTCCAACGATGAGGACAATGCCGAAAATCAGGAGAACAGCTCCCGATGATACGGCGCCGAGGAATGACACGGACTGCCAATTTGAGAGGTTGCCTCCCTGTGACCACACGAGGCCGAGACCAACGATCACGGCGAGAATCGCGATAATTTCACGAAGATCCAAAGCTCCCGAGCGCGCGATGATGACCGCTGTGATTGCGATGCCGAGCATGATGATGCCCGCCATGAACAGTCGATTTCGCGTGGCGACGTTGCGATGATCTGCGGTCACCGACGTCAATCCCCGAGTCAGTCCCGGACTCTCGGGGGTCATGTCCCGTAGTTCTTCCCTCGGGATCATCACCCAGAGCCACAGGTAGAAAAGAAAAACGATGCCGAAGACCGGGACGAAGAGCACCATGAGTGCGCGAATGAGCCCCACCGACATTCCCAGGTGAACCGACAGTCCCGAGCACACTCCAGCCAACCACGGGGTTGGCCACAGCCCAGACTGTCCCGTTGCTCGCCGCAGCGGCGGACGGGTATGCACTGCCTGAGGAGGCACCCACCCCTGCGTATCGACGGCAGCCGAGCGGCGTTCGTGTCGACGACCTCTGGACCTATTCACCCTCGTATCTTCACACGACTGTCCCCCTGATTTCGAGGTGAGGGCATTAACTCAGGGGAGTTTCAGGGCAGTCCCCAATGGTTGTTTTCACCGAAAAGGACCACAGTAGATGTCATGAACACGCACGACATGACCCGAACGTCAAGGAGAGCGCAATGAGCGACCCATCTGAAACTCCCCAGGCTCCCAATCCTCAGCCTCGTGGTTTCTTTCATTCGCTGCGGTGGTCAGGCTGGTTCCGCGCCGAACCTCGAGTGATCGGCGGTGTTTGTTCGGGAGCAGCTGCGCGGCTCGGATGGGATGTTGCCCTCGTCCGTGGAGTAACAATCATCGCAGCGATTCTCTTCACGCCGATCATTGCGCTCTACGGTTTCCTCTGGCTACTTCTTCCTGAACAGCGCGATGGCCGCATCCACCTGCAAGAACTTGTCGAAGGACGATTCGACGGAGCCCAGCTCGGGGCTTTCCTGCTGATTCTCATCAGCCTGAGCAGTTTCTTCCCCAAACCGTTCTTCTTTAGCTCATCCTTCAGCGCATTCTTTGGGATCCTCGGGTTCCTTTTCTTCGTCACCATCGGATTCATCATTTTCTTTGCTGTTCGCAATGGTCGCTCGTCCTCGATCCCAAACACCTCCTCGACGTTCCACAACCCATACGGAGGGATTCCTTCACCAATGTCTTCACCGAATCAACACGGAACACCGGGGGCTCATACTCCCAACTCTTTCGGGGCTCCAGCCCCTGGTTCACACGCCGGAACTCCACAGACCCCAAACGCACCCGCTCCCGAGAATCGCGGGACGTATGCGATGGGGAGCACTCAACCGGCTCCCGCTCCCTGGCAGTCCTCCGCTCGCCCTACTTCCGGATATTCTCCTCAGGGTTACGGCCAAGCCGCTCCCATGCCAACCCCTCCGCGGCAGTGGAATCCGCCCCGCACCAGGGTCCGCGTCGTGAGTCTGCGTGAAAGCCTCATTGTCACTGGTCTCGTGGTCCTTGCAATGGCAACGACTTTCTTCCTCATGTATCACACCTCCTTGAGCGATGGTCTCTCCCAAGAAATCAACAATCGCGTCATGACCATCGGCCTCATCGGTGGCGGAGTTTGCTTACTCATCGCGGGTCTCGCACTGGTCTCGGCTTCCCTTCGTGATCGGGGGGCCGGGTGGCTCATCGCTTTGTCAATCATCGGCATGTTCCTTGCTGGTCCAACGGCTTTGGTTGGCGGCGCCTGGCATGTCACCGAAGATGATTCCTGGTCCTCTTTTTCCCGCTCAGAGGTGAACACCGCCCACTACGGGTGGCAAGCTGACATCGTTTCCTCGGATTCCTCGTCGGGTCATGCCGAGCTGGATCTCAGTAACGCTCCTGAGTCAGTAAATAAGACAATCACCGTTGATCCTTCGACGTGGGCAGCGCTTCACGTGATAATCCGCTCAGATCAGCCCGTACGTGTGATCTGCGAAGGCACAGTCTTTGACGTCTCCGCCCCGGATCTTCGCTGGACCGACGCCCTCGACAACTGTGACCCCACGGACGAGGGAACAGTGGCCGTACAGTCACCCCGTTGGTCAAAGGATCGAGGAATCACGCTGCTGATCCCCGCGAACACCAGCCTTGATTGGCTGACTTTAGCTGTGGATGACACAGTTCAGCCCCTTGACGAACCGCAATCGGAAGCTGTGACTCCGTCCTCGCCCCAATCTCCTCAGTCATCGAGCTCGGCCACATCAGCCTCACCCACCACGGAATTAACGAGGACGAACCTCGCCTTCTCCCCCATCCCCTCACCTTCTCAGCGCACGGTCGTTTCTTCCGTGGTTTGCGCCGCGCCCCATGAGATTTATTCGTAACGTCTTGGAGGAACGCATCATGACAACAGAAAACACGCCGACGGAGGCACTGCCCGAGCAGCCGTCCACCGAGGACAGCTCCCACACTCTGCCGCTGCCCACTGAACCGTCACACGTCGACCAGGAATCTGGACAGGAAACACCGACTCAACAGCTTCATAGCGCATCGCCAGACAGCCACCAGGACACAACGACCGCGCCAACCGTCACTCCCAACGAGGCAGATGCGCCGGACACAGCTGGCCTGGCACCTGATCCGAATCATCGCGTATGGACCGCTCACAGCATCACTCCCACCGATCCACGCGATTTACCGGAGGAACCTGCTCAAGGGATCCGCGTCGGTCAGCTTGTTTGGGCGTCCGTGGTGTGCCTGACGGGAGTATTCCTCATCATTCTCGCACTGTGTAAGGCCGTCGACATCGCTGTGTTGCTCATCGGACTCATCGGAGTACTCGGCGTTGTCCTCATCATTTCAGCGTTCTTTGTTGACCGCCGACCCAAGCCTCCGACATCGTCACAGCCGACTCCTTCGACGTCCCTGTGATTCGTTCACTCACCGTTTGAGGGATTTCTCCCCCACTGGGCGCTGTGGCGCTCGGCGGGGGCGTCCTCGTTAATGAGGAAACCCAAGGCCCCACCGTCTCAAGTACGGTGGGGCCTTTCGTGGGGACTTCAACGCTTCTGGGAACATGTGCTCCCGATGGGCTCAGGCTCCCGTGATGTCATCGGGCAGAATACTGGCGTAACGCGCGAGTTCTTCCTCAACAATCGACTCGTCAAGTTTGGTGAACACGGGCGTTGGTTTGACGATCGGCGTGCCCACAACGATCTCGTGACGTTCCCACGTGGGAACATTCGTGTAGTCACCCGTAATGATCGGATAGCCGGCGCGTCCATCGAAGGCTTCGGGAAGAACCTGGGGATCCAGTTCCTCAACCTCCTCAATGCGTGGCATCGGAGCGATCTGCCCACCGCCACCCATGACCCGGTCCACGTCGTTCGCCGCGTGAGGCAGGAATGGTGACAGCATGAGATTGAGGTCCATCACCGCCTGAGCGAGCGTATGCAGGACCGTTGCCAGGCGTCCCTGTTGCTCGGGAGCTTTAAGCTTGAACGGCTCCGTATCCGTCACATACTTATTTGCCTCACCCACAAGACGCATCGCTTCGGCGAGCGCAGCCTTCTGACGGTGCTGACGGATCAGATCCCCAACGGTTGCAAACCCCTCATTGATCGCATCAAGCAGGCCACGGTCAATATCCTCAAGGCTCTCAGGGGCCGGGATCTGACCGAATTTCTTCGCGATCATCGAGGCGGTCCGGTTGACGAGGTTTCCCCATCCAGCGACAAGCTCACCGTTCGTCCGGCGCACAAACTCCGCCCACGTGAAATCTGAATCGGAGGTCTCCGGTCCGGCCGCCGAAATGAAGTAGCGCAGCGCATCCGCCTGATAACGCTCAAGGAAGTCGCGAACGTAGATGACGATCCCGTGCGAGGACGAGAATTTCTTACCCTCCATCGTCAGGAACTCAGAGGACACGACCTCGGTTGGCAGGTTAAGCACCCCGAGGTCACCGGGGTTTCCTCCACGCGCACCCTGACCGTTGTACCCCAAAAGTTCAGCCGGCCAAATCTGCGAGTGGAAAACAATGTTGTCTTTGCCCATGAAGTAGTAGGACAGGGCCTCTGGATCGTTCCACCATTGGCGCCACGCCTGCGGATCACCCGTGCGGCGTGCCCACTCAATCGACGCCGACAGATATCCGATCACAGCGTCGAACCACACGTAGAGGCGCTTTGTCGGCTGGTCCTCCCAGCCGGGAATCGGGATGCCCCAGTCAATGTCACGCGACATGGCACGCGGGCGGATATCTTCAAGGAAGTTCTTGGAAAACTTAATGACATTGGGCCGCCACGTTCCCGATTCTTCACGCTCATCAAGCCATTGGGACAGAGCTTCGGCGAGGGCGGGCAGGTCAAGGAACCAGTGAGTGGACTCCACGAACTTCGGGGTCTCGCCGTTGATCCGTGAATGGGGATCAACGAGGTCCGTGGGGTCCAGTTGGTTTCCACAGGCGTCGCATTGGTCGCCGCGCGCACCCTCGGCGCTACAGATCGGACATGTTCCCTCGATGTAGCGATCCGGCAGGGTACGGCCTGTGGACGGTGAGATCGCAGCATGCGTGACCTGTTCGATCATGTAGCCGTTGTCGCGGACCGTACGGAACATGTCTTGGACAACCCGGTAGTGGTTGCCCGCGGTCGTGCGGGTGAAGAGGTCGTAGGAGAGGCCGAGGGCAACAAGGTCTTCAACGATCATGCGGTTGTTGCGGTCGGCAAGTTCCCTCGCAGTCACTCCCTCTTGGTCAGCGGCAACCAGGATCGGAGTTCCGTGTTCGTCCGTGCCCGACACCATGAGGACATCGTGGCCGGCCATTCGCATGTATCGCGAAAACACATCGGAGGGAACGCCGAATCCGGCAACATGACCAATATGACGGGGGCCGTTGGCGTAAGGCCACGCAACGGCAGACAGAATACGACTCATAGTGGCTAACAATACCGTTTCTACGCGTGCAAAGACCATCGGGGCACTAACCTTGGGGACTCCGACGATCACCCGCCCCTCAACGAGGTCGAGGAGGTCGAGCGAAACGAATGGCTACTGTCTGAAGACTTCCTCCTCAACGCTTCCCGGAATCTGCCTCTGGCGTCGCTGCGCACGCTCACGCGCGTATTTCTTGTGGTTACGCCACGTCGTCCACGCAAGCAGGATGAGGATGATTCCACCAACCACTGCGACCCCAAGACGAATCTGATCGACCTTCTGCATGCCATACGTCAGTTCACTTCCCGGCATGGACCCGTTCATCACGTGCGAATGAGCAATCGTGTACAGCAGACGATGCATCGCGGCACGCCCGTAGTGGTACTCAACGGGATCATTCTCATCAAAGGTCCACATGTCCGACTGATCCAAGGTCGTCAGCTTCGTGTCACCTCCGGCAAGAAGCATCTGATGAGCATCCATGAACACACCCGTATTGGCGTTGTCGGTGATGATCCACCCATCGAAACCCCACTCGTTGCGCACGAGGCCTGTGAGCAGAGGGTATGAACCACCTGTCCACGTGGCCCCGATCCGGTTGAAGCCCGTCATGATGCCTGCTGCCGCGGGGTACTCCCGGCTCTTGACGTGGCAGGTTCCGTCTTGTGCGCACTGCGTGTACTTGAGATCAACGTTGCCCACCTTCATCACCATCTCGAAGGGTTTGACGTAGATTTCACGGATCGATTGCTCATTTGCCCACGTGGCAATCGAGTACTGACCCTCGCGGTCACCGCGATGATTCTCCTGGTCGTTGAGGGCAAAGTGCTTAATGGTCGCATACATTCCTTTGGATGCGGCTCCCTTGACTTCAGCTGCGGCAATCGCTCCAGAAAGGAAAGCGTCCTCGGAGAAATACTCCCCATTACGGCCCGAATATGCGCTGCGGTGAATGTTCATTGACGGCGCATACCAGCCATTCGCCCCGCCAAGCAGCGCCTCGTTGCCGATCATCTTCCCGTATTCGGAGGCGATATCGGGGTTCCACGTCTGCGCCAGGGTGATGGGAGTTGCAAACATCATGCCGGTTCCACCGTAGATGAGGCCAGCAGCGGTGTCCGCATCCATCGAGAAAGGCTTCCCCACTGATTTCAACGGTTCTGTCCCGTATCCACCGCGAGCAATCGAGAGTTGATAGTCCGCGGGAGTGAGTTGGTCAAGCAGTTGATCCCACTTCGGGTCATCGAAGTCTGCTCCTCTGAGCGACGCCAACGTCAGGCCATGATTGGCTCCATACACGGGAGTGTCGGTGATGGATGTCAGGTCATCCGGGTTCCCCGACTCTGTGGAGTCAAGCTTCGCGATGAGTTCGGGGCTTGCTTCCTTCGTGTAGAGGAACGAGGCCGCCTCCCCGTTCTGATCTGTGCCGTTGATCTCGTTGCCCCACGTTGAAATGGTGGTTGACACTTCACCATCGTTCCTCGGGAAAGTGCCCGTCCAGTCTTGACGACTGAGGTAGGTGATATCACCAGCCGCGTCATCGAAAAGATTCGTCACGGCAACTCCGGTAGCCGGATCCTTGGCAAAGGACGTGGTGTCAACGTCCGAGTTCGAGGGACTCCACTGGGCAACCAGCGTTGAGTCTCCAGCCGCGGTCATTGCGTCCTTCTCGGTTTTCCCCTTAGCCGCCAGAATGTTGTTCACAGCGTCGTGCGCATCACGACCGGCAGTCACGTAGTACGTTCCGGCATCGAGGATATAGGTCTTGGCGCCGTGTGAGTCATATGCTTTGAGCTGGTCTTTCGTCAAGGTCACGTCAACGGTTTCACGTGCTCCCGGTTCAAGCACCTGCGTCTTTGCGTACCCGACGAGTTCAATAGCCGATTTTTCAACGGAATTCTCTTTGTCGTAGTCGGTATAGGGACTCTGTGCATAAATTTCAACAACGTCTTTACCGGCAACACTGCCCGTGTTCGTCACGGTGACCGTCGCTGTGGCTTCGTCACCATTCCACGTGAGAGAGAAATCCGACCAGGCGAACTCCGTGTAGCTCAGGCCGTATCCAAAGGGGTAGATCACCTCACGGGAATAGGTGAAGTCACCGGCATTCCCCTGGCCGAGGACGAGGTCTTCGTAGCGCGTCTCGTAGTACTTGTAGCCAACGTAGATCCCTTCCGCGTACGACACGTAGTTGTACTTCGTCAGTTCTCCATTTGCATCGACATACTGATAATCTCCGAAATTCTGAGCCGCCGGTGACGCTGCAATATCACCGGACCACGTATCGACGGTACGTCCGGAGGGGTTGAGAGAACCTGAGAGGATCCGTGCAAAGGAGCTGAGTCCATATGTTCCCGCCGAGGGAACAGAAAGCACCGCTTTGATCGACGGGTACTCATTCAACCAGTCCAATTGCAATGCGGACGCGGTGTTAATCACCAGGAGGACCTCGGAGAAATTGTCATTGAGGTACTGGAGAATCTCACGTTCCGTCGAATCCGGTTCCATATACGAACGCGCCTTGTCTTCGGCGCTTTTAGCGTGGTTGTACATCGATCGAGGCATGTCACGCCCCTCACCGGCAACCCGTTTCATCACGAAAACCGGGACCGTGTTCTTCGCGGATTCGAGGACGCCGGATTCTTTGAGAACATTCAACGGGCATTCGTTAATCGAGAAATCTTCTCCGTCACCGAAACCCACCGATCCTGGACCCATTGTGTAGTCGGCGCAGGCTCCTTTGGCATAGACCTCTTCCAGCTGCATATTCGCTAAGAAGCCTTCCGCCTCAAGTGCGGTATTCAGACCATCAAAACTTGCCTTTGCCCCAGTGAGCATCGTCATCATATTCTGCGAGGACGACAAAACCTTTGACGCCTCGGAAAAGAAAGAGAACGTTGTTCCTCTCTCGAACGGCATGACCTGGTCATCGTTTTTCAGGAGAACATAACCTTCCCCCGTGATCCGCTCATCGAGGTCACGCTCGGCCTCGGTAATGGAGTCTTTGTCGTAGTCGGCCTTGGTGTAGTCAAGGTCAAGACCTTCCGCACTGACCTGCGAGTTGTCCCATGATTGATTTGGTCCGCCGAGCATGGAATTCGCCATCCGAGAGAACCCGGGGAGCATCGTATTGGTGACCCACATCAGCGCAATAATGAGCACTGCGATCAGAGCTTTGAGGATGCCCTTGAGGATACGGAAAATCATGCGGCCTATGCGCCGTTTGGGTCTTTCGGTGGCCACCTTGCCTCCATCACGTTGTAGTGAACCTGTCCACATCTGGCGGTCATTGCCACGAGGACGACACCATCCCACCAAAATGTCAGGGCCACCACGAAGAAAACGTGGCTGATCTGTCGTTTTACCAACATAGGCTGCCTCACGCTCAGCCACTAAAGAACAGCTTCCGATCCCCTTGGGCTCCTCCACCACGCCGTCGTGGGAGACGCGCCGACTACTTCTTCTTTGCCGTCGTCAACTGTTTTCGCGGGTTTCCTCGTCCTCGCCCCGCTGGGCCTCGTCCTTGCGTCGAAGGGCCGCCCGGAAAAGATCGTTTGCGCGTAGCCCTGTGGCCTGTGCAACCTGCACGGCGGCTTCCTTGAGGCGCATCCCTTCCTGAGCGAGTGCAATGACTGCTTCAGCGTATTCCAGGGCGTCACCGTGACCTGTGAATCCGGCGACAACGATCGTCACTTCGCCGAGAACCTCACCAGCTGTCGTCGCGATCAATGAGTTGAGGTCACCGCGGATGATCTCCTCGTGAGTTTTTGTCAGTTCCCGGCACACCACGGCATCGCGTGTCCCGCCGAATGCCTCCGCCATACGCACGAGAGTGTCGTTCAACCGTTTCGCGGACTCAAAAAAGATCAGTGTGTGGGGATCAGACGCAAGTGCGTGAAGATAGCGCCGGGCCTCCCCGTCTTTGCGCGGCAGGAACCCCTCGAAGGCAAATCGATCCGACGGCAGCCCTGAGACGGCAAGCGCAGTGATGGGAGCAGAAGGTCCAGGGAGTGCACTGACACGAATTCCTCGTCTCACAGCTTCTCTGACAACGCGGAATCCCGGATCCGAGACCGTTGGCATTCCCGCATCCGATACAACGAGGACACGTGCGCCACCCTCAGCAAGGTCGACAACGGATTCGGCGCGCTCAGCCTCGTTGTGATCGTGGAGACTGACAAGTTTCCCGTTGATTCGCACGTCAAGGCGTGACGCCAGCGCGAGCAGACGGCGCGTGTCTTCTGCAGCAACAACCTCGGCCTCGGCCAGCGCCCGGATCAGGCGGGGCGAGGCGTCCTCGATATCGCCGATGGGCGTTGCGGCCAGAAGAAGGGACCCTGAAGGTTGAATCGGATTCTCATGGGTGCTCACCGTGACATCGTCTCATCTTTGCACCGTCGTCGTCACCTTCGCATGGAAGCACAGCGCGTGACGAGGACGAGTTGGCTGCACGCCGCGTCTTCACCCCGAAAAAACCCACGCACCCACGCAAAAGAGCGGCTGATGATGAGGTGATGGGAGCTTCGTCCTCGTCCCCATATCGGCACAAGAAACAGAGAAACGCGGCATCCCGCAACCGGGATACCGCGTTTCTTAGGGCTAACGCCGCAGGATCACAGGTGAACCGGGTCTATCCCACCAGAGGCTGAGACATCCCAAACTTCACACACGATTCCGGGGCTGAGCTCATGCACGCAAAGAGGCCAGCGCGTTGCCCTGAGCAAGCATTTCCGCGACCATGCCCTCGACTTCGCCGTCATGGTAAGCAGCAGGCTTGAACTCTGACATGTTCTCAAAATCAGTGACCAACGAGAGAGAAACCTGCGGGTTAACGACCGCAGCCTGGAAATTCGCAAGAATCAGGCGCAGGTGTTCAACCGGGCGGAGCCCGCCGGTGAAGGAGTATCCAACAAGTCCAACGCCCTTACGAGCGAGCGCGGACGGCTCAAGGAAGTCAAGGGCATTCTTCAACGCACCCGGGATTGAGTGATTGTATTCGGGTGTCACAATGATCACGGCGTCGAAGCTCTTGACTGTCTCATTGAAGCGGGCCCCTGCGGGGTCCTGGGGCGCAGATACTGCCGTTGGTACGGGTTCAGCGAACAGCGGTAAATCGAAAGACTTGATATCGACAAGTTCCGCTTGGACACCCTCAACGTTGTTTGCCTTGGAAACCACCCATTCTGCAACACCCTGTCCCACGCGGTTAGTGCGAACGGATCCGAGGACGACTGCAAGACGTGTCATATGTACTCCTATTGACAGTAATTGTTAACGGTCAAATAATTACAGTGAAAGCGTATAGCGAGGTCGCCACGGTGACAATGGCACGGATCGAACTGTCGTCTATTCCATACGGGTGGTATGGGTAGGGCTGGACGTCTGTCGCAAGTGTGTCCCGTGTGTGTGGTGTTGGTTGTGTCCCGTTTTGTGTGGGACGCGTGGTTATGTGTGGTTATGTGTGTGTGAGCCGGCACCCCCCGTTGGGGGGTGTCGGCTCACAGTGAAAGTTTGTTGTGGCGGTGTCCTACTCTCCCACACTCTCCCAAGTGCAGTACCATCGGCGCTGTGAGGCTTAGCTTCCAGGTTCGAAAAGGAAGGGCTGGGCGTTTCCCTCACGCTATGACCACCACAAGACTATTGGTCCACACACACTGCCCTAACCCCGTGTGTTGGGGTTTGGCTCTTGTTGTGTGGGTTGTGGGTGATTCGTATAGTGGTTGCAAACACAACACTCATTGTGCCACACACAATAATTGTGTGTGTGTTGTTGTTTAGTGTTGGCCCATTAGTACCAGTCAGCTCACACACCTCTTACAAGGCTTGCACTTCTGGCCTATCAACCCAGTAGTCTCCTGGGGGCCTTCCACCACCAAAGGGTGGTGCGGAAACCTCATCTCGAAGCAAGCTTCCCGCTTAGATGCTTTCAGCGGTTATCCCTCCCGAACGTAGCCAACCAGCCATGCACCTGGCGGTACAACTGGCACACCAGAGGTTCGTCCATCCCGGTCCTCTCGTACTAGGGACGGCCCTTCACAAGTTTCCTACGCGCACAGAGGATAGGGACCGAACTGTCTCACGACGTTCTGAACCCAGCTCGCGTACCGCTTTAATGGGCGAACAGCCCAACCCTTGGGACCAACTCCAGCCCCAGGATGCGACGAGCCGACATCGAGGTGCCAAACCATGCCGTCGATATGGACTCTTGGGCAAGATCAGCCTGTTATCCCCGGGGTACCTTTTATCCGTTGAGCGACCACGCACCCACGTGCCATGGCCGGATCACTAGTTCCTGCTTTCGCACCTGCTCGACCCGTCGGTCTCACAGTCAAGCTCCCTTGTACACTTACACTCAACACCTGATGACCAACCAGGCTGAGGGAACCTTTGAGCGCCTCCGTTACATTTTAGGAGGCAACCGCCCCAGTTAAACTACCCACCAGGCACTGTCCCCAACCCGGATCACGGGCCAAGGTTAGATGACCGCTCCCACCAGAATGGTATTTCAACGACGACTCCACCACCGCTAGCGCGACAGCTTCACAGTCTCCCACCTATCCTACACAAGCGAAAGCGAACACCAATACCAAGCTATAGTAAAGGTCCCGGGGTCTTTCCGTCCTTCTGCGCGAAACGAGCATCTTTACTCGTACTGCAATTTCACCGAGTTCACGGTCGAGACAGCGGAGAAGTCGTTACGCCATTCGTGCAGGTCGGAACTTACCCGACAAGGAATTTCGCTACCTTAGGATGGTTATAGTTACCACCGCCGTTTACTGGGGCTTAAATTCAAACCTTCACCACACAAGTATGGTTGAGTCTTCCTCTTAACCTTCCAGCACCGGGCAGGCGTCAGTGCGTATACATCGTCTTACGACTTCGCACGCACCTGTGTTTTTGATAAACAGTCGCTTCTCCCTATTCTCTGCGACCCCCAACCACCACCACACCGCATGGGCGTGAGACCGCCGGAGGTCCTCCTTATCCCGAAGTTACGGAGGAATTTTGCCGAGTTCCTTAACCATGATTCACTCGAACGCCTCGGTATACTCTACCTGACCACCAGAGTCGGTTTAGGGTACGGGCGCGTAACCCCCTCACGTCGAGGCTTTTCTTGGCAGCATAGGATCACCAGCAGCCAACCACAACGGCCAGCCTCATCAGTCCTCACCCACAATGTCACCCGGATTTACCTGAGCAACAGGCCACAACCTTAAACACACAAACCACCAGTGTGCGCCAGCTACCTTCCTGCGTCACCCCTGTTAACACGCTTACCTACACACCAGCAGGACCCCACAACCACCACAACACCCAACCCCAAAAGGGAAAGGCGAGCAGCGGCAAATGGTTAGCACACCAGCTTCAGCACTTGTCGGTTATTACGCGGTACCAGAATATCAACTGGTCACCCATCGACTACGCCTGTCGGCCTCGCCTTAGGACCCGACTAACCCAGGGCGGAAAAACCTGCCCCTGGAACCCTTAGTCAATCAGCGGACGGGATTCTCACCCGCCAAACGTTACTCATGCCTGCATTCTCACTCCCACACGCTCCACCAACCATCACCAGCAGGCTTCACCGCGAGCAGGACGCTCCCCTACCCACCCACACAACCCAAAAGGCTTTGCCCCTCAGGTCTTATACGTGTGAATGTCACAGCTTCGGCGGTACACTTAAGCCCCGCTACATTGTCGGCGCGAAACCACTTGACCAGTGAGCTATTACGCACTCTTTCAAGGATGGCTGCTTCTAAGCCAACCTCCTGGTTGTCACCGCGATCTCACATCCTTTCCCACTTAGCGCACACTTAGGGGCCTTAGCTGATGATCTGGGCTGTTTCCCTCTCGACTACGAAGCTTATCCCCCGCAGTCTCACTGCCATGCTCAACCTAATGGCATTCGGAGTTTAGCTGACGTCAGTAACCCAAAAGGCCCATCAGCCATCCAGTAGCTCTACCTCCACCAGGCAACACACAACGCTGCACCTAAATGCATTTCGGGGAGAACCAGCTATCACGGAGTTTGATTGGCCTTTCACCCCTACCCACAATTCATCCCCCCCATTTTCAACTGAGGTGGGTTCGGTCCTCCACAAAGTCTTACCCTTGCTTCAACCTGACCATGGGTAGATCACCCCGCTTCGGGTCCAGAACACGCGACACACGCCCAACAATATTTCAGACTCGCTTTCGCTACGCATCCCCCACACGGGTTAAGCACGCCACGCATCACTGACTCGCAGGCTCATTCTTCAAAAGGCACGCCATCACCCCACAAGGCTCTGACGGCTTACAGGCACCCGGTTTCAGGCACTATTTCACTCCCCTCCCGGGGTACTTTTCACCATTCCCTCACGGTACTATGCACTATCGGTCACCAAGAAGTATTCAGGCTTACCAAGTGGTCTTGGCAGATTCACACGAGATTCCACGAGCCCCGCACTACTCGGGCACCCAACCCGTCCCATCATGTCACGGTCCGCCTACACGACTATCACGCACTACGGTCACCCATCCCAGAATGTTCAACTCCCACAACACAACAAAACCCCACCCCGGCAGAGATGGAACGATCGAGCCCCACAACACCGCACACGCAACGCCCGCCGACTAATCACACGCACACGGTTTAGCCATCATCCGCTTTCGCTCGCCACTACACACGGAATATCTTTTCCTACGGGTACTAAGATGTTTCACTTCCCCGCGTTCCCCCCATCACCCTATACACGTTCAGATGACAGTAACCCCACACAACCAGGGCTAGGTTCCCCCATTCGGACACCCTCGGATCCAAGCTCGCTCGCCAACTCCCCGAGGCATATCGCAGGCCGCAACGTCCTTCATCAGCTCTTGATGCCAAGGCATCCACCGAATGCCCAACAAAACTAAACACAAACACAAAACACAAAAAATAAAGATGCTCGCAACCACTATACAAATCACCAACAACCCACCACACACCCAAACAACCACAGTAATAGCAGTCCAGATGCAAGCCACAGGCCACACAATGTTGAACCTGAACCCGACAGCATGCTCATCCATTACCTACGCCTGCAACCCCAAAACGCGCCCACACCCACCACACACAACGCATGATCAACAAGCATGAACACAAGAAAAACACCACACACACAAACACGCGCGCACAGCATTCCCCAAAACGAGGCTCCCTAGAAAGGAGGTGATCCAGCCGCACCTTCCGGTACGGCTACCTTGTTACGACTTCGTCCCAATCGCCAATCCCACCTTCGACCACTCCCCCCAAAACGGTTAGGCCATGAGCTTCGGGTGTTACCAACTTTCGTGACGTGACGGGCGGTGTGTACAAGGCCCGAGAACGTATTCACCGCAGCGTTGCTGATCTGCGATTACTAGCGACTCCACCTTCATGGGGTCGAGTTGCAGACCCCAATCCGAACTGAGACCAGCTTTAAGGGATTCGCTCCACCTTACGGCATCGCAACCCTCTGTACCAGCCATTGTAGCATGCGTGAAGCCCAAGACATAAGGGGCATGATGATTTGACGTCATCCCCACCTTCCTCCGAGTTAACCCCGGCAGTCCCCCACGAGTCCCCACCACAACGTGCTGGCAACATAGGGCAAGGGTTGCGCTCGTTGCGGGACTTAACCCAACATCTCACGACACGAGCTGACGACAACCATGCACCACCTGCACACCCCCAACCAAATGCACCACCATCTCTAGTGGCTCAGGGCGCATGTCAAGCCTTGGTAAGGTTCTTCGCGTTGCATCGAATTAATCCGCATGCTCCGCCGCTTGTGCGGGCCCCCGTCAATTCCTTTGAGTTTTAGCCTTGCGGCCGTACTCCCCAGGCGGGGCACTTAAAGCGTTAGCTACGGCGCAGAAACCACGGGTGGCCCCCACACCTAGTGCCCAACGTTTACAGCATGGACTACCAGGGTATCTAATCCTGTTCGCTCCCCACGCTTTCGCTCCTCAGCGTCAGTAACGGCCCAGAGACCCGCCTTCGCCACCGGTGTTCCTCCTGATATCTGCGCATTCCACCGCTACACCAGGAATTCCAGTCTCCCCTACCGCACTCAAGCCAGCCCGTACCCACCGCACTCCCCCAGTTAAGCCAGGAAATTTCACGACAGACGCAACCAACCGCCTACAAGCCCTTTACGCCCAATAATTCCGGACAACGCTCGCGCCCTACGTATTACCGCGGCTGCTGGCACGTAGTTAGCCGGCGCTTCTTTACCCACTACCCTCACCCAGGCCCAAAACCCAGACTTGACCATGAGCGAAAGAGGTTCACAACCCGAAGGCCTACATCCCTCACGCGGCGTCGCTGCATCAGGCTTTCGCCCATTGTGCAATATTCCCCACTGCTGCCTCCCGTAGGAGTCTGGGCCGTATCTCAGTCCCAATGTGACCGGTCACCCTCTCAGGCCGGCTACCCGTCAAAGCCTTGGTAAGCCATCACCCCACCAACAAGCTGATAGGCCGCGAGCCCATCCCCCACCACAAAAGCTTTCCACCAACCCCCATGCGAAGGAAAGTGAATACCCAGTATTAGCAGCCGTTTCCGACCGTTATCCCAAAGAAGAGGGCAGGTTACTCACGTGTTACTCACCCGTTCGCCACTAATCAACAGCACAAAAAGCACCGCATCATCGTTCGACTTGCATGTGTTAAGCACGCCGCCAGCGTTCGTCCTGAGCCAGGATCAAACTCTCCGAACAAAAAACTCGAAAAAACCCAAACCAACCCAACCACAACAGCCAAGCCAACCCAGGCAATCCCAACCAAAAACAACTCAAAAACAAAAAACAGGCATAAAAACAAACAAACACACTATCGAGTTCACAAACAACACCAATCACAAACCAACCCCAACCCCACAAACAGAGCCAAAGCCAGAAAGGACCAACCACCACCCAACCAACCACAAAGCCAGCCAAGCGACAAGAAAAAACACTACCCACCCACACAGCGTCCAGTCAAATCAGGCTCGCTTACCGTCCGACGATACGAGCGAGACAAGTTCCCCGGATTCTCAACGATTTTTGCCGATCGCTCGCCCCAATTGAACAAAATGTGATGTACACACGTAACCCAGCTCACCAGGGAGGAGGTGGCAAAAACGGCTAAATTTCGCGAGTAAGACCGTTCATGAGAGCTGTGCCCCATCTTCTGAGCTGTCGACAAGTCCGCGACCACTCCTCGGCGGCGCACACGTGGAAGAAGAGGTTGGGCGAGGTTCTGGCGTCCGTGCGTGGCCTTTTCGATAGCACGCACGCAGAAGAGAAGAGGAGAACGAGAGCTGGCCAACTGGCCAGCTTCCCGCACCCCACATCACCATCAGACTTTCCCGAATTCCCCTTGGCTCGGTAAACTATCGCCATCTCAGATGGATGCAGCGTGCGCCCAACGCAAGGAGAATGTCAAAATCCTTGTCAATGAGCCGCCTGTGCCCCACGCGTGGGTCATGAAGACTTAACCTCTGAGGAGCGAAAACACCTCGGAGAGTTGACACTCAGACACACGCGTCACGCATGCAGCAGTTGTCGCATGCGCCAAGAGTGCACCGGCTTGACCGGAGCACTCAACCACACCCACTCATCAACGTGTGCCAGAAAACCAAAGGAATCCGATGTTCGCAGATGTAATGACCGCGATCAACAATGCACTCACCGTCGTCGTTGACGCACTGTACACCTATATCCTCGTTGCTCTGCTGGTCGGTGGAGGTCTCTACTTCTTCATCCGAACGCGCGCGCTTCCCATCCGCATGTTCGCAGAGTCGATCCGAGTCGTCACAGAGCCACCGAAAGATGAGGGTGAACTCTCGTCATTCCGCGCTCTCATGGTGTCCACGGCCTCGCGCGTCGGCGTTGGCAATATCGCGGGCGTCGCCACGGCAATCGCAACGGGCGGCGCCGGAGCCGTGTTCTGGATGTGGATGATCGCCACCCTCGGGTCAGCGACGGCATTCATTGAATCGACCCTCGCTCAGATCTACAAGAAACGCAGCTCGCGAGGCAGCGACTCCCACGGCGGCCCCGCCTACTACATTTTGATTGCTCTGAAGAAACCAGGACTCGCGATGTCCTTCGCGGTCATTCTCATCGTCACGTACATGGGTGGATTCAATCTTCTCGCATCATTTAACGTCGCGGAGGCCTTCACCAGCTATTCCTGGTCTCACCCAACATGGACCCCCGTTATTGTTGGCGGCGTTCTGGCCATTGCGATGGGAGCCTCAATCTTCGGTGGATCTCGCCGCCTGACTGCCGTCACGGCGGTTATTGTGCCGATCATGGCGATCATTTACGTCGGTGTTGCCCTGATCGTCATCTGCATCAACTGGCAGAACATTCCCGCGATGTTCGGCGCAATCTTCTCGCAGGCCTTCGATTTCCAGGCAATTTTCGGCGGCTTTGCCGGTTCGGCAATGATGCTGGGCATCAAGCGAGGCCTGTACTCAAACGAGGCCGGTGTGGGCTCGGCCCCTAACGCCGCTGCCTCGGCATCCGTATCGCACCCTGTCAAGCAAGGGCTTGTCCAGATGATGTCGGTCTTTATCGACACGATGATCATCTGCACGATCACCGCGTTCCTCATTCTTTCCACGGGGGTTGCCTACGGCGATGACGTCACAGGAGCACCTCTGGTCCAGTCCGCGATGTCCACGGTTTTTGCCGGTTTCGCCCACCCCTTCGTTTCCGCGGCGTTGCTGGTCTTCGCATTCACAACGCTCATCGGTAATTTCTACTACGCGGAAGTGAATTTCCGTTTCCTTTTGCGCAAGCACGGCCAGATCCCATCGTGGGGGTACGCGATCTTCCGTTCCGTCGCAGTTCTCCTCGTTTTCGCCGGTGCCCTCATGGAGTTCTCCACGGTGTGGGCGATCGGCGACATCCTCATGGGTCTGATGGTTCTCATCAACTTGCCGGTGATCCTTGTTCTGGGCAAGAAAGCCATCGACTGCGCCAGCGACTATCGCCGTCAGCGCGCCGCCGGGCTCGACCCGCACTTCCGTGCCGCCGACATTGGCATCACGGAAGAGCTCGACTTCTGGCAGTAGTCCCTCAATTTCGGGGACGAGGACGAGGCGCCTCCTCCAGCGCACGTCATGGGCTGAACAAGAGTCTTTGGGGGACAAAGGGGCCGGTTGCACTTCCTTGTGCAACCGGCCCTGATGTGTTCTTCAGCGACGAGTGTCCTCACTCAGCGCCAAAGACGCTCACAGACGCGAAACCACGTGAGGCTCACAGGCCTGAAGCCATGAGAGCTTCTTCGGCTTCCTTCGTCCACAGTCCGTCGTCATCGAGTTTCGCAGCGACCTCAGGCAGTTTCTCAGCCAGTTCCGACAGCGGGGTCAGTCCGAGTGAGTGAAGCTTCGGGAAGACCATGATCTTGCCGCCGGAAGTCCGGTTGATCACTGCGTTGATGGCATCGCCAAATCCTGCCATACCGGTGATCGCAAAGAGAGAGATCGTCGTGTCGATGATTCCCTCTTCGATCTTGTGCAGGACCGTGCGCATGTCGGAGACATCGGAACCGGAGGTACCGAGCATGAAGATGCGGCGCTCGATGATGCCTTGGAGATCGAAGTCACCGAATGTTCCTGCGGGGATTCCGGCAAAGGCATTGAGGATTGAATCCTCGGCAGCCAAGTCAACGGCTTGCGACACCAGCGCCGGAACAGGAACGAGCACGGTGATGTGCGTGTACCCGGGCTCAAGCGGCGTGGTTGTGGTGTTGACGATGTCGAGCGGGACACCGTTCTTCTGAGCGACCGGGCCGACAACGGATTTAAGGCCAGCAAGTCGTTCATCCGACAGGTCTGTGCCGACAACGGAAATGCCCTTGACACCGGAGGTCACGGCGCGCATCGTGTGCATCTGCCCCATTGGGCCGGCAGCACCGATGATGCCGATCTTGTCGCCTTCACGCAGGTCACCGTTCGAGGGAATCCACGCGTACCCCTCGGCTGGGTCGTTTCCAGTGGTGCCGCAAAAACGCGTGAAGTCGTAGTGCACGCGGCCAATGTCGAGCGACACCTTGCGCTCGATCGTGCCCCCTCCTAGGACAACGCACAGGACCCCGCGCGTGCCAATGAGAACGGCGATTTTTTCAATTGTTTCGGCGTCGGATCCAAAGTAGATGATGTCGTCGAATTCCTGACCCTCAACCGTGGAAACCTCGCCAGCTCCGATGCGGACGATCTCGGCGGGAGCATGCGCCTGGGTGAGGGCGTCAACGTCTCCGTCGCCGACCACGAGGAGCCGTCCCCCATCGGCGAGGTGGTTGCGTTCCTTCCAGGCGTAGGATCCTTCAACCGTTGCCCAGGGCTCAATGAGGCCAACGGCAGCCGCTGATGGACCATCGGAAACGTGGATGAGGAACTCTTCACCCGAGGGTGACACAACGCAGCGTTCATCAACGACGACGTATTCCTGCAATGCACCCTCGAAGTTGTAACCGAAAGCCCCGTTGGATTTCGCGGTGCGCAGGTGCTTCCAGTCGGCCTGAACGAGGACGCGGTCACCCACTGAGAAATGCGTGACCTGATCGCCAACTTCGATGACGCGGGCAACGGGTTCGTGTCCGGGGACGGTGGGCTGATCGCCGGGGCAGTATGAGGGGATGTCCTTGAGCGCGTTCGCGTCGACGCCGGAGACAACCTCGGATTTACGCGGGTGGGTGGAGAACTGGTGGAGCAGCTTCGTATCGGAGAAACAGATCCCACAGGCCTCGACCTCGAGCATCATCTGGTGGGGACCGACCTTATGGACTTCTTTTTCTGTATTGACGCGGAATTCTTCCGCGCCGACGATTTGGATGGCGTACTGGGTGGAGGGAATCTCACTCATGTCGTCTCTCTTTTCTGTCAATGTCTAAGGATATGAAAGCTAGGGAATCGTGGGGCACCTCAGGACAGCATGACCTGACCACCCGTGACGGGCACCGCCTGACCGGTCTCGTATGCCTGCTCAACGACGTAGTAGAGGGCACGGAGAACATCCAGCCCATTGGCTCCACGGTGGATCGGCGACTTCGCCTCATAGGCGGCCTTGACCTCGGCAACGGTTGTTGCTCCGGGGACTTTCCCGGAGTTGAGGTACTGCACGAACAGCCCTTTCTCAGGGTCGGACCACAGCGGCCCGTCGTAGAAGTTTCCCGGGCAGATGGCGTTGACTTTGATCCCGTGCTCAATCAGCTCAAGGGCGAAAGATTGCACGAGACCAACACCGCCGAACTTCGAGCCGGCGTAGGCACCGTTCTTATTCGAGCCAACCAGTCCGGACTTGGAATTGATCTGGATAATGTCGGTTAGCCATGCACCACTGGTCTCGTGCTGGCGTGCAAGAAGCTTCCCGAGGTGCTTTGTTACCAGGAAGAAAGCCACGTAGTTAATGTCCGTGGACAGCTTGAACATTGCAGCGTCTTGTTCAAGTACCGACCCAGCGCGGACGATTCCGGCGTTTGAGACAACCAGGTCAAGTCCGCCGGTCACGCGTTCGATTTCCTCGGCCATCGCTGCAACCGAGTCCTCATCGGAGACGTTGACGGTGATCGGATGGGTAATGTCGGATCCAAGTTCCTTTGACTTCGCGATCGCCCCTTCGGCGTTGAGGTCAGCGATGTACACGAAGCACCCTTGGTCAACAAGACCTTTGGCGATTTCTGCGCCGAACCCCTGAGCCCCGCCGGTGACAACAGCGATGCGTCCGGAGATTTCGCGTTCCCCACGTGTCGTCAAGGACACCTCGTAGGTTTCGTTTCCCACGGCAACGATGGCGGGAAATTCAACGCCTTCGATATCCGCAGGTGATGCAGTTGTCAGGTCCTCAGGAAGCGTCAGTGCCGGGGTGCCCGTCGTGGGACGAACGATGACGGGGCGTCCCAGCCCGCTCAGGAACAGTCCCCGAAGCAACGGTGCGTGTGTCATATCAGTGTCCTTTGTTAATTATCCCCAATCCGGGGTGAAAGTGATCTGTCATGAACGAGGACGACGCCGCATTCGCGGCGCACGCGGCCTCGCCTAAAGTCAGGTCTCAGGCCCGCGTCGCCCTCTGAGCGACCTCCGCCGGGTCTTCCCCATCTGCGATGGCACGACCAAGCGGGGCATACTCGGCAATCCTTTGGGCGAGCCGCTGAGGGGTGAGGCGACCCTCGCCGAGAATATGGAGTTCGGGGTCGACGGTGGACAGTGCCTCGTGAGCAACCATTGCCCACGTCGCCTCGTTGAGGTCGGCGAATTCGGGACGACGCAGCTCCGGACAGTTGAAGGATTGACGAGGTTGGTTAATGTCAACACCGGAGATTTCAAGCATGCCGTGTTTCGTGGCCAGCGTATGAATGCGTTCAAGCTGTTCAGCTGTGTTTCGCGGCGGCATATACGTCACAGCGCGCAGGCTTTTAGCCTCCATCGCCTCGAAAAGTTCATCAAGGAATTCATCCTCGAATTTTTCTGCTTTCTTGTCCCCTGTCGGCGAGGCAGACACATCACCGAGGTAGGCGTAGGTCGCGATGGCACCCACCGAGTCGGCGAAGGCAACGACGTCCTCGGTGGTGGGCAGCTCATCTGTGGGTTGAATGTAGATGCGCTCAAGGTACTCGGATTTGAGCACGCCGAGCAGGTCGTACATCAGGTGCGGGTTGTTTTCGTCTCCGAGGACGTCAACAAGTTTCGCGGGGATGTTCACGCCCATTGATGTCAGTCCGTCAACGAGGGGCTGCCCGTGACCAAAGCCTGTGATCAGCGCCGTCGCCATCGCTGCCAGGAGGTGACGCTCGGTGATTCCGCCTCCGTTCGCGTATTGCGAGATATCCACCATGTCGCGCTGTGGATCAAAGGGATCGAGCCCCAGGCCTGTGAGGATGTCGTTTGCCGCAGCGGCCATCTTCAGTGTGCGTTCCAAACGCGCCGCCCGTTTGGGAGCCAACCACTGGGCAACTTTCTCCCGGTTCTGATGAGGCACGCCCTGAACCGTCATGTAGGCGATGCCCTGAGAGTCTGGGTTATTGAGTTTGCGGTTGTTGAGTGGCCCCTGGGGGTCAAAAACTGCGCGGATCTCGAAACCGGTCACAGACCCCATGCCGAGGATTTTCGTTGCTTCGCTCATCTCGGGAGCCGCGGCGATCGAATCATGATCAACGGATCCAACGACTCGCAACCCGGCGCGGCGCGCATTCAAGGCGGCGGCGGTTGGGGTGTACGGGCTGAAGGAGTAGCACGTGTGAATGTGGTTATTCGATTCGGGAACCCACTGGGGGAAATTCTCCTGAGCGGCTTGGGTGCGCAGCGCAGCGAGGCGCTGCTCCTGGCTGAGAGTCACATCGTTTGTGGCATCCATCGGGTCCTCTTCACATCAAGCGGGGGAAATAGTTAAGAATTCAGGCAGAGAGTCACGGGAAAGCGCCGCACATGATCACGCCGGCCGATGGCGGCGCTCGTGTTGTCGCACCGGCGAGGCGAGGACGGCGTCGTCCTCGGTAATGAGTCGGACAGCGGGGTGCCCGGCGGGCTGGGCCGAGTCCTGACGGAACCCGACCCAGCCGCAGGGATCAGAGTCCGAGACGGTGACGCCGAGCGAGCTCAGCTTCGGTCTGGTTCGACGACGGCGTGTGTCCTGGGAGCGGAACAATGCGCTCGTGGATCGCGTCGATGATCCAGTCGACCTGCGGGAAGAAGTACGACTCCAACTCGGGTCCGGGGGTGATGCCGTTGCGAGATCCGACAACCGCGATCGGCGCATCAAGGGCGTCGAAAGCGAGGGTCTGAACGTTTGCGGCAACCGTGTTGAGGAAGGAGCCGCGCTCGACCGCATCCGAGGTCAGCAGCAGGCGGCCCGTCTTCTTCACGGACTCAATGAGCTTGTCGTAGTTCAACGGGGCGATGAAACGCAGGTCAATGACCTCGGCGCTCATACCGTACTTCTCCTGGAGAACATCGGCCGCTTCAAGTGCGCGGTAGATCGTTGCACCGTAGCCGGCAATCGTGATGTCGCTGCCTTCGCGTCGGATCGCGGGCTCACCCTCGGGGGTCTCGTAGTAGCCTTCGGGAACGCCTCCGGGCTCGAAATCTTCACCCTTGTCGTAAAGCAACTGCGACTCGAAGAAGACCACCGGGTCAGTGCCGTGCAGGGCGAGGTTGAGCATGCCCTTCGCATCGGTCGGCGTGGTCGGGAAGTACACCTTGAGGCCGGGGATGTGAGCGGTAAGCGCCGTCCAATCCTGGGAGTGCTGGGCGCCGTACTTGTTGCCCACGGAAACACGCAGGACGAGCGGCATCTTCAGCAGGCCAGCGGACATCGACTGCCACTTCGCCATCTGGTTGAAAACTTCATCACCGGAGCGTCCGAGGAAGTCACAGTACATGAGTTCAACAACCGCACGACCACCGGCCATTGCGTAACCAACACCCGCGCCAACGATCGACGCCTCGGCAATCGGAGAGTTGAAGAGACGACGGTACGGGAGGGCCTCGGTGAGACCACGGTAGACGGCAAAGGCGCCACCCCAGTCGCGGTTTTCCTCGCCCCATGCAGCCATCGTCGGGTCTTCCTTAAAGCGGTGGAGCATCGCCTCGAAAAGGCCATCACGGAACTGGTACATGCGCATCTTCGACACGGGCTTGCCGTTCTCATCCACAGAGCTGCGGACCTTTTTGGCAATGGCCTTGACACGCGGATTATCCTCGAGGTCGATCTCCGCTTCGCCCTCGTCCATCTTGTCGGTCGGGGTGTTGGAGAACATCACGGTGTCGATGTAACCGTCGGCAACGCGGGGTGTCTCGTCCTCGTCAATGGCCAGGCGCAGAACCTTCGTCAGCTTCTCGGTGAGTCCCGCCGTGTAGTTGTCGATGTCGGTCTGCGTGGTCAGGCCGTTCTCGATGAGCAGATCGGAGTAGACCTTGATGCAGTCGACGCCTTCCCACAGGTCGACCTCGTCCTTCGTGCGGTACGAGGACGCGTCCGACGGGGAGTGACCCGAGAAACGGTACGTGATCGTGTCCATGAGGACCGGGCCGCGTCCCTCTTCGAGGATCTTCTTCTTGCGCGACACTGCGTCGGCAACGGCAAGCGGGTTGATGCCGTCGACACGTTCGGCGTGCATGGCTTCGGGGTTGATGGCCGCACCCACGCGAGCGAGGACGTCGTAGCCCATTGTCTCGCCGTAGGTCTGTCCACCCATTCCGTAGAAGTTGTTGAAGAAGTTAAACAGGATCGGCGGGTTGCCACCGTCTTCCTCGCGCCACAGGGTCCGGAACTGATCCATGCCAGCGAAGTTCATGGCCTCCCACACGGGGCCACAGGCGAGGGCGGCATCACCGACGTTGGAAACGACGATGCCGGGCTTGCGGTTGATCCGCTTGAACAGCGCGGCACCGTTGGCGATCGGGGCTGAGCCACCGACGATGGCGTTGTTCGGGAAGGAACCGAAAGGCAGGAAGAAGGTGTGCATTGAGCCACCGAGGCCGCGGTTGAACCCGGACTTACGGGCGAAGATCTCAGCGAGAGCGCCGAAAAGAATGAAGTTCTCGGTGAGGTCCAGCGTCCCGTCGTAGCCGATCTTTTCAGCGTAGGACAGGGTTTCTCCGTCAAGGAAGCCCTTCATAATCGTTTCGAGGTCCTCGGCGGAAATCTGACGCATCGCGGAGTAGCACTTGGCGAGGATTTCACCGTGCGAACGGTGCGAACCAAAGACCTGGTCGTCTGGGCTAAGGACCGCGGCCTGACCGACGTAGGCCGATTCCTGGCCAACACCCAGGTGGGCGGGGCCACGGTGGTTGTATTCGATGCCTTCCCACGCACCGGTCTTCTTAATCGAGTCAAGCATCGACTCAAAAGTCCGCACGACAATCATGTCGTGGAGCATGTTCACCATGCCGTCTTTGCCGTAGCGACCCAGCTCAGTATCCAGGTTGAAGGAATATTGGTTGATCGGAACTTCGGGGAATTCGACGCGCCCGGGGGCTCGCACCTGGGCGGGATCAATAATCAGTGACTTCGTCATTTCGTCAGCTTCTTTCTTCGATATGGTGCAGAGAATCAGAGTTTCATGGCCCAGGCGGCCTCGCGAATGACTTCGGAAACCGTTGGGTGGGGGAAGACGACCTGGCGGAGATCTTCAATGGTCAGTTCCATCTCAAGGACAGCCTGAGCACCCCAGATCATTTCGGCTGCGTACGTGCCAAGCACGTGAATACCGAGGATCTGATGCGTCTTCGGATCGGCAATGATCTTTGCTTCACCAGGTGCCTTGAAGCCGTTCTCCGCGATGAAACGACCCGACATCTGAGCGGGAACCTTGGCAACAAGAACCTCGCGGCCCTCTTTCTTCGCCGTTGATTCGGTGAGGCCAACTCCAGCGGCCTCGGGAAGCGAGTACACGGCCCACGGCACGGTGTTCCAGCGCATAACCTCACCGCGCTTGGCGGCCTCGGGATCGAGGATATTCGCCGTGGCAACGTCTGCCATACGGTAGGCGGCGTGGGCCAGCAGGGAACGTCCGGTAACGTCACCGATCGCCCACACATTCGGCAGGTTCGTCCGCATCGTGTCGTCAACAACAACACCGCGGTTGATCTCAAGTCCAGCCTCTTCGGCTCCCCATCCTTGGGTTGCGGGGCGACGTCCAACAGCCATGAGCACAACGTCGGCCTCGTAGGAGCGTTGCTCGTCTCCCTTGGAGTAACGAACGGTCGCCCCCTCAACGGATTCAACGCGGCAGCCGAGCTCAAAGGTGATGCCCTTCATTGACGAACGCATCTTCTTCGCCATGTCGTTGTCCATGAACGGCAGGATTTCTTCCGTCATTTCGATGACGGTGACCTCGGATCCCAGGGTTGAGTACAGCGAGGCAAACTCCACGCCGATCACGCCGCCGCCGATCACGGCGAGACGCTTGGGAACTTCGGGAAGCGAGAGGATGCCGGTGGAATCAACGACTGCTGGATTGTCCTGAACTCCCGGAAGCGGAGGCATCGCGGGAACTGAACCTGTCGCGATGATGACGTGTTCGGCGGTATAGGTTGTCCCATCAGCGCTGACTCGTCCAGCCCCTTCGAGGCGGCCGCGCGCGTTGACCACGGTGACTCCGGCTTTCTTTTCCGTTGCGGCGACACCTGCGACGAGCCCCCGAACAACCTGTTCCTTCCAGGCCTGCATCTGTGGCCAGTCAACCGCGACATCGGACACCGTCACGCCAAACTGCTGGCCTTCTTTGGCGTGCAGATATGTCTTTGCGCCGGCGAGCAGGGTCTTCGTGGGGATGCATCCAACGTTCAAGCATGTGCCACCGAGGTACTGTTCCTCAACGAGGAGGACTTTCTTCCCCGCGTGTCCAAGACGCTCGGCGGCAAGATACCCGCCGGGACCTGCGCCCAGGACGATGACGTCGAAGTGTGTTTCAGTCATGTGTGTTTCTCCTTTGGGATATCGGGCGCGTGAGGCTCAGGCGAGCACGGTGACGTCGATGTTTTCAATGGCGGACACGAGGTCCTTGAGGAAGCGGGCGGCGTCCGCACCGTCAATGACCTGGTGGTCTGCGGTCAGCGAGAACCCGATCCTCTGTTCGACTCCCACCGTGCCATCGGGGCGAACAACGGGACGCGGCGTGACTGCGGCAACACCGAGGATTGCCACCTGGGGACGGTTGATAATCGGGGTGAAAGTCTCCACTCCGAAAGATCCGAGGTTCGACACGGTGAATGTGCCGCCGGAGAGGTAGTCGGGGCTGATCGTGCCGCCAATGGCCTCCGAGGCAAGACGCTTGGATTCGGCGGAGAACTGTTTGAGGGTCATCGCCTGGGCGGAGCGGACAACGGGGACCAGCAGACCGCGCGGCGTGTCAGCGGCGAACCCGAGGTGAACCTGCTCAAACTTCGTGAAGGTTCCATTTTCAAGTGTCGCGTTGAACGCCGGGTACTTCGCAACGGTCTTGACGACGGCGTAACCCACGAGATCACCGATGGTAACCTTGCTCAGGCCAAGGGATTCGTCAGAGTTCTTCAGTTTCTTGCGCATCGCCATGAGGCCCTCGGCCTTAGCCGACACGGTGTAGGACAGCTGCGCAGTCTCGGCCAGCGATTCCATCATGCGCTGAGCAACAACCTTGCGCACACCTTTGAGCTGGGTTGATTCCGTTGCTCCGGGGAAGTCTGCCGCGGGGATTGCAACGGGGGCCGAGGACGATGCTGCCGGAGCATCGGTGGTCTGCGCTCCCTGGCCGGCGATGTCGGCCGTTGTCACACGTCCACCAATGCCGGTGCCTTCGGCAGCGGTTCCACCCTGGATGCGCGCAGCGTTCGTCAATGCGGGTCCCTGGGCGATTGCGGCCTGCACGTCACGCTCAATGACGCGTCCGTGGGGTCCGGAGCCCTCGGTGATCGCTGAGGTGTCGATGCCTTTGGCTCCTGCGAGGGAACGCGCGCGCGGGGAAACTGCGCCCGAAGCGGTTGTCGTTGCAAAGGATGGGGTCGTGGCAGAGGCGGCGGTGTCGGAAGATTCCTCGGCCTCGGCTGGAGCGGCAGCTTCTTCACTGGAGCCTCCGGGAACGAGGTCGGAAATGTCTTCGCCGGGTTCGCCCACGATGAGGAGGGGATCCTTGACGGGGACCTCGTCGCCCTCGTCCCACAGGAGTTTGAGAACGGTTCCAGCGTCGGTGCTGGGAACCTCCATAGTGGACTTGTCTGTTTCAATCGAGCAGAGAGTCTGATCGACGGAGATAGTGTCGCCTTCTTTCACGCTCCATTCGACGATAATGCACGACTCAACAGAGTTGCCCAGCTGGGGCATCACCACGATGGTGGCCATGTGTTTCCTCCTAGACGATGCGTAGCTGTGTACGCTCGGTCAATTCCTTGATGGATTCTTTGGGAAGTTGGCTGTCGGTGATGATCCCCGCGACATCCTCGATCCCCATATAGCTGACAAAACCGGCTCGCCCGAATTTGGATGAGTCAGCGAGAAGCCAGGTCTCTTCTGCGCGATTACGCATGATGGTTCCCACCTGCCCGCCTTCGACGAGCTGCGTGGTGAGTCCCCGTTCAACGGTGAAGCCATCGGTTCCCAGGAACACGAGGCGGGCGTTGAAGTCATTGATGGCGCGTTCGGTGACGGGTCCCACGAGGGATTCTGATTCGGCGCGGAATCGCCCTCCGGTGAGTGTGACGTCAAGACGCGGGTTGGAACGCGCATTAGCAAATGCCAGGAGCGAGTTGGTGACGACCTGTACACCACGTTTCCCGGCGAGGTATTTGACCAAGAGGGCACACGTGGTGCCCGCTTCAATCATGATTCGGTCGTCATCGCGAACCATCTGCGCAGCGGCACGTGCGATCCGTTCTTTTTCTTCGATCCGATCGTTTTGCCGCAAACGGATGTTCCTGAAAGTTGTCGGACGCGCCCCACCGTGAGTGCGCACAAGGTATCCCCCATCTTCGAGTTCCTTGAGCGTTGTCCGAACGGTAACAGGGGACACGTTGAGGGCATCCGCGAGCGCTGAGACACTCACCTCGCCTTCTTGAGCAAGGCGGTTCAGGATGAAATCAGTGCGCTCTACGCGTCCCATCTGATCACCTCTTCGCGACCATACAACTTTCGATTCGCTTTCTTATGAAGCGAGTTTAGTAAATTAAACGAAAGGATGCAAGAGGTTTGATTGTCAACTTTTTCGTCTTTTCTCCACCCGAGTCCACCTCGAACACTCACGGCATTTTCGGCGAATTTTCAGTAACTATTCGCCCAATAAGCTCAGCGGCCCAGCATCGCAATGATGCTGGGCCGCTGCCCGAGACAATCGAAAGAAAAAACGAAAGTATCACTCCCCGGGCTGACGAACACCGACCGTCAAAAGAAGGTTGCCGTACAGTCGCTGCTCACCGGTGGCAACGATGATGCCGACATCCTGTGAACGTGCGGCCTCGTAGAAGTCGAAACGCGAGAGTTCCCCGAACTCAACATCGGGGAGCTGAGCCTTAAATTCATCGTGAATCGGAATATCAACGGGAGCTTGATCCGCGGCCGGGGTCATGATTTCGGCCTTCTCGATGGGGATCGTGCGCTTGAGCACCTCCAGGATCTGGATCACATCAAGCATCCCGGGCGCGAAGTTGAGCGACACGAGTTCGCAGCGCTCATTAACACCCGTCGTATGCGGATAATTCGCATCGGCCAGGAGAATTTTCGATCCGTGACCGGCAGCGGCCAAGGCCCGGAGGAACTGAGGGTGAGTCATTGGTCCATACAGCATAGATTCTGTCCTTTCATCACAGAGAGTGAAACTTCTGAGCTAAAGCAGCGAGCTGGCTCGGATCACCAGTTCGGGGTCAATGGAAATATCCTGCGGATCGGCACCATCCATCATTGATCGAACGAGGCGTACCGCGGTGCGCCCAACCCGATCAAAAGGCTGACGAATCGATGTCAGCGGAGGCCAGAAACACTCGGCTCCGTCGAGGTCATCGAACCCAACAACACGCACATCCCGAGGGACGCTCGCTCCTCGTTCGTAAATCGCCCGCATCGCCCCCAAGGCAAGCTGGTCATTCGCGGTGTACAAAGCCTGAGGGAGCCTGAACTGTGAACGCATCGCGTCATACCCCTCCTGAGCATCCCAGGAATCCGATTCAACGACACGCCCCTCAACACCGGCTTCCGCACATGCCAACTCAAAACCGGTGCGCCTTCCCACGGCATCCGACCAGCCCCGAGGTCCAGAAATATGCATGATGTCTGTGACACCCTGCTGAAGCAGGTGTTCGGTTGCAAGTTTCGCCCCGCGGACATTGTCAACTGACACCGTTGAGATATTCTCCAGTTCCCGCTCGGATGTCAGAACGAGCACCGTCGGCAGTCGCCGGCCAATTTCGAGGGCAAGGTCCACAGTCGGGTCCTGTCCACCGAGAATGACAACTCCGTCAACGTCGAAAGGGGTGACATTCGAGGTCCCCATCCGGTCAACGCCGTAAGCATTCGACAAAGACACGTGATATCCGGCCTGCGAGCCCGCGTTGAGGACCGACAAAAGCACCGATCCATGCCCGTGAAACATCGGGGCAGCCAGCAGCACCTGGAGAACACCCGTCCGATTGGACGCAAGCGCCCGGGCCGCAAGATTTGGACGATACCCCACCTCTTGAAGGATCCGACTGATTCTTTTGCGGGTTTTATCGGCCACCTCGGCATCCCCGCGCACAACGCGCGACACCGTGTTCGTTGACACTCCGGCCAACGCCGCAACGTCAGCCAGCGACACTTTCTTAGTTACTTGCGGGCGAGTGGGCATGAGTTTTCGCTGTCTTCGCAATCACAGATGGGCGGTCACGCGGATCGAGGTGACCGAGGGTTTCAAGTTGTGCAAGAAGGGATCCGAGGGTTGAAGCCTCAATCGGTCCGGCAACAACACGCACCCCCGAGGCTTGAGCCGTGAGGTCACAGAGAAGATGGTTACGCGCTCCCCCACCAACCAGATTGAGCTGATCGGGCTTAACCCCGGTGATCGCGGTGAGCTCATCAATGGCCCGCGCATAGCGCTGAGCAAAGGATTCAATAATCAGACGGACGTACTCGGGCTTCGTCGTTGGACGCGGGGCCCCCTGCTTGTCCATTGCCTCGTCAATTTTCTGCTGCATTTGCCCAGGCTCAGCAAAGTAGGGGTCATCGGGATTGAAATACGCCGGCGAGGGCGGACATTCACGAGCCTGAGCAACAAGCTCATCGGTATCCGTCGGGGTCCCTTCACGCTCCCACTGACGCTGAATCTCCTGAAGGATCCACATCCCGGTGATGTTGAACAGCGGTCGCACTCCCCCGTCGGTCCGCGATTCATTCGTCAACCCGAGCTCAAACGCCGCGTCGGACACCAGTGGATGATCCTCCAGCGCACCCAGCACCGACCAGGAACCGCACGACAGGAAGTACGCGCGCACGCCCTCGTCAATGGGGAGCCCGTGAACAGCGCACGCGGAATCGTGGGCACCGCCGCGCACGACGGTGAGCATCTCCAGCCCCTCAACAGTGCACTGACCAACAACGGTCAGGTCGTCGCTGAGCTCACCCACCCAGTCGCGATTCAGTCCAAGGCGCGAGAAGACCTCGTTGGAGAATCGGGGGGATCCTGGCTCACACAGACCAGAAGTCGACGCAATCGACCGTGACCAGCCCTTAACGCCGGAGAGTTTCCACGCGAAGTAGTCGGGAAGGTAGAGGAACGTGTCAATGCGCTCGGCAAGCTCGGGTTCCTCAATGGTCAATGCGACAAGCTGATTCGCTGTGTTGATCGTCGCCGGTTCAATGCCTGTGAGGGCGAAGAACTCACGATCGGAAATCCGAGAGCGGAACTCATCAAGCGTTCGCTGGGTTCGTTCGTCACGGTACGCGCGGACCTCGCCCACACGCTCGTCGTGAGCATCAAGTGGAACACAGTCAACGCCCCACGTGTCCACGGAAACAGAGACCGCGTCGGGGAACTGCTCAACAGCCTTGCGCAGACCGACAACGACCTCGTCCCACATTGTGTCAACATCCCAGATCAGCGACCCGTGGTGTCGTTGTGCTTGATGTTTGAAACGATGGACATCGGTGACGTCGATCCGGCCATCCTCGCGGAGCGTCCCAGCTAAGACACGCCCGGAAGCCGATCCGAGGTCGACAGCAAGTGCGGTAGTCATCTGAGTTCCTTTGTGTTCCACAGCGCACCTTGGCCTGCGACATTGCCTTGCCTGTGCGCACGAAGTTTCGGGGACGAGGACGAGCACGAGGATACCAGCCCGGTGCCGGATCCTCGTCCGCAAGAGTGTGAGAGCCACGTCGTCATGCCGGGCTCACTAAAACGCGCTTGACTGAGCGCGAGCGGGAGGTTGAGGGAGACGAGGAGGACGACCCCTCCACGAAGCGCAGCCGCCAAGTACAGCCGTGCATTCGTGGAGAAAGTCGGTCCGTCCTCGTCCCCAAAAGACCTCATGACATGGTCAGAGATTCATCTCAACGGTAGAGCGGACCGAAGGTCTGGCATGCACGGTAGTCCGCGCCCTCGGGGGACTCGGTACCGAACAGCGACCATGCCTTCGGGCGGAAGACACGCTCCTGGGGAACGTTGTGCATATTCACCGGGATGCGGAGCATTGAGGCCATTGTGATGAGCTGACCACCGATGTGACCGTAGGAGATCGCACCGTGGTTAGCTCCCCAGTTGTTCATCACGTCGTACACGGATGCAAACGCACCTTCACCGGTGAGGTTGGGAACGAACCACGTTGTCGGCCAGGCACGGTCCGTGCGGTTCTCAATGATCGTTGCCACCTCGTCGGGCAGCTCAACGGTCCAGCCCTCGGCGATTTGCATGACCGGTCCGAGGCCGCGCACAAGGTTGATGCGGCACATCGTCACCGGCATCTCACCGGAGGTACGGAAGTGAGTTGAGAAGCCGCCACCACGGAAGTATCCGGTGGCTGCCGGGTGGAATGTTGTTGCCTCAAGGGCGGCTTTCTGATCGTCCTCGGTAATCTCCCACCAGGGCTTGATGACATTCTCACCGTCGCGGACGGCCTTGCCCGCACCGTCGAGAGTCGTCGAGCCGGAATTACGCAAGTCGAGGATACCGGCCGCGGCGCGACCCTCAGGCTTCCATCCGGTGACACGCTCAATGGACTCGGGTGACCAGTAGGTGCGCACATCGGAGAAGATCTGCGGAGTATTCGTCAGCAGGTGACCGAAGAGCATTGATGCGCCGTTGAGGGAGTCGTTTTCCGTCGCCATGACGGAGGGCTGACGAGCACCATTCCAGTCGAAGTTCGTGTTGAGAATGGTCTCCATGACATCGCCGTTGGGGAAGTGGTCCGTCCACTGGCGCTGTCCCTGGAAACCGGAAGCGATGGCTCCGTGGCCACCCGCCTCTTCCTCGAAGCCCAGCTCAGCAAGCTTCGGGTTACCGTGCATGAGGTCACGACCAATGAGCGTCATCTTCGTGACGAACTTCCACCAGTCTTCGTGCTTCTCGGGGAACTGACCCTCAGGATCGTTGAAGTCTTCACCCTGGGTGAAGTTCTCGCGGATCCACGCGTAGGCCTTCTCGTATTCGTCCTTGTCGTAGATTTCCTCGTCGATACGGCGCGTGAACTCGGACATGTCAATGTATTCGTTACGCATGCCCAGGTAGGGACCGAAGAAGTCGGGGGTCACAGCTGAGCCGGCAATACCCATCGACACTGACCCCATCGACAGATACGCTTCGCCACGCATCTGCGCGACGGCAAGACCGGCAGTTGCATAGTCGAGGAGACGCTGGCGCACGTCCTCGGGAATTGACTCGTCGTCGGCATCCTGAACCTGCTTGCCGTAAATACCGAAAGCGGGGATACCGATCTGGGCGTGGCCTGCAAGCGCAGCGGCAAGGTAGACCGCGCCGGGACGCTCAGTGCCGTTGAAACCCCAGATCGCGTGCGGCATCGTCGCATCCATGTCCGTGGTTTCCGTGCCGTAGCACCAGCACGGGGTGACCGTCAGGGTCAGGCCTACGTTGTTTGCCTGGAACTTTTCGGCGCATGCTTTCGCTTCGTGGACGCGACCGATTGTCGTGTCGGCGATGACAACCTCAACGGGTTCGCCGTCGGGGTAGCGCAGATTCTCGGTGAACAGCTTGGCGACGCGGTTCGCCATGCCCATTGTCTGGTCTTCCAGACTTTCGCGGACGCCACGGCGGCGGCCGTCAATCGCGGGGCGGATTCCGATACGGGGATGATGGCTCATGTCTTCTCTGATCTTCTTTCATCTATAAGTGGTGTTGGGGGCCATTCAAGCCCCTCGGATTCCTTGGTATCGGCGTATATTTTCGGGTGCTGTTGGGAAATCCCCTATCACCGTTAATGCTGACGTTGACGCAGCAAACGCCGGTGGGCTTTGCCAAAGCGGCACGACCGCACACGATATATGCGCCTGATATGTGTGAGCTGCTGTGGTCGGGCACGGTCTGTGTCCCGGTGCCCGACCACAGCAGGCTTTGAGCTAGGCGGTGTTACGTGCCGGATCTGATGTACCGGTCCGTATCACCGTCCTGGGTTGATGTGTCCAGGATCCTCGGATCACTCGTAGAGGTTCGGAGCGATGTCCTCGGCGTCAATGTTGGACTTGTCGTACCAGTAGAAGCCGGAGTCAATGACCTTCGGCAGCGGGATGTTGTTGAGTGCCTGAATTGCAGCGGTCACCGTCTTGAAGCCGATGAGCTTGGGAGCCTGGGTGATTGCACCGGCCTGCGAACCGTCCTTGATTGCAGCGATCTGGGTCTTGCCAGAGTCGAAACCGACAACAACAACTTCGGACTTGCCCGACTCGTTCTTGCCCTGGATGGCGCCCGAAGCAGCAGCTTCGTTGGAGCCGTAGATGCCGACAATGTCGGAGTTCGCCTGGATAATGGCCTTCGAGGTGTCAGCAGCCTTGCCGACCTCGCCAGCGATCTGCTCGTCGAGGAGCATCAGGCCCTTGGGAGCGTTCTTCTTGAAGTAGTCCTTGAAGCCTTCGCAACGCTGCTTGCCGGTGGCCGAGGTAGCGTCATGGCAGATCAGACCAACGGAGCCGGTCTTGCCATCAAGCATCTCAATCATGTGCTTGGCTGCTTCGGCGGCAGCATCGGTGTTGCTCGTTGCAACCGTGGTCAACGGAATGTCGGAATCAACACCGGAGTCGAAAGCGATAAGAGGAATGTTCTGATCTTTGATCTTGTTGAGCAGCGGGGTTGCAGCACTCGAGTCGAGGGCTGCGAGGCCGATCGCGGCGGGGCTGGTGTCCAACGCAGCCTGGAGCTGATCGAGCTGCTGGGTCACCTTGGTCTCATCGTCGGGGCCAACGAACTCAACCTTGTACTTGTACTTTTCGCCAGCTTCCTCAGCGCCTTCCTTCACTGCCTGCCAGAAGCGGTGCTGGAAGCCCTTGGAAACAAGGTAAATGGTCTTGGTACCATCACCTTCAGGAACTTCTTCGGACTGCTCGGTCGGCAGAGCGGATTCACCCTCAGCCGAAGAGTCCGACATCATTTCCTTGTCTGAGCCTTCGGAGCCCTTGTCCATCGATGTGGAGCAAGCGGCCATGCCGAGGGCAAGTGTGCCGACAGCAGCGGCGGCAACGATACGTCCGATGGGGCGCATGTGTTTTCCTTTCGTGGGGTGGTTCAGATATTTCTGAACCTGTTCATTTGGTGGACAGCGAGTCCGTTTTCTTCTCGATGAATACTGAACGGGGTGCTCAGTAAGTCTGGATAATGTTCGCGGATGCCGAGATCAGGCGGCGTTCTCACGAGCGCGGCGAATGTTGTCAATGAAGACCGCGAGGAGCACGACGATACCGGTGACAACGAGCTGCCACTCAGAGGGAACACCCATCATCGTCAGGCCTTTCTTCAGAGTCTCCATGATGAGCGCGCCAACAAAGGCTCCTGGAATCGATGCGCGACCACCGGCGAGGGAGGTTCCACCGATAACGGTTGCGGCGATGACGTTGAGCTCGAAGCCCACACCCTCAGCAGGCTGAACGAATCCAAATCGTGCCGAGTAGAGGATTGCGCCAATCGCCATGAAGACACCGGCGACCGTGTAGATGATGAGCTTCCACAGGCGGACATTCACACCGGAAAGACGCGTGGCTTCCTCGTTCGATCCGATTGCCAGTGCGTAACGGCCAAGCAGAGTCTTGTTGAGAAGGAAGGCAGCAAGAATCGTCAGAACAATGAAGATCAGCGCAGCGTTAGACAGTCCCGGAATGAGCGATCCCGTCGACAGGGCGATGTATCCGCTGTTCGCGATGGAGATCGTTGCTTTTCCGGAGATCACCAGGGCAAGACCGCGCGCGACCATCATCATTGCGAGCGTTGCGATAAACGGTGGCAGACCGAGGAAAGAGACGTTGATACCGTTGATCAGACCGATAAACGCACCGACGACGAGGATGAGGATAAGTCCCACGCCCAGAGGAAGGTTCATCCAATCACCCGAAAGGAAGACACCTCCCATCACTGCAACCAAGGTCATGCCCGTACCGACGGAAAGGTCGATACCTGAGGTTGCGATGACGAATGTCGCACCGAAGGCCATGACTCCAGTGAATGCCGCCTGGAGGAGGATGTCCGTGAGGATCTTCGGCTGCGAGAATCCTGGCGCAGCAAACATGAAGTAGACGTAGATGATGACAAGCGCAACCGCCACAAGGAGCAGCTGCATGTTTCGATTAAGGAAGGCAGCCGCCGGGTTTGGGGTCTTCGCTGCCTTTGCGTTGACACTGGTGCTCACGCGACTTCTCCGTTCACTTCTTCCTGGCCGACGGTGGCCAATTCCATAATGCTTTCCTGGGTGGCATCCTCGTTATTGAGTGTGCCAATGATTCGGCCATGAGCCATCACGGCGACGCGGTTGGCCAACCGCAGAACCTCCGGCAACTCGGATGAAATCACGATGATTGCCTTCCC
Organism: Schaalia sp. ZJ405; assembly: GCF_011038885.2. Lineage (NCBI taxonomy): Bacteria > Bacillati > Actinomycetota > Actinomycetes > Actinomycetales > Actinomycetaceae > Schaalia > Schaalia zhouxuedongae. The sequence goes on along the minus strand of NZ_CP064952.1, from coordinate 420,272 downwards.
CTGACGGGCAAGTTCTTCCAACAGTGTGTAAATCTCGTCTTTCGCGCCGACATCAATACCGCGTGTTGGCTCGTCAAAGATGAGGATCTCAGCGTCACGAACCAACCACTTAGCAATGACGACCTTCTGCTGGTTACCACCCGAGAGTGCCCGAACCTCGGTGTCGATTCCCGGGCAACGGGTACGCAGCTTGTCAACGTATTCTTGAGCGACTTTTTCAATCTTGCCGCTCGTAATCACCGCTGCTTTATTGAATTGATCCATCGACGCAAGCGCTGTGTTGAAAGCGATCGACTTATCCAGGAGAAGACCGTACTGTTTACGGTCCTCGGACAGGTAGCCGATGCCATTCTTCACACCGTCCGTGGCATTGCGGATCTTCACCTTTTGTCCGTTGATGAAGATCTCACCTTCCGTGTGGGGGTCAGCACCCGACAGCGCGCGTGCGACCTCGGTACGACCCGCGCCAACAAGACCGGCGAAGCCGAAAATCTCACCTTTCTTGACCTCGAAGGACACGTCATGGACGGTCTTCTTCGTTGACAAGCCTTCAACCTTGAGAAGGACTTCATCCGAGATCGGCTTCGTGGTGGGACGTGCATCCGCGGGGACTGCACGACCGACCATCATCTTGATGACCTCGGGCATCGGGGTTGTGGCCGTATCGACCGTTCCGATGTACTGACCGTCACGCAGAACTGCGATGCGATCGGTCATGCGTGCAAGTTCGGGCATACGGTGAGTAATGAAGATCAGGCCCGTCTGCGGGGTAATGAAGTTGTGAACGAGCTCGAAAAGCTGATCCGTTTCCGTGGTTGTCAGCGGAGCCGTCGGCTCGTCCATGACGAGGATCTTTGTTGACTCATAGGACAGAGCACGTGCGATTTCGAGCATCTGCAAGCGAGCAACTGGAAGATCGCGGCAGACATCATTCGGGTTCAGCTCCATATTGAGGCGCTCAAAGAGTTCACGCGCGTCTTTGACCAGTTGACGGTCGGAAATGTAGCCGCCCCGATGGGAGCGGGGACGCCCGATATAGAGATTCTGTGCAACCGTGAGGTCCGGGATGATATTGAGTTCCTGGTGAATGATGCTCAGGCCGAGGTCACGAGCATGATTCGTTCCGCGAATCTCAACTTTTTCCCCCTGGAGCCAGATCTCACCCCCCGGATCTGCTTTGTGGATACCGGTGAGGACTTTCATCAGCGTCGACTTGCCGGCACCGTTCTCACCGCAGAGTCCCAAAATTTCCCCGGCGCGCAAGTCAAGATCCACATCAGACAGTGCCTTGACACCGGGAAATGTCTTGGAAATCCCCTTTAATTCAAGTAAGTTCGTCACTTCTCACCCCTTGGGTACCAGTAACTACGTTGTTCCTGGGCCTCCCCGGTTTCGTTAACGCTAACGAAACCAGAGATCAACTGCCGCCCTCTTTGGCGTGACTCAAGAGTAGAACACTCTGTCGGAAAAGACGAATGCTCAACGCCATCTCGTTACAAAATCGTTATTCATTGAAATACTTGACAACCGTTTTCATCGGCTTCTTTCCGCAGAATCTCGCGGATTTTTTGACAGTTACTTTCAAGTAATTCGTCATCCACCTGACACCGATTCAGGTCAATCTGCTCCCCATCACCCAGCATCATCATCCCCTCGTCCACCCAGTGAGATCGGGCCCCCGAACGAAGATTTTTCGGAAACTTTCCGTGAACGTTCACGACGCGCCACCAGGGAACCGACTCACCCCACTGAACCATGACGCGTCCAACAACGCGCGCACCCGTGCCGACGATGCGCGCAATCTGCCCATAGGTTGCCGCCTTCCCCGGAGGAATCTGTTCAACGAGACGAAGAATGAGCTCGGTGCGGATCTCCTGCGCAGATGGCGGCGCCTCCTTAGCGCGCGCCACCCCCACATCGGTCTTTTTCACGCTCTCCCCCTCGGGCAGCCACAGCGAGATTTCCGGGAATATGCGAAACGACCCGGATCAACTTTTCGCTGACTCCGGGCCGTTCGTGTGGCTCCCGCGACTGGATTCGAACCAGTAACCGTCCGATTAACAGTCGGATGCTCTGCCGTTGAGCTACGCGGGATCGACAAGTGAAAATGTTAGCGATTCTCTGCGCGTCAAGCAAATTCCCTCGACGTGGTCCTTGCCTCACCTCGGGCATCCCGTGATCAGTGGGCTTTCCATTGTGATGCGCATTGACGAGGACGGGGCGCGCCCGGCAACCCGGGCGCGCCCACATCCTCACATGTCACCCGAGCGAGGAACGGTCACGACGCGAACGCCTGACGCCAAGAGCTCCCAGCGCTGCAAGAGTAGCGGTGAGTCCGACACCGGTCATCGCCACTGCTCCGGTGGACGCAAGGCTATGCGTCCCCGTAACCGGACGCCGTTTCATCGCCGTCCCGGAGGCAGCCTCAGCGCCTTGACCGGGTTTCTTCATCCCCGATGTTCCGAAGGGATTCTCGAGCATTCCCAATGCTTCATCCGAAGGACCGCCAGGGCGTCCTCCGTCATTGGGTGTGCCCGCCGGGTCAGGCCCTTCGTTGTCTGGTTTCTCGCTAGGCTTGGGCGCAGGAGGATTCGCCGGATCTGCGCCATCCCCCGGCTTGTCGCCATCTGCCGGCTTGTTGGTATCCGTCGGCTGATCACCATCTGCCGGCTGATCACCCTCAGGTGAGGCTCCCGGATTGACCGGAGCAGCCGGGTCAGCTGTGTCGGCAGGCGCCGCCACAACCCTAAAGGTTGCGCGTGCGATCTCTGCACCATTGACCGACGCAACCACCGAGTGTTCCCCGACCTCGAAGTTCTTCGGAACCATCCACTCTGCCCTGGCCACGCCGAGGGAATCTGCGGTCACCGGATCAAGGACGACCGGTTGTGAATGAACCGTGTACGTCACCTTGGAGTTCGCAGCAACACCACGGACAACGAAGCTCAATGGCTTCCCCTGGCTCGTCGCTCCCTCAACCAACCCGATGATCTCAATGGGCTTGAGCTGCTCTTCAGAACCGGACGGACCCGAAGGATCACTGGGTTCACCCGTCTGACCCGGGGTGTCCGGGACGGTCGGGGTCTCAGGACCGGACGGCCCTGCCGGATCACTCGGCCCTGCCGGATTGGCGGGCTCACCGGGCGTGCTCGGCTCAGTCGTGTTCCCCGGATCTGCCGGCTGAGTCGGTTCCTCGGACTCCGAAGGATCCGAGGGAGCCGAGGGCTCCTCCACCGCGGAAATCAGCTCAAACTCCAAAGCGTCCAGCTGCGGCGACTTGAACTCCGGTCCGGTGAAGACCAAGGAGCCGGCCCCGGCCTCGGCAACCACCATGTCAAACTCGGCTCGACGTGTCTCTTGGGCAGAGGAATCCCCTGCTTGAGCCTGCCCCGCCTCGATCTTGTTGGAAGGCTCCGTCCACGCCAGGGCGTTGCGCGGATCACCTGAGCGGTAGAACGCCGTGACCCGATACGTTCCTGCGCGGTCAGCACGATAGGGAATCGTCAACGTATCCTGCTGGTTAATGCAGTTGACGAACTTCCCATGAGAGGCCCATGCCGCATCGTTAACGGATGCTGCCCAACGTCCATCCGACGGCAGTTTGACATCGGTGACCTGACCGAACTCGGCCTCGGCAAGTGTCTTGGCGCCAACGGTTGATGGGAACACGAAGGGATCCTCTGCCGAGAAGCTCTGACGTTCAACCAGAGCCGCTGTTGCTGTAGCAAGCCCTTCAACCGCAGCGGACATCGCGTCAGCATTCACCGGCCGCTGCTCGGCAGCTCCAACCGCCACATCGCGCGCCTTCTCAAAGGCTTCCCACCCCTGCGTGTACCAGGCCTTATTAAGTTTCTGTGCCTTCGCAATTGCGTCGAGGAGAGGCTTCTTCACCTCGGTTTCTGTGTCAGCAATGTCGATTCGCGCCCTCGTGATGAAGCCGAGAATGAGGGTGTCAGACGGATCGGTCAGCTCAACAGTGAAGTGCTGATCTCCGGTTTCGTTCGTATTTCGACGCGTCTTCACGGGAGCAGTTGCTGTTTTCTGTCCATCAGCAAAAGTCACCACCGGAACGTTGTCCGTGTCGAAATCATCTTGGATTGCCGAACCGGGATTCGGTTGAAGCGATACTCTCACCTCACCGCTTGTTCCTCCCACGCGGGTCAACGGAACCTCAAGGGTCGATGCCTCGTTCATCCGGAAAGAATCGCGGTCAATACCGACCATGCCAACGCCACCGTTGTTAATGACAAACGCCGCTTCAATGCCGATGGCCTCGCTCTTAACTCTCAGTGTCAGCGTGTGATCTCCGTCATCAAGATCTGGCGACTCGTAGATTTTCTGCCCCACACTTCGCGTGGTGTCTTTCGTATCTACCGTGACGGCCTGACCTCCGTCAATACTGACGTCCATCGTGCCGTGCCCAGGATCGCGTGTTCCCATGAGGTAGACCTTGGACCCGTGGAACTTCAGTGTGAGTGTCGCCCCTGTTTTGGCCCACTTATTCGCGCCGTTGATGTACTGCACGCCGCCTTCAGCGTTCCATCCACGCCCAGCTTGAAAACCAATGTTGCCGTTGAGGGCAGTGGGTGTTTGGGTGATGGAGATCAGGTCCATCCCCTCTGGGACAGGGGAAGCAAGCTCAAAGGGTTCGGCGACCTTGTAAACACCAACTTCAGAAAGCACCGGGACTTTGTTATCCGGAGTGCTCACTGTGATGCGGACCTGGCGGGCACGGAATGGGACGTCGCGAACAAGCCTCTTCGCACCGATCGTCGTCCCTTCTTTCAGCTTCGTCCACGCCCCAGTGGTGTTGTTGCGGTATTCAATCATGTAGTGATTGATGCGCTGTCCGAACTCAATGGCCTCTTCAACGGACACCACATCGGCAAGTGTCGACCGGCCCAGATCAACGATCACGGATCCGCTGCTTTGCCCATCATCTGTTGACCAGTGCGTCGCGTCATCTCCGTCGACCAGAGTGTTCGGCGAGAACTGCTGGGCATTGCCGCGGACATTGGAGGCACTCAGGCTCGCCCCGTTAGCTGCCGCCAGGTTCTTTGCGAAGCTCTGTTTGATCGCATCACCGAATTCTCCCAGGCGCGACCGGATTGCTTCGTCAACTGTGCCATCAGTATTCGGGGGGATATTCAGCAGGAGCACCGCATTGTGGCCAACGCTGTTGAAATACATATTCCCCAGGTCCTTGAGGGACTTTGGAGTTTTGCGGTTGTTTGCCCAGAACCACCCCGCGGTGATTCGCGCGTCGGCCTCGGGAACGGTCCACTGGTTACCATCTTCCCAACCGACGGTAGCTTTCGTTCCTACCTCGGGATCACTGATGCTGCGCGAGTCGATGGTGTTGCTCTGTTTATTGACCTTCGACTTTGACCACGTGTTGGCACCGGCGAGTCCGAGTTCGTTCCCGATCCACCGCACGGTTGTGTGCGATTCGGCTCCAAAGAGCATGGCGTCGGAGTCGAAACCTGCCGCGCGACCTTCGTTGCGCTGAATGGTGTCGAACCATTTTTGGAAGTTGTAGTCCTGTGCGTTCGCGCCCGAGCCCTTGGCTCCGTCCATCCAGATTTCTGTGAAGTGTCCGTTGTTGCCGTACTTCGGGTTCGAGAGGATTTCGTTCAGTTGATTGTTGTAATGCTCGTTGTAGTCCAGAACGTCTCGATCTTGGGTTGTCGGTCGGTGGTTGGCGTCGTAGTAGCCGTAGCTGGGTTCGTGAATATCCCACGGGGACAGGTACAGGCCCATGTCCATGTTTTCCCGGGTGGCTACTGCGGAGATTTCGGCGAGGATGTCTCCCTGGCCGTTCTTGTAGTTCGTATTGGCGATGTCATAGTCGGTGAATGCGCTGTTCCAGAGGCAGAAGCCATCGTGGTGTTTCGCCACGACGATGATCTGCTTGAAACCCGCCTTTTTCATTGACATGACGAGGGTTTCGGCATCGAAATCCTTCGATAAGCGGAAGATGTCCGAGGGAGGACGTCGCCCGTAGTGTTCGCCCCATTCAATTCCCTCGAAGGTATTCGGTCCGAAGTGGACGAATCCCGCGAGTTCGTTTTTCTGGTAGCGGTATTGATTGCCGCTGGGAACCACGTCATCTTTGACAGGTTCAGCTGTCTGCGTGGCAGTCAGTTCAGCGTGAGTAACGTAGCCGTCGACGTCGGCTGCGAGGGAAGGAAGTGGAGCTGCAAGCAACGTCGATGTGACAAAAAACGGCAGCAGCCACGAGGCTTTTCGTTTCATGAGCCCTTCTTCGGGTTAGCGCAGTGCTGTGGAGACACCCAACATCATTGTTGGACGGTACGTGACAGTAGCAGAGAGTCACCCCTCATTGGTCATATTTTCAACTAAATTGACGAGGACGAGCGCGCGCTTTCCTCTGTATTCGCCGATCCACAGCGCATGTCATCACCCGAGGTCAGCGCCGATTACCTCGATTTTTCAACAAAAAGGTCGGAGGGTTTTCATCTGTCTCTTGCATTCACCTCGCCTATGCACAATTGACCACCTGATCCAGGAGATTTGTCTACCCCGATGCTCACATCTCACGCACCCCAGGATTGGGGCTACCCTCCCATAGGAAAATCCCGGCCATAGGAAAATCCCGGATCCCCTACATGGGGGATCCGGGATTTGTCGAAGCTATCGACCGCATCGACTGGGCTCAGGACACAGAGACGACCACCAAGTGGCAGACACCTGCGCCCGTGACAATACACTCAGCAGGTGACGCTCATCAACTGCTGACACCCATCAATGGGTCCGGCAGCGTCACTTCAGGGTGACGGAGCCGCCGGCCTCTTCGATCTCAGCCTTGGCCTTCTCGGCGTCTTCCTTCTTCGCGTTCTCGAAGATGGTCGACGGTGCGCCGTCAACGAGGTCCTTGGCTTCCTTCAGGCCGAGGCCGGTGAGGTTCTTAACAACCTTGACAACCGCAATCTTCTTGTCGCCGGCGGATTCGAGGACAACCTCGAACTCGTCCTTCTCTTCGGCGGCGGGAGCGTCGCCAGCGGCGGGAGCTGCAACGGCAACGGCAGCCGGAGCGGCAGCGGTGACGTCGAAGACCTCTTCGAACTGCTTGACGAAGTCCGAGAGCTCAATGAGGGTCATTTCCTTGAAAGCTTCGATGAGCTCATCAGCGGAGAGCTTAGCCATGAGTGGCATCCTTCCTTGTTGGGCCTGCTACGAGAGCAGATTGGTGTTGAGTTCCGCACCGGTAGCCGGCATCTAACCGGCGACAGCGCGGGGCCTGTCTCGTCAGGCCGCTTCCCCTTGCTTGTCGCGCAGGGCATCGATGGTGCGCACAGCCTTGGTGGGCAGTGCATTGAACGCGTACGCCGCCTGCGAAATCTTCGCCTTGAGAGCGCCGGCAGCCTTGGCCAGCAGCACCTCGCGAGACTCCAGATCAGCAAGCTTCTTGACACCCTCAACGGACAGCTGAGCGCCGTCCATCGCGCCGGACTTCAGCACGAGGTTGGGGTTCTCCTTGGCAAAATCACGCAGAGTCTTGGCGGCCTCAACGGGCTCACCTGAGACAAATGCGATGGCGGTTGGACCCTTGAGGTCCTCAGCCAGGAAGTCGAGTCCGACCTCCTTGGCAGCCAGCGCAGCCAGCGTGTTCTTCACCACGGCGTAGCTCGCGTTGTCGCCCAGTCCGCGACGCAGCTGCTTGAGCTGGCCAACGGTCAGGCCGCGATACTCAGTCAGCAGGACGGCGTCGCTCGCGCGGAAACGCTCCACGAGTTCGGCAACCGCTGCCACCTTGTCAGACCTCGCCATGGTCCTCCTTCCAGATTGGTGACCATCAGACACGAAGAAGCCCGACACGCAGATTCGTGCCGGGCTCGCATCTCCTCCCCTGACTCTGTTAAGTCCCGGGAAGATCCGGTTGTCCAGTGCGCGGCCTTTAGGCTGCGCTCACTCACCTGCGTCGGCTGCTTTCGCGCTTCGTCCAAGTTTCCTTGGATCCGACGGTCTTGGGCAGTTCCCTAGAGTACCAGCCCAAGGAATGGCACCCAAGTGGATCAGGTGTGGGAGTGGACACGCTCGCCCTCGTGAAGGTCGCCCTTCGTCCTCGTCAATAGCAGGAAAGGGGACGAGGACGACGCGCAACCACACCCTGGAATCCTCCTGTATTGTGAGGAAATGATCAAAGACTTCACTACCGAAAGGCTTGTGCTGCGAGCATGGCGTCGAGAGGACGCAGACAGTCTCTTCCGCTACGCGAGCGATCCGCGAATAGGACCGGCTGCGGGATGGCCCCCTCACCAGACGGTCGAAGAATCGGCGCACATCATTGACACCGTGCTTTTTCAGCCCGAATCCTACGCAATCACCTTGCGTGACACCGACGAAGCCATCGGCGCAATTGCCCTGAAGATGGGCGACGCCACCGACCTGACCGACCGCGCCGACGAATGCGAACTCGGCTATTGGATCGGCGTTGACTACTGGGGGCGGGGTCTTGTGCCCGAAGCCTGTAGGGAACTCATCCGACACGCATTCGAGGACCTCGGTATGCGGGCCGTGTGGTGTGCGTACTACGACGGGAACCACAAGTCAGCTCGGGTGCAAGACAAACTTGGGTTCGTCTTCCATCACACAAGTGACAATGTTCCGGTGCCACAGCTCGGCGAAGACCGCACCGGCCATGTCAACCTGATGACACGGGACACATGGGAAGCGCACACCATCAGGTGACCATTGGCGTTAAACGACAAATCCCCGGAACGTCAGAAACGTTCCGGGGATTGACGGAATTTCACTCAGATCAGGATGCCTGCTCCGAGGTCAGGTTCTTCGTCTTCGTGACATCCAGCGGAATGCCGGGGCCCATCGTTGTAGAGACGGTGCCCTTGGAGATGTAACGACCCTTCGACGAGGACGGCTTGAGGCGGAGCACCTCTTCGAGGACAGCGGCATAGTTCTCGGTCAGTTGCTCAGCAGAGAAAGATGCCTTGCCAATGATGAACGCGAGGTTCGAGTGCTTATCCACGCGGAACTCAATACGCCCACCCTTGATTTCCTTGATGGCCTTGGCAACATCCATCGTCACGGTGCCCGTCTTGGGGTTGGGCATCAGGCCACGGGGGCCGAGGACGCGGCCGAGGCGACCAACCTTGCCCATGAGGTCCGGAGTAGCAACGGCGACATCGAAGTCGGTGTAGCCCTTGGCAACCTTTTCGATGAGTTCGTCGCCACCGACTTCGTCAGCTCCGGCGTCGATTGCTTCCTGTGCACGCTCGCCAACGGCGAAGACCAAGACCCGGGAGGTCTTGCCGGTGCCGTGCGGCAGGGAAACGGTGCCACGCACCATCTGATCCGCTTTACGCGGATCAACACCGAGTCGGAACATCACCTCAACGGTCGAGTCGAACTTGGTGACGGTGGTTTCTTTGGCCAGCTTCATGGCCTCAAGAGGGGTGTAGAGCACATCGGCGTGAATCTTCTCAGCTGCCGCGCGGTAGCTCTTTGAGCGCTTCGTCATTCTGCTTCTTCTCCTTGCAGTCGTGGGATGTGGGCAGCGCCTGCCCTACCACTGGGAAATGTTGTGGGGTCAGTCTTCGACGGTGATGCCCATAGAGCGGGCGGTACCGGCGATGATCTTTGCTGCGGCTTCGATGTCGTTCGCGTTGAGGTCCGCCATCTTCGCCTGGCCGATCTCGCGGGCCTGGTCCATCGTGATGGAGCCAACCTTGACGGTGTTCGGCGTGCCGGAACCCTTCTGGAGGCCAGCGGCTTTCTTAATCATTTCCGCTGCCGGAGGAGTCTTGAGGACAAAGGTGAATGAACGATCCTCATAGACGGTGATTTCAACGGGGACGATGTTGCCACGCTGCGACTCGGTCGCGGCGTTGTACGCCTTCGTGAACTCAACGATGTTCACGCCGTGCTGGCCCAGAGCGGGACCGACAGGCGGAGCAGGTGTTGCGGCGCCGGCTGCGATCTGAAGCTTGATCAGGCCGGTGACCTTCTTCTTCGGTGCCATGTAAATTCGGGTCTTCCTACGTTTGTTCCACAGCGACGGTTGTCGCCGGGGTTATGCGCGGGCCGCAGGCCACGAAGGCACAGCGATCCCAATTCGCACAGACATTGATACTAACGCGCGCGCGGACCTGTTCCCAAGTCCGCGTGCGACACTTCACTGTTCGAGCTTGTCGACCTGGTCGAATCCGACTTCCAGCGGAGTCTCGCGCTCGAAGATCGTCACGAGGACCTTGAGCTTCTGAGTCTCGGGCATGATCTCGGAAATCGTTGCCGACATTCCCTCAAACGGACCGTCGGTCACGGTAACAACCTCGCCCGGTTCGTATGCAACCTGGACTTCCTGGACGGGGGCGGGGCCTTGCTTCTGCTCGACAGCCGCCTCTTCCATGACATTCGGTGTCAAAAGCATGACGACCTCGTCAATCGTCAGCGGAACAGGGTTGTGCTGGTCACCGAGGAATCCGGTGACTGCGGGCGTCTCCTTGACAACGCGGTAGGTCGCCTCGTTGAACTCCATGCGAACGATGATGTATCCGGGGATGCGCACACGCCGCACGCGTTTCTTCGCGGTCCCTCGGTATTCCATGACGTATTCGTCAGGAACTTCAACTTGGAAAAGCTGTTCCTGGAGGCCCTGATTCTCCACGCGCTGCTCAAGGTTGGCCTTGGCTTTGCGCTCGTGACCGGAATAGGTGTGGATGACGTACCAGTCACCGGGGGCCACGTAGAGCTCACGACGGAGTTTCTCAACCGGATCCTCGTGAGTTGCCTCAGCGTCCTCGGGCGTGTTGGCGGCGTCGACCGCTGCCTCGGTGGCGGTCTCGTCCGCGAGTGTTTCGGCAGTCTCGTCGACAGGGATGTCGGCAGATGTCATTTCTTCGCTCACGCGTGTTCTCCTCGTTGCCTCGGTCGGCTTGCTTCGATGTCCGATCCTCGATGTCACGCCGTAGAAGAAACCCGCCTGCAGGTTCCTGCGGGCGGGTTCTCTTGGCTTCAGCCGAAGATCAATGCGCTTAGTCTACCGAATCCCAAGTCCAATAGGCCAGCGAAAGCCATGATTGCTGCCACAAAGACAACGACAACCACGAAGTAGGTCCAGGTCTCCTGACCGGAAGGGTAGGTGACTTTCTTCATCTCCGAAATCACCTGGAGGATAAACGTCCAGATCCTCTTGAAGATATTCGGCTTCTTATCGGCTTCAGCTGGGGATTCATCACGCTTGCGGGTCGCCGAGATCTTTGTGCGATCCGGGCGCGCGGAGCTGTCGCTGATGACGTTGCTGTCGCTCATTCGATCCTCCACTTGTGCCAATCAGGTTCTTCCTGGCAGGGCAGGCGGGACTCGAACCCACAACCGCCGGTTTTGGAGACCGGTGCGCTACCAATTGCGCCACTGCCCTACATGAGTTGGGGAAACTCACTCGGTCGAGTTTAGGGAACAAGTGGTCCCCTTGTCCAACCTAGTGCCTCCCAAGTGGGTCACATATTGGGGACGAGGACGAGGCGCATCCCACGACTGTCGCAATCGTTACCGTTTCGTATTGCGGCAAAGAGGAGACTTTTGTCCGTTGACATGGAACCATTGGGACGTGACTACTTCAACTGCTTCAACTGCATCTCGTGTTTCCGCTCGTTTCGCTGCGATTACACCGTCAGCTACGCTCGCCGTCGACGCCAAAGCCAAGGCTCTCAAGGCTCAGGGCCGTCCGGTGATTGGGTTCGGCGCCGGTGAACCTGACTTCGCCACGCCCGATGACATCGTCGAGGCCGCTGTTCAGGCCGCCAAGGACCCCGCAATGCACCGCTACACGCCCGCCGCTGGCCTTCCGGCACTGCGCGAAGCGATTGCTCAGAAGACCCTGCGTGATTCCGGTTACGAAGTGGATCCCGCTTCGGTCCTCGTGACCAACGGTGGTAAGCAAGCGGTGTTCCAGGCCTTCGCTTCGATCCTCAACCCCGGTGACGAGGCCCTTCTCCCGACGCCGTATTGGACAACGTACCCCGAGGTCATCAAGCTCGCCGGTGGTGTGACAGTTCCGGTTTTTGCCGGAGCCGATCAGGACTACAAGGTGACAGTCGACCAGCTTGAAGCGGCACGCACTGACCGCACAAAAGTCCTCCTCCACTGCTCACCGTCAAACCCAACGGGAACCGTGTACACACCGGAGGAAACGCGCGCGATCGGTGAATGGGCACTCGCGCACGGCATCTGGGTCATCACCGATGAAATCTACGAGCACCTCCTCTACGAGGACGCTCAGCCGGCCCACATCGTTGCCCTCGTTCCCGAGCTGGCAAATCAGACCCTGGTACTCAACGGTGTCGCCAAGACATACGCGATGACGGGGTGGCGTGTTGGCTGGATGATCGGACCGCTCGACATCGTCAAGGCCGCAACCTCTTTCCAGTCTCACCTCACATCGAACGTGTCAAACATGGCCCAACGTGCCGCGCTGCAAGCCGTTTCTGGTTCTCTCGACACAGTGCACCTCATGCGCGAAGCTTTCGACCGTCGTCGCCAAACAATGATCACGATGCTCCGCCAGATCGATGGGCTTGAGGTCCCCACACCCAAAGGGGCGTTCTACGCCTACCCGAACGTTGAGAACATTCTCGGACGTTCGATCCGCGGGACCGTTCCAACGACCTCGGCGCAGCTGGCCGATCTGATCCTTGACGAGGTCGAGGTCGCGGTTGTTCCCGGCGAAGCATTCGGCCCATCTGGCTTCATCCGCCTGTCCTACGCCCTCTCCGACGATGACCTTGTCGAAGGTGTCGGTCGAGTTCAAGAACTCCTCGCCGAGGCCCGCTAAGCATCTGTCGACTCTCGCACGCGGTGAACAACCGCGTTGATGGTCCATCTGTTCTGTGCCGTCCCACCGCTGTGGGACGGCACAGTTCACGTCCAGTTCATTCTCACCGTTGCACACGTTGCCCGATCAACGGGCGGTGACTCTGCCACAATAGGGTCATGGACCTCCACTTTCTTCGCGCAAATTCAGCAAAGCCCCACGGGACCGTCTTAGTAGCCCACGGTTACGCCGAACATTCAGGCCGCTATTTCCCTCTTTTCGATGCGCTAACAGCCTCCGGCTACGACGTCGCCTACTACGATCATGCGGGTCACGGCACCGCATCCGGTCCGCGAGCGCGCGTCGACGTCGGACGACTCATCAAGGATCACCTCGATGCCCGCCGCATCGTGCTCACGCATGCTCGTACTCGTGACATTTTCCTCTTCGGACACTCAATGGGAGGACTGATCACCGGGGCTTCAACACTCATTGACTCCTCCCACTTGCGCGGCACCGTTCTCTCAGGGCCAGCTTTCCGCCCCATATCGGGGATTAGTCCCGACCTTGCGCGCAAGCTCCTCCCCCTCGCGCGAATGTGCCCGGGCCTCATCGCATCCCCCGGCGACTTACCGAACGCCGAATCCAAGCTGTCGCGTGACCCGGCGGTTCAAGCTGAGTTCGATGCCGACATTCTCAACTGGCACGGCGGGGTCGCTCTGCTCACCGGAGCGACAATGCTCGTCCAGGGCGACGAATCGATCCGTCATGCTCACCGCCTATCAACGCCCATGCTCATCCTCCACGGGGATCAGGACCGCCTCGCCCATCTCGACGGGTCACGGGAATTCGTTGCTGCGGCGCTCGAGGCCCACCCCGACCTCGACCTTGAGCTGCGGATCATCCCCGGTGCCTACCACGAGGTACTCAACGAGCCGGAAGGACCGCAGCTCATCACCGACATCGTCGAATGGCTGAACGCACACCGATGAGGCGCGATGACATGCCCGCCCGGCACAAAAGTTCAGCGCGTCCGGCCTTCGACCTGACCACAGCTACACCTCCACCCCCCGGACGACGAGACCCATCAACGCTCCCCAAGGCTCACCTCCACCTCCATTTCACTGGGGCAATGCGACCGCAGACACTCATCGAGCTTGCCGAGGACGCCGGGATTCGTCTTCCTCAGCACCTCGTTGAACTCGACCCGCTGAAAGTCCCCGCGGATGGGCGTGGATGGTTCAGATTCCAGCGTTCCTACGATGCTGCACGCCACCTCGTCCGCTCCGAAGAAGTCATGCGCCGCATCGTTCGCGAGGCCGCCGAGGACGATGCCCGCGAAGGCTCCGTTCGACTTGAGATGCAGGTGGATCCAACGTCTTACGCCCCCTGGGTTGGGGGAATCACTCCGGCCCTCGAAATCATCCTCGATGAAGCTCGCGCAGCCTCGAAAACCACCGGGGTGGATGTCGCAATCATTGTTGCGGCGTCACGTATCCGTCACCCCTTGGACGCGCGGATCCTCGCTCGCCTCGCTGCGCAATACGTTGGCGACGGAGTTGGCGACGTCGTCGGATTCGGCTTGTCCAACGATGAGCGCGTGGGAACAACATCGGAGTTCTCTGCGGCATTCCACATCGCGCGTCGTGCCGGTCTGGCCTCACTACCTCATGGCGGAGAATTACTGGGACCGCAATCCGTCAGGGAAATCGTTGCGGCTCTGAGCCCCGCACGACTCGGCCACGGCGTGCGCGTCAGTGAAGACCTGGAACTTCTTGATCGTCTTGCCAGTTCCGGTGTGGCCTTCGAGGTGTGCCCCACGTCGAACGTTCACCTGGGGGTCTATCCGGACTTTGCTCACGTTCCGTTACCAACGCTCATGGAACACGGTGTGAAAATCGCCCTGGGCGCAGATGACCCTCTGCTCTTCCATTCGCGCCTTGTGGCGCAGTATGCGGCAGCTCGTGATGCCTTCGACTTCAGTGACGCACAGCTGGCCGACCTGGCCCGTGAGTCAATTGACGCATCGCTGGCATCACCGTCTCGAAAAGCACAGTGGCGAGGACAGATCGTCGCATGGCTTGCCACAGAACCGGGAACCGAGGACGGCGGAGGTCAGCAGGGATGCGGACCTGCCTCCTCGAGTTCGATACCGAGCTCCTAGAGGTCAATACCCGGCTTCTAGAGGTCAATACCGAGGCAGACCGGCTCGGGGACAAGATGGATCCCGAAAGTGTCCTCCACGCCCCGCTGAATGGCGCGGGCAAGATCGGCGATCTCGCGTGCTGTGGCTCCCCCACGGTTTGTCAGCGCGAGCACATGACGCGACGATAACGCAGCCCGTCCCTCGCCCGGAAGCGCGAACCCCTTCGTAAATCCCGCGTGTTCGATAAGCCACGCCGCCGATGTTTTCACCAGGGGGGTGCCATCAGCGGCTTCCCCCGCGGGATACCGCGGGGCGTCCTCGTCAATGACCGATGCCGCAGATGAGGGGATGATCGGGTTCGTGAAGAACGACCCCGCGGACCACGTGTCGTGATCACCTGGGGTGAGGACCATCCCCTTTGAGGCACGCAGGCTCAGGACAGCTTCACGGACGCGACGAGAAGCGACCACGTCACCCTGTTCCACGTCGAGACTGCTCGCAAGCTGGCTGTACAGGATCGGAGCGCTCAGGTGTGATCGACAAAGCCGGAAGGTCACCTCAAGGACAACCCATCGTCCCGTTGGTCCCCATCCGCTTTCCAGGATCGAACGCTTGATCACGGAGGTTCGGTAGCCGAAAGCCATCTGCTCACGCGTGAGCGTCACCTCGCGGTGTTCCTGCCGATCCCACGCCCGAATGCTTTCAAGGAACTCAGCGACTTCGTGACCGTATGCGCCGATGTTTTGCACGGGAGCTGCACCGACTGTCCCAGGGATCCCCGACAACGCCTCAAGTCCCGACAGACCACGGTCAACGGTCCAGGCAACAAGTTCGTCCCAGGTCGTCCCTGCGGAAGCGATCACACGGACAGCCTCGTCCTCGTCCCCCGAAGTATCCGAGGACACCGGGGCGCCCTCTCCATCAGGAAGAGGACCCGCACCGACCGCGGGTGCGGGGTGCTGAGTAATGGCAGCGACGCCGTGGGAGACAACGACCCCCTCAAAGGGAGCGTCCGAGGCGAGGAGATTCGATCCACCGCCGATGACGAGCAGAGGCAGACCCGTGGCATCCGCCTGGGCAACCGCCTCGATGAATTCGCTCTCGGATTGGGAGCGGACAAATTGAGCGACAGGGCCGCCGACACGTAGCGTCGTCAGGTCAGCGAGGGTCGGGGCGGACATGGGGCTCCTTCACAAAATGGGGACGAGGACGAAGCGGTCTAGCTCCCGAATTCTCAGGCCTTGCCGTGGAAACGTCGAGGCTCTCGGAGCAGATGATGGGGCGGATACAGCGAACGCCCCCGGGATCACTCCTCAGGGGCGAACGCGACACGTTGTGTCGACGGAATCAGCGTGTCTCGCGGTGCATCACCGACTTGCGGCAACGCGGGCAGTACTTTGCCAGTTCGAGACGATCCGGCGTGTTCCGACGGTTCTTCTTCGTGATGTAGTTGCGCTCCTTGCACTCCGAGCAGGCCAGAGTGATCTTGGGGCGAACGTCCTGAGACTTGCTTGCCACGGTTGCTTCCCTCTTTTGCTGATAGTTTGTGTCGCGCGCGACCGGTCAATCTTGGTAGCGGGGGCGGGACTCGAACCCGCGACCTCACGATTATGAGTCGTGCGCTCTAACCAGCTGAGCTACCCCGCCACGGCGGTTGCGACCGGAGCCGCGAACCAGAGCCCCGAAAGGGAATCGAACCCTTGACCTTCTCCTTACCATGGAGACGCTCTGCCTACTGAGCTATCGGGGCAACGCCGGAAAGCCTAGCTCAGGCCCGACTACCGAAGCAATCGAATCGCATGAGAAGGACCTCACAGCGTTTCCCGGTTTTCACCGGGCGGCGCGACAGCACGGTAAAAACCCTGCCGGCGCAACCTCTTCGACCGAAGTCGAAAGTGTGGCGGGGGAGGGATTCGAACCCCCGAAGCATTCCGCGTCTGATTTACAGTCAGATCCCTTTGGCCACTCGGGAACCCCGCCGTGCACCGTTTTTCGGTGCCGTGGAAGAATAACAGAATTCAACGCCCAAATGCGAATCAGAGCGGCCCCAAGAAGTTGAGCAACTGAGGGCGGACCACGCCGACAACCTCTCGGTGACACCGGCAAAAAACACCGATATTTCGCCACCCGCCCTCGTCACCCACTACGCTAGGGGGCATCACGCGCGCGTCATGACCACGTGGATCATGAGCAAAATCACGCGCGATCCGTTGAAAGGACCCACTATGGCTGACTCGTCATTCGACATCGTCTCTAAGCTCGACCGTCAAGAAGTAGATAACGCCGTGAACCAGGCCGCGAAGGAGATCGCCAACCGATACGACTTCCGTAATGTTGACGCCGCGATCCGCCTGTCTGGAGATGCCATTGAGATGGAGGCAAACTCACCTGAGCGTGTCTTGGCGATCCTTGACGTTCTTCAGACGAAACTCATCCGGCGTGGTCTGTCCCTCAAATCCCTGGACTATAAGGATCGCGAGCCAAAAGCCTCCGGGAAAATCTACAAGCTTGTCACGCCGCTGAAAGAAGGCATTGCCCAGGATGAAGCGAAGAAAATCTCCAAGCTCATCCGCGACGAGGGCCCCAAGGGTGTCAAGGCGCAGATTCAGGGCGATGAACTGCGCGTGTCCTCAAAAGTCCCGCGACGATCTTCAGGCCGTCATTGCGCTGCTCAAGGGCCCGGCGGGGGAAAAGTTTGACACGGCTCTCCAGTTCGTCAACTACCGCTGAGGCGAGGCAAGCAGGCCTGACGCGATCTGGGGATGCACCGAGCTGATCCGATTCTGAGAACCGATCTCATTCGATTCTCAGAACCGACGCGGCTGAGCGCCCCACCTCGTCAGCAGCTGGCATCACGCGCGTCGGCCTCGTCAGTATCGGCACCACGCGCGCCGGGGGTAGCGGACAGGAGAAGACGCCCCTGTCTTTGTCAGTATCCGGCGATCTTTTCTAAACGTTCGATGCGTTGATCCATCGGCGGGTGCGTGGAGAAGAGAGCGCGCATCCCCTGGCCGCGGAATGGGTTGGCAATCATCATTGCCGCAACATTCTGATTCGCCGGTGTTGGCTGCATAGGCCTGCGCTCGGTCATGTGATCAAGTTTGCGCAGCGCCGAGGCCAGAGCTAGGGGATCCGACGTCAGCTGCGCCCCGTCCTCGTCCGCATCGAACTCACGGGTTCGCGAAATGGAAAACTGAATGAGCGTGGCGGCGATGGGGGCAAGAAGTGACATGGCGATGGCGGCGAGCACTCCCACTCCCCCGTTGTTGTCGCGTCGGTTCCCTGCCCCGAAGAACATGAGGAACTGTGCGATCGACGTGATGATTCCGCCCATCGCGGCCGCCACTGAGGACGTGAGGATATCGCGGTTGTACACGTGCATCAGTTCATGGCCGAGGACGCCGCGCAGTTCCCTCTCATTGAGCAGCTCAAGGATGCCTTCGGTGCAGCACACCGCAGCGTGTTGAGGATCACGCCCCGTGGCAAAAGCGTTCGGTGTCTGAGTTGGCGCAATCCATAGCGACGGCATCGGCTGACCTGCCCGCTCCGACAGTTCCCGAACGATCCGGTAGAGATCGGGACGTTCCGCCTCGGTCACGGCGTACGCATTCATTGACCGCAGTGCGATTGATGCGGAATTCCAGTAGGCAATGCCCGTCTGGACGAGGCCGATTCCAGCAAAAACCCAGATCCACCACGCCCGTCCTGTTCCTTGAGCGATCACTGCGCCGATCAGGAGAAGAATCGCCCACATCGACGCCAGAAGCACCGTGGTTTTCAAGCCGTTGTGATAACTGCGACGCGTCATGAAACTAGAATATGAGGCGCAGCTGAATGCTTCCTGAACGCCACGCTCACGCAGCGCCCTCCGCGCCCGCGACCGTCACGAGTTCCTCCCTTCAGGAACCCTTTGAGGTGCGCCGACCTGGACCCGTGTAGTCATCGAAGCGTTCGGGGGCACTGGGAACCCCCATTTCTCCCATGTCTCCAATCAGGGACGAGGACGCAGCCGCACCGTCACCTGTTGCCCGTGAGATATCCGTCATCGCGCGCCGCGACACAACTTTGACGCGTTCACGGATTCCGCGACCGTTGGGGAGTTCTCCGAATTTCTCGCCGAGTTCCTTCTCGTAGGCGTCGAGGAGTTCCCACCCCTGCCAGGTGGTGTATTCGACTCCGCGTTCGTCCAGGAGCGCAACCATCGCCTCATGGCCAACACGTGGTGTTGTCGCGTGGAGCTTACCGGCGTTCGCGTCTTCGACGAGGTGAGCAATGGTTTGCTGCGCGTCCGACTTCGTTGAGCCGATGAGACCGACGGGGCCTCTCTTGATCCATCCCGTTGCGTAGATGCCGGTGAGAACCTCGTCCTCGGCTCCCGCATGAGCGAGCACACGACCTTCGTCGTTGGGGACGACGCCGCGTTCCCGGTCAAAAGGTAAGCCCTCAATCGGCGATGAGTAGTAGCCGACTGCGCGGTAGACCGCTTGGACTGGCCACGTTGTTTTCACACCCGTGCCGCGCACACTGCCGTCACCGGTCAACTCTGTGCGTTCGGTGCGCAGGGCTTTCACATGTCCGGATTCATCACCAAGAATCTCTGCCGGAGACTCAAAAAGATGAATGTGGATGCGGCGTGATGCCCGGTGCTCCTGGGGATCCACCGACGCGTAGTTCGTTAATGTTTTGACAACCTGACGCTGCTGATTTGATTCGCGCAGTGCCTTTTGCGAGCCCTCGTCAAAGTCGAAATCTTCTTCGGAGACGATGACATCAACATCGGGAACCTTGCCGAGCTCACGGAGCTCAAGAGGAGTGAACTTCACCTGCGCGGGACCGCGACGGCCGAAGACGTGGACATCCGTCACCGGATTGCGTGCCAGACCCTCGGCAACGTTCTCGGGGACCTCCGTGACCATCATGTCCTCTGCGTGCTTTGCAAGCACTCGGGCAACGTCGAGGGCGACGTTGCCCACACCGATAACGGCAACCTCCTGTGCCTCCAGCGGCCATGTCCGGGGGTAATCGGGATGTCCGTCGTACCAGGACACAAAGTCAGCGGCACCGTAGGACTCGGGAAGATCGATTCCCGGGATATCGAGGGGAGCATCTCGGTCTGCTCCCGTTGCAACGATGATGGCGTCGTAGTGTTCACGCAGGTCATCGATCGTCACGTCCCGACCGATTTCAACGTTTCCTAGGAGACGGATGTCACCGCGTTGGAGAATTCGATACAGAGCAACGATGATCTGCTTGATGCGCGGATGATCGGGGGCAACGCCGTAGCGAACAAGGCCGTAGGGTGCGGGGAGACGCTCGAAGAGGTCGATGTTCACCTCAAGTCCCGATTTCGACAAGATATCCGATGCGTAAATACCTGCCGGGCCTGCGCCGATTACCGCGACATTCAGTGATGCCAAGCCACGTCTCCTTCATCATTCGAGCACGCGGAGTGCCCGACCTGTAAAAGTCCGTCCCCTAGCTTATCGGTCCCCACGAAGGTCAACCTCATGTGAGACACGAACCATACATCCGAGGCCGTCGTCACAGAGCGGATGCGCAGAAGCTGGGAAACCCTACGCCAAACGATCCACCATCAGAGCAGAAAAGGACTCCAACGCCGTCTTTGCCTCCGAATCTGGAAGCGGGGCAAGACACCCAACCGCATGATCAGCCCAGTCGCGAGCAAGTTGACGAGTTTCCTCAAGGACGTCGTGTGTACGCAGGCGGGAGACAACCTCAGCTAAAGCCTCATCCGATGACAGGTCACCTTCAAGCAGGTGGAGAATCTCTTCACCTTGAGCATCGAGGATCCCTCGCGCACTGCGGCGACGTAGGAGGAGAACCGGAAGAGTGTCCACGCCCTCGCGAAGATCAGTTCCCGGGGTCTTCCCTGACGTCTCACCCGTTGAGACTAAGTCCAGGACATCATCGGCGATCTGGAAGGCCACACCGACGTACTCACCGAACTCCGAAACAATTGCCGACACCTCCGGGCCCGCACCCGAAAGCCACGCACCGAAGTTCGCGGCTGCCGCCACCAACGAGCCCGTTTTATCGGCGAGCACCTGGAGATAAAACTCCACCGGATCAGCACCCTGACTCGGACCAAAGGTCTCATTGAGCTGGCCAACGCACAGGCGCTCGAAAGTTCTCGCGTGATGCGCAACAATCTCAGGGCCCAGCGACGCAATGAGTACCGAAGCACGCGCAAACAGGATGTCTCCGGCAAGGATCGCGCGGTTATTTCCCCATTGGTGTTGGGCCGAAGGCACTCCCCGACGGGTAGGAGCCGAATCCATGACGTCGTCGTGGTACAGGGATGCCAGGTGTGTCAGCTCCACAGCGGTAGCTCCCGTGATCACACGGGGGCTGAGTGCTTCATCAGGATCACCCAGTTGGGCGCACACCAGCGTCAGCAGTGGACGCATCCGCTTCCCACCGGCGAGGGCGAGGTGGCTCGTCAACTCATCAATGAGATCGCGGGAACCGGAAACAGACGTCGTTAAATGACGCTCGACGGCCTCGAGCCCCGGTTGGATCCGAGACTCGAGGCCGGGAACATGCAGATTAGGCGCAGAAACACTCACGGGAGAAGTATGCCGACCTGAGCGAGAAGAGACAACACGGGACCGGGGAACACACCGAGGATGATCGTCACGACAGCGCAGGCAACGATGGCGAAAGCTCCGGTTCCCTCCGAACGTACAACAACCGCAGATTCAGACGGCTCCGTGAAGAACAGGAGACGCACGAGGCGGAAGTAGTAGAACGCCGTAATCGCTGAGCTCAGCAGTGCGAACGCCACAAGCCATCCCAAGCCACCGGCGAAACCATCGGAGAAGACAACGAACTTCCCGATGAAGCCCGCTGTGAGCGGGATGCCGGCAAAGGACAGGAGGAAGACGAGCATCGAACCGGCAATCACCGGGTGGTTCTTGCCCAGGCCCGCCCAACGTTCAAGAGATGTTGCCTCTCCACCGATGTAGCCTTCAGCATCGGTTGAACGCACCAGCGAGATGACGCCAAAAGCACCGACCGTTGCAACGCCGTAGGCCAGGACGTAGAACAGCACATGCCCCGCCGAACCCGGAACCACTGAGAACACACCGATGAGAATGAAACCAGCGTGGGCAATCGATGAGTACGCCAGCATTCGCTTGACGTCTTTTTGCACGAGACCGACAAAGGTTCCAACGGCCATCGTTGCCAAGGCAATAACAGCGAACACCGGGAGGAGATCCCACTGGAGGATTGCGGCAACAACCTGGTAGAAGCGGAGCATCGCGGCGAACGCTGCGATTTTCACCGCTGCTGCCATGAAGCCCGTGACCGGAGTCGGAGCTCCCGTGTAGACATCAGGGGTCCACGCGTGGAATGGAGCCGCGCCAACCTTGAAGAGCAAGCCCACCATGACCATGAATACGCCGACGACAGCCAACCAGTCCATGCCCAAGGCAGTGGGAATCGCTGAGGCCAAGGCCGAAATCTTCAGGGAACGGGAGAAGCCGTAAAGCAACGCCGAACCCATGAGGAGGAAGGCCGAGGCGAAAGCGCCGAGAAGGAAATACTTCAGCGCGGCCTCGTGGGAGAGCTGACGACGACGGCGAGCCGTTGCCGCGAGAATGTACAGCGGCAACGACATGACCTCAAGGGCAACGAACAGCGTGATGAATGAGTCCGCCGCCGGGAAGATCATCATGCCGCCCAGCGAGAACAGCGTCAGCGGGAACATCTCCGAACGCTGATAACCGTGTGCATCCGAGGTTTCCTCATCAGATGATCCGGGCCGGTCCGAGGGCTGTCCCGCGAAGGCACCGTCACCGACGCGCGTGCGGTCGGCCATGACGAGGATCGCCACGAAAGTGACGAGGACGAGGATCGCCTGCGTCGCAATCGTCAGGGGATCTTCAACGTACTCGCCGAGAGATGAGGGGGTGTCCACGACTGTGAACCACCGCATGACGAGGACGACGAAGGCTGCGAGCGGGGCAAGAATTCCGAGGAAAATTCCCGCACCGCGCCGGCTCCTGGCTGGAGCGAATGCCTCGATGAGGACTCCGAGAACTGCGGCTCCCAGAACGATGATGATTGGAGTGAGGGAGGCCCACTCAATAGTTGGTGCAGTGAAATTCGCTGTCGCGAGGAGATTCACTTCGTGCTCCCTTCTGACAAGGTCTGCGCCTGAGCCCCCGCGTCGTGTGACAACACGGAGTCAGAGGCGATGGGGGTCAGCGCTCCGATGAGCGGAGCTGACCAGATACCCAGGATCAGCATCGCGGCGATAAGCGGAGTCATCACCGTCTTTTCACGACCGGACAAGTCGTGAAGACCGATCTTGTCTTCGCGAGGTGCGCCCGTAAACACCCGTTGGTAGGGGGTGAGGATATAGAGCGCCGCAAGGATGACGCCCAGCACAGCGAGGACTGCGACAAGAACGTTGACCTTCCACGTGCCCATGAGGACAAGGAATTCGGGAACGAAGCCCGAAAGACCGGGAAGCGCGACCGATGCAAGACCGGAAACCAGCCACAGGCCTGCCAGTACCGGAGTCACGCGCTGCATACCGGAGTATTCGCGCATGTCCTGCGTGCCGCCGCGACTCGACAGCCACCCCGACAGGAGGAACATCGCGGCGATCGACACGCCGTGGGCCACCATGTAGAACATGGCGCCGACGAGAGCAATCTCAGATCCGATGAAAATTCCCAGGACCATGAAACCAAAGTGCGACACCGAGGTGTAGGACACGAGACGCATGATGTCGTCCTGTCCGTTCGCTGCAAACGCACCCCACAGGATTGACAGGACCGCCAGGCCCACAAGCACCCACCGGGCATCCGTGGCAGCATCCGGGAACAGACGCACGCACAGCGTGATCATTCCAAAGGTGCCGATCTTGTCGAGAACACCCACAAGCAGCACCGAGGTTCCCGGACGCGCCACCTCGGCAGTGTCGGGCAGCCACGTGTGGACAGGAACCATCGGCGCCTTGATGGCGAAGGCAACGATGAAGGTCACGAAGACACCCATCTGCAGTGCTCCGGAAAGCGCCGGGGCGGAACTCGCCAGTGAGTCCAGACGGAAGTAGGTGTCCGAATGCTCGGCTGCGCCCGCCCACAGGGCCACGAGCCCACCGAGCATGACAAGTCCGCCGGCCAGTGAGTACAGGAGGAACTTCATGGCGGCGGCGCGGCGCTTGACCGCGTCCCCCACTCCGTAGCGACCAATCATCAGGTAGAGCGGAACCAGCATTGCCTCGAAGGCGATGTAGAAGACAACCACATCGAAGGCGGCAAAGATCAGAACCATGAAGGCCTCAAGCGCAAGCACGAGGGCCGAGTACGCACCCGCGTCGCGTGAGTTTCCGTCGTCTTTGAGTCCGGCGATCAGGACGAGGGGGACGAGGGCGACCGCGAGAAGGATCATCACCAAGCCCAGGGCGTTGACACCCAGAGCCCAGGAAACACCCATCTGAGGAATCCACGGAACCGACTCGACCATCTGATAGGTGCCCGATGCCGACCAGTCGAAGGAGACGATCGACGCGACCACCGCGAGGATCAGTTCAATGACCGAGATGGCCAGAGCGAGGAGATTACCCGAGCTGCGCCGGATCGACGGAATAATCGCGAGGATCAGGGCTCCCGCTGCGGGAAGGGCAACGAGAAGCGTCAGCCACGGGATGTTCGCTGCAATCATAGTGTTTTCCATGTTTCTCGATCCCCTCAGAACCTAAATCCAAGGACGATGGCAAGGGCAACAACGACGCCTCCAAGGATGTAGGCGGCGTAGCTGCGGACAAAACCGGTCTGCGTTGCGCCAATGAGGCGTCCCAGGCCAAGGGAACCCGCGCTCACTCCCCTGACGACACCATCAACAACCACGCGGTCACCGGCGGCGGCTCCGCGCACAAGTGCCTTGGTCGGTGCCACGAAGAGAACCCCGTTGATGTCATCCTGGTATAGATCGTGCCGAGCAGCCTCAGTGAGGGCGTTCCCCGCGGGAACACCGACGGGAACATCAGCTTTGCCGTACATCCGCCAGGCGAGGAACGCACCTGCCAGAACGAGGATCAGCGTGAGCACCTGGATGGCAACCACCGGGAGAACCGGCTCTGCATGCTCAACACCGCCGATCGCCGGGGCAAGCCAGTTGGTGAAGAAGTTTCCGATGGACATCAACCCACCGATGAGGACCGCACCGATCGCCAGAATGATCATGGGAACGGTCATCAAAGCACCGGCCTCGTGGGGGTGAACTCCAGCGCCTTCGGCTTCGGTGGTCCAGCGGGCTTTGCCGTGGAATGTCATGAAGAACAGACGCGACATGTAGAACGCGGTAATTCCGGCACCAACCAGCGCTACGAGTCCAAAGATCCAGCCGGCCCACGGAGCGTCATGTCCACCGAAAGTTGAGGCTGCGAAGGCGGCCTCGATAATTTTGTCTTTCGACCAGAAACCGGAGAACGGCGGAACACCCAAGATCGCCAGCCAGCCCATCATGAAGGTCAGCCAGGTCACCGTCATCGCGTTCTTCAACGCACCGAAGCGACGCATGTTGACCTGATCCATCATTGCGTGCATCACGGAACCGGCTCCAAGGAACATCAGGGCCTTGAAGAAGCCGTGCGTGAACAGGTGGAAGATCGCAAAGGCCCAACCGATCGGACCGAGCCCCGCTCCAAGCATCATGTAGCCAATCTGTGACATTGTCGAGGCCGCGAGGACTTTCTTCATGTCGTCTTTGGCGGAACCGACGATTGCTCCGAAGAGCAGCGTAATCGCACCGATCACAGCAACAGCTGTGGCGGCGATCGGAGCGGCAACGAAGACCGCGCCGGAACGGACGATGAGGTAGACACCGGCGGTGACCATCGTTGCCGCGTGGATGAGCGCGGAAACAGGTGTCGGACCCGCCATAGCGTCGCCCAGCCACGCTTGCAAGGGGAACTGCGCGGACTTACCGCAGGCAGCAACCAGAAGGAAGAGGCCGATAATCGTCGCCTGAGCTTCGGGGATCCCCCCAACTCCGGCGTTGACATCTGAGAACCGAACGGAACCGAAGTTTGCCACCATCGCCATCATGGCGATGAGCATGCCGACATCGCCGACACGGTTCATGACGAATGCTTTCTTCGCGGCAGCTGCATTTGCCGGAACCTGGTTCCAGAAGCCGATGAGCAGATACGATGCGAGGCCAACGCCTTCCCAACCGACGAAGAGCACAGCGTAGGAATCTGCGAGCACGAGCGTGAGCATCGCCGCAATGAAGAGGTTGAGGTAGGCGAAGAAGCGTCGGCGATCCGTGTCGTGCTCCATGTAGGCGATGGCGTACACGTGGATGAGTGAACCCACGAAGGTCACCAGCATGACGAAGGTCAGCGACAGCGGATCGACGAGGAGACCGAAGTCAACGCTGAAGTCTCCGGCGGGAATCCACGAGAACAGCGTCTGCTGCATCCGTCGGCCAGACTCATCAAGCCCGAGCATCTGGGCAACGATAACGGCGCCAACAATGAAAGACACCCAGGAAGCGCAGGTAGCCAACAGGTGGCCGCGCTTGTCGCTGCGGCGTCCCAGCAGCAGGAGAAGTCCGGAAACCGCCAGAGGAACGGCGATCATCAGCCACGCGTAGGACGCTGCACCCGTTGCGGGAACGGGGTCAACGGCCGGGCTGGCATGAGTGCTCAGCAATGCGAGGGTCGGTGTCATAGGTATTCCTCCCTCAGTGCTTGAGTAGGTTCGAATCGTCGACGCTTGTTGTTGCGCGCGACTTGAAGATGGACACGATGATGGCCAAACCAACGACAACTTCCGCTGCGGCGACGATCATGACGAAGAACGCCATAATTTCGCCGTTGACATCGCCGAACATTCGCGCGAAGGTCACGAAAACGAGGTTTGCCGAATTCAGCATGAGTTCAACACCCATGAGGGAAATTACCGCCGAACGGCGCACAAGAACAACAACGGCGCCGATCGAGAAAAGAATTCCCGCGAGGACGAGGTACCAGGACAGACTCACTTTTCTTCCTCCTGGATCGAAGCGGTGGCGGATGCATCGGGCAGCACCTGAGCATCCGGCTGAGAATCAACATGTGCTTCGGGCTGATCAAGTCCAGTGGGCGCAGCGGGCCCGGGCATCCCCCAGGATCCCGAACGCGCAACAGCAGCGGAGGCTTCAAGAGCAAAGGGAGAATCGATTGTCTCCTGGGCACGCGCCAGCATCAGCGACTGCGCAACCTCGCGATCCACCTGGTCGAGCGTCCGATCGAGGCCACGGACACGGATGACTCGAGGCACCGATTCTTCAACCGGCCCCAGAGTCTCACCGGAAATCGCCGGCACATCGGCGGCGTTGGTCCGTGCGTACACACCCGGAGCAGGAAGCTGACCGATGTGACGTCCCGTTTGAGCGAAGGCACGCATCTTGGCCTTGACTGTTTCGTGCTGGTTAATCGCCACGCCCAGTCGATCTGAGTGCGTCAGGAGCATTGCACCGATCGCTGCGGTGATCAGCAGCGCCCCGGCGAGCTCCATTGTCAGCCAGTGTTCGGAGAAGAGCGTTGTTGCCAGATCCGTAATGGGTTGATCCGAATAGGGATCAACTTTTGCGTACCCCGGCGCGTTGGTGATGGTCGTGTGACCAATGGTGGACACGAGGACGAGCGCCAGGCCGAGCCCAGCGAGGATCGCACCGTAAATCTTGCCGCGTCCCTGGACGGTGTACCCGTCGGTTGCGCCGATGCCGATCATCATGATGACGAAGAGGAAGAGCATCATGATCGCGCCCGTGTAGACAACGACCTGCGTGACCCCAAGGAACGGTGCTTCAAGAGACAGGTAGAGCACCGCCAGGCCGATCATCACGCCGACCATGCAGATCGCCGCGTAGGCCGCCTTCTTCAAGAACAGCACCCCGAGGGCACAGGCAATCATGAAGACCGCCGTGCATCCGAAGAGAACTGCCTGACCCGTCGATTCAACGACCGGCCAGCTGCCGAGGAAATTCATCGCTGTACCTCCTGAGTGGCCGACGCGTGTGCCAGCGACGGATCATCGGGGCGTTGCTCGCGCACCCAGTCAATCTGGGTTTGAGTGACTCCGGTGACCTCACCGCGGTAGTAGTCACCATCGGAGTATCCCTCAACCATCGGGTGAGGTGTGGAAAGCATCCCCTCCGACAGTGGAACAAGCAGATCCTGCTTTTCGTAAATGTCGTCTTCGCGCGTGTACTTCGCAAGCTCGAAGTCGTTACTCATCGTCAGAGCGCGCGTCGGACATGCTTCGATGCACATTCCGCAGAAAATGCATCGCAGGTAGTTGATCTGGTAGACGTTGCCGAAACGCTCCCCCGGCGAGTACTGCTCCTGCGGGGTGTTAGACGCCGCCTCAACGAAAATGGCGTCGGCCGGGCACGCCCAGGCACACAGCTCACATCCGATGCACTTTTCCAAACCATCGGCGTAGCGGTTGAGCTGGTGTCGGCCGTGGAATCGCGGCTGCACTCTCGCGGGTTCGCGCGGGTACTGCTCGGTGACCGTGGGACGGAAGAACGAGGAAATCGTCACCCCGTATCCGGCAACGGGAGCGAAGAACTCCGCGATCGGTCCCTTCGGATCGTGCTCGAACCGCATCTGTCCCGATTCCGTGGATTTCTTACTCATCGGTACCCTCCTCAGAAGTGGTCGCAAGGATGGGCTCGCGCCCCGCGCGAGTGGACTTCACTGGCTGTTGGCCCGGAAGCGGTGGAACGGGGAACCCGTCCTCGAACCCGGTGTATTCCTCCGAGGCCGGATCACGTGTGACGACCTCGCCCTTGTCGGTCACCCACAGGATCGCGAGAACGACAGCGAAGAATACGACGATGATTCCCCCAAGAATCGGAAGCGGGATCTCAACCCACGCGGTGACACCGCGGACAACCGCAACCGCAACTAGCCAGAGCAGAGCGATCGGCATGAGCCACTTCCACCCGAGGGTCATGAACTGGTCGTAGCGGAAGCGCAGCAAAGTGGCACGCGTCCAGATCAGCAGGAACATGAAGAACCACATCTTGAGGAAGAACCACAGCATTCCCCACCAGCCGTCGTTGAGGATGCCAAAGTGGGACAGCGGCCACGGAGCATGCCAGCCGCCGAAGAACATCGTTGTGGCCACCGCTGAAACGTTGAGCATGTTGATGTACTCCGACAGGTAGTACCAGCCGAATTTCATCGACGAATACTCCGTCATGTGACCGGCAACCAGTTCACCTTCAGCTTCGGGAAGGTCGAAAGGAAGGCGGTTGACTTCACCGCATGCGCTGATGAGGTACACAACGAATGCGGGAGCGAGGGCGAAAGCCCACCAGACCTGTCCCTGAGAGGCAACGATTTGCGAGGTCGACATCGTGCCTGACATGAGGAAGACGGAAACCAACGCCATGCCCATCGCAAGCTCATAGGAAATCACCTGAGCGGAGGAGCGAACCGCGCCGTAGAGCGGAAGCGTTGACCGAGTCGACCATCCGCCCAGGACGATGCCGTAGAGACCCAGCGATGTGACCGCGAGGATGTAGAGCGTTGCCACGGGCATGTCTGCGAGCTGAAGCGGCGATGAATGACCGAAAAGGTTGACATTCGGTCCCATCGGGATGACCGCGAAGATGCTGAACGCCGAGAATGCCGCAATCGCCGGGGCAAGGAAGTAGAGGAACTTATCTGAGCGACGAGTCCACATGTCCTCCTTGAAGAGGAGCTTGCCTGCGTCAGCGAAAGCCTGGAAAAGCCCCAGAGGTCCAGCAACGTTGGGACCCGGGCGGGTCTGCATGCGACCGAGGCCTCGGCGCTCAACCCACAGGGCTGCGATCACGTTGATGATGAGGAAGAGGATGAGGAACACGGCCTTAATCAGCGTGATCCACCACGTCTCCTCGGAGAAATCTGCTGCGGCGTATTTTGGCACCGCAAGAGCCGTCAGGTTCACCGGGCCACCTCCCCACTGCTGAGTGCCACGTGGGAACCAGCCGGCCCCAGGGACATGTGAACAAGAGACTGCGTTGAACACTCCGGCACCCACGCGACGTGGTCGGGCAGGTCCGCAACAACCGCCGGCAGCGTGATCGAACCGCGCTCCGTGGTCAGGGTGAGGCGCTCGCCCTCGTGAATTCCAACCAGCGCAAGCGTCTGAGCTGAAACCAGAGCAACCGGCTGGCGCGCGGCCCCTGCAAGCCAGGGTGCCCCATCCTGGAGACGTCCCGCATCAATCATCGGCTTGTGGGTTGCCAGGAGAGCCTGACCCGCAGGAACCGGCTCAGGCGCGGGCGCCGTCACCAAGACAAAGGGAGCGCGAGAGCCCGTCCAGCTCATCAGCGGATTGACCTCGTTGTACAGGTCTTCGAGAGTCGCGATTCCCAGGTCAACACCGAACTCGTCTGCAAGACGGACGAAGACGTCGCGATCCGTCAGGGAACGAGCGGACATTGCCTGACCGAAGGGCCGTAGACGTCCCTCCCAGTTGATGAATGTGCCGTTCTTTTCCCGCGGCGGTGCAACCGGAAGCACCACGTCAGCACATTCGGTGACGACTGATGCTCGCACCTCAAGAGACACAAGGAAGGGAACTGCTTCAAGGGCCTCAAGGACAACACCCGGTTCCTCGAAGTCTCGAACGTCAACGCCGCCGACAACGAGTGCGCCAACGGACTGATCGAGGACGCCCTCGACAATTCCCTGAACGTCAAGCCCCGGCTGCGTCGGAACAGTATCTGACCAGCCAAGGGACTGACGGGACTGGGCATCAACGAGCGAACGTCCAAAAGGCAACAGACCCGGAAGGAGTCCGGCCTCAATGGCGGCGCGCTCACCGCTGCGACGCGGAACCCACTGGAGACGTGCGCCCACGCGAGCTGCGAGGGTATCAACTGCGCTGAGTAATCCCGGTGTGCGGCCAGCACGCTCACCGACGAGGACGATGCCGCCCTTAAGAGCCTTGGCGAGGTCACCGTTGAGGCCACCTGCAGCGATCGACTCAATGACCTCGACCTCGGTGCCGGGAGCCGCGCGCAGCAACTGGGCTTTAAGTTTGCGCGAACCATTGCTCGTCATCGGCGCGACCGTGGAGACTTTCAACGATCCCTTGAGGACGGCCTTGCGGAGGCGAAGGAATAGGGCACCACATTCGTCTTCGGGTTCGAGGCCGACGAGAAGAACCTGCGAGGCTTTTTCAAGGTCACCGTAGGTCACTCCCAGGCCGGAACCGGCAACGCGCGAGGCGAGGAACGAGCGTTCCTCCTCGGAGAAGGACCGCGAACGCGCGTCGATGGAGTCTGAGCCAACGACGGTGCGGGCGAACTTCGACCACGCCCATGCATCCTCGAAGGTCAGTCGGCCACCGGGAAGGAAACCAACGGCTCCCTGCGCGGCTTCCAAGCCTTCGCGGACCCGGTGAAGCGCATCCGACCATGATGTCGGCACGAGTTCACCGTTTTCACGCACCAGCGGGGTTGTCAGGCGATCCTGGCGGTCCCATTCGAAAGCGAAACGATCCTTATCGGTGATCCACTCTTCGTTGACTTCCGGGTCGTTGCCAGCCATGCGGCGAACAACTTCACCGCGTCGCATGTCAACGCGGATCGCAGAGCCTGACGCGTCTTGCTCGGTGACCGACGGAGTCGACACGAGGTCGAAGGGGCGAGCGCGGAAACGGTACGAGGCCGCGGTCAGCGCCCCGACCGGACAGATCTGAATAATGTTGCCCGAGAAGTATGACGCGAATGCGCGTCCCGAAATATCTCGGTCGGACGGGCCGAGCTCGCCCTCGTTCACCGAACCGATGATCCCCGCGTCACCGTAGGGGCCTGAGATACCGGCGTCACCGGAGCCCTTGCCCTTGGGGTCGTGGTAGCCCAGCGTTGACGTGTCGAAACCGCCGATCTGCTCGGCCATGAAGTAGTGGTCATCCGTTGGGGCAGTGCCACCGCCTCGACCCTGAAGATCGATGAAGACGTCACCGGAGATTTCTTTACCGAAACGCACGCACCGCTGACACAGGATGCAACGATCGCGGTCAAGGAGAATCTGGCTTGTGAGCTTCAGCGGCTTACGGTACGTCCGCTTCGCATCGGCGAAACGCGAGGTGCCACGTCCTTCAGTCATTGCCTGGTTCTGCAGGGGGCATTCGCCGCCCTTGTCGCAGATCGGGCAATCCAGCGGGTGGTTGATCAGGAGGAACTCCATAACACCGCGCTGCGCCTTGTCGGCAACCTCTGAGGTGAACTGGGTTTTGACAACCATTCCCGGGGTTACGGTCTGCGCACACGAGGGCTGCGGCTTCGGCATGAAACGCAACTCGCCGGTGTTGCGGTCAGGCATTCCGACTTCGACGAGGCACTGGCGGCACGCCGCAACCGGTTTGAGGAGCGGGTGGTCACAAAAACGCGGGATCCGGATGCCCGCCTGCTCGGCGGCGCGGATGACGAGGGTCCCCTGCGGGACACTCAGATGGACGTCATCGATGGTCACGTCCACCATCTGAGGTGCGTCACTCATCGAACACCTCCTCGGGCGTAAACGGCGGACGCTTCGTAGGGGAAGAGTTCACGAGCAGGGGTGGTTAGCCCCGCCTCGAACTCGTCACGGAAACGCTGAATTCCGGACATGATCGGCGTTGCGGCGGCATCACCGAGGGCGCAGAAAGAACGTCCGGCGATGTTGTGGGCGATCTCGTCGAGCAGGTCGATGTCGCCAGGCAGTCCCTGTCCTTTTTCCAGGCGCAGCATGATCTGCTTGAGCCAGTAGGTTCCTTCGCGACACGGCGTGCACTTCCCGCACGACTCGTGCTGGTAGAACTCAGCCCACCGCGTGATCACACGGACAACCGACGTTGTCTCGTCGAACACCTGCAGAGCGCGGGTGGCCAGCATCGACCCGGCAGCACCCACGGACTCGTAGTCGAGCGGGGTGTCCAGCTCGGCCTCGGTAAAGAGAGGGGTGGATGAGCCACCGGGAGTCCAGAACTTCAACTGATGTCCCTGACGGATACCGCCGGCCATCTCGATGAGTTCGCGCATCGTGATACCGAATGGGGCTTCGAATTGACCCGGATTCGTCACGTGACCGGAGACCGAGAAAATACCGTGTCCCTTCGACTTTTCCGTTCCCATCGAGGCATACCATTCGGCGCTGTGGCGGAAAATTCCGGGAACCTGACAGATCGACTCAACGTTGTTGACCACCGTCGGGCGTGAGTACAGGCCAGCAACCGCGGGGAAAGGCGGCTTGAGGCGGGGATGTCCCCGTCGGCCTTCCAGAGAGTCCAGAAGCGCCGTTTCCTCACCGCAGATGTAGGCACCTGCACCGGCGTGCGCCGTAATTTTCAGGTCCCCGAGGATGCCCGCGTCCGTTGCTTCCTTGATCGCGGCAAGCAGACGACGGTAAACGTGGACGACCTCGCCACGCAGGTAAATGAATGCGTGCTGACAGTTGATCGCGCGCGAGGTGATGGCCACGCCCTCGACAAGAATGTGAGGGTTCGCCATGAGGGTCGGGATGTCTTTGCAGGTTCCCGGCTCGGATTCGTCGGCGTTGACAACGAGGTAGCGGGCAAGCCCGTCGTCGGGCGGGAGGAAAGACCATTTGAGACCGGTGGGGAATCCCGCGCCGCCGCGGCCACGCAGGCCAGAGGCCTTCACGGTTTCCACGATCTGTGCGGCATCCATGCCGTTGGCTTTCTTCAGCCCCTCGTATCCACCGCGTGACAGGTAGGACTCAAGTGTCCACGAACGATCCTCACCCCAGCCATTCGTCACGATTGGGGTCAGCGGTCCAGGTGCGGCAAAACTCGTCATGCGTGCTCGCCTCCCTTCAAGTCGTCGGTTGCGTCCGCAACCTGCACGGGTTCGGTCCACCCGTGAGTTGCGGCAATTTCACGTCCAAGCAGCGAGGGCTTCCCCGCCGACGGTCCTTCATCCTGGTGTCCGTCGAGGAAGCCTGCGAGCGTGTGCTCAACTTCCTTAAAGGTTGGCACAATGTTCGCGCCGCGCGTGGGGTGGATGGGACGTCCAGCTTCGATGTCATCAACGAGGGCGAGCGCCGACTCTGGGGTTTGGTTATCGAAGAACTCCCAGTTCACCATGACAACGGGTGCGTAGTCGCACGCAGCGTTACATTCGAGGCGTTCCAGGGTGATAGTCCCCGACTCGTTGGTTTCATCACTGCCAACACCGACCTTCTTCGAGACGGCCTCCCAGATTTCATCGCCGCCCATGACAGCGCACAGCGCATTCGTGCACACACCCACGAGGTAGTCACCGTTGGGGTGACGCTTGTACTGCGTGTAGAACGTGGCAACTGCGCTGACTTCGGCGCGTTCAATCCCGAGAATATCGGCGATAAGAGCGATCCCGTCAGCGCTGACGTATCCGTCCTCGGATTGAACGAGGTGGAGCATCGGCAGCAGAGCGGAACGCTCATGGCCCGTTGGGTAACGTCCGATGATTTCAGCGGACTCGGCCCGTAAGCGAGCCTCAACTTCTGCGGAATAACTCATCGGTCGACACCTCCAAGGACGGGGTCAATTGCGGCGAGGGAGACAACAACATCGGCGAGCTGGCCGCCCTCGGTCATCATCGCCAGAGACTGAAGATTCGCGAAGGACGGATCGCGGAAGTGCACGCGGAACGGGCGCGTTCCTCCGTCAGAGACCAGGTGAACGCCGAGAATACCCTTGGCATGTTCAATCGTTTGGTACACCTGACCCGCGGGAACCCTAAAGCCCTCGGTGACCAGCTTGAAGTGGTGGATCAGCGATTCCATCGACTGACCCATGATCTGAGCGATGTGGTCAAGTGAGTTGCCTTGGCCGTCGGTGGCCACTGAAAGCTGCGCTGGCCACGCGATCTCGGGATCCGCAACCATCACGGGCGCACCCTCGCACTCTTCGAGACGCTCAAGGACCTGGTAGACGATCCGCAGCGACTGGTAGCACTCGTCGAAGCGCACCATTGTTCGGTTGTACACGTCGGATTGGTCGCGCACGGGAACATCAAAGTCGAAGGTCTCGTATCCGCAGTACGGTTGCGACTTGCGCAGGTCGAGGGGAAGGCCAGCGGCGCGCACACCCGGCCCGGTTGACCCGATCGCCATGAGTGCTGACAGCGGCATGATCGCGACATCGCACAGACGCTTCTTGAAAATCGGGTTGGCTTTCGTCAGATCTTCCAGCTCACCGATGTCGCGGCGGCACTTGGGGAGAAGCTCGCGGATGTAGTCGATCGTGCCTTCGCCGATATCTTGAGCGACCCCACCGGGACGAATGTACGCGTGGTTCATGCGCAGACCGGTGATGCGCTCGAAGATCCTGAGGATTTCTTCGCGTGCCCGGAAGGCAATCGTCATCATCGTTGTCGCGCCCATTTCGTTACCGGTGGACCCAATGGCAACGAGGTGGGAGGCGATGCGGCACAGCTCCATCATGAGGACGCGAATCAGCGTGGCGCGCTCGGGGATGTCATCGGTAACACCGAGGAGCTTCTCAACTCCCAGACAGTAGGCGACCTCTTGGAAGAAGGGGGCAACGTAGTCCATGCGCGTGCAGAATGTCACGCCCTGGGTCCACGTGCGGTACTCCATGTTCTTTTCGATACCGGTGTGCAGGTAGCCCGTGTCGATTCGAGTCTCGCGGACTGTTTCACCGTCAAGTTCAAGAACGAGGCGGAGCACGCCGTGCGTCGACGGGTGAACGGGACCCATGTTGACAACGATGCGTTCGTTCGAGATCTTCTGGATCTCGTTAAGAATGTCTTCCCAGTCGCCTCCCTGAGTCATCACCTCGGGGATTTCATCGATCTTGAGTCCGGCGGCTGAGGACGCCGCATGGAATTTCGTGGTGCTCATCAGTTGTATGACCTCCGCGTGTCTGCGGGCGGAACGGTGGCGCCCATAAATTCGACGGGGACTCCGCCGAGCGGGTAGTCCTTGCGCTGTGGGTGTCCTACCCAGTCATCGGGAAGCGCTGTGCGTGTCAGGGAGGGGTGTCCGTCGAACACGATGCCCATGAGGTCCCAGGTTTCACGTTCCTGCCAGTCGTTTCCGGGGTAGATGGACACGATCGACGGGATGTGCGGGTCCGAATCGGGGCACGTGACTTCGAGGCGAATGGTTCGTGAATACGTGATCGACATCAGCGGATAGATTGCGTGCAGTTCACGTCCGCGGTCCTCGGGGTAGTTCACGCCGTTCGTTCCCAGACACAGCTCGAAACGCAGGTCCGGATCGTCACGCAGGTACTTCGCAACGCGGGCAATGTGTTCACGGGTAATGAAGATTGTCAGCTGATCGCGGTCAACAACGACCTTTTCGATGACGCTGGCAACATCAAGCCCGTCGGCTGCGATGAGTTCTTCGAGGACATCGACGACCGTGTCGAACCATCCACCGTAGGGACGCGCCGTTTCTCCGGGAAGAGCAGATTCGGTGACGAGGCCGGAGAAGCCCGTTGTGTCATCACCCTGGCGTGCGCCGAACATCCCCGTGCGTCGGGTGATCCGTTCGGGCACGTCGAAGCCACGCTGCTGGGGAACGATGTCCTGAGGAGCATCCAGATTCTCAGTCATGCGAGCAGTCCCTTCATCTGGTGGGTGGGGGTCGCTGCGAGGGCGGCCTGTTCGGCCTTACGGGCGATCTCACGTCGATGAACACCGAGAGGTTCTTTACCGATCTGCTCACGCAGCGTCAGAACGGCGTGAATGAGAGCCTCGGGGCGCGGCGGGCAGCCGGGCAGGTAGACGTCAACGGGAACAATGTGGTCGCAGCCCTGGACGACGGCGTAGTTGTTGAACATGCCACCTGAAGACGCGCACGCTCCCATAGAAATCACCCATTTGGGTTCGGGCATGGAGTCGTAGACGCGGCGGATTACCGGGGCCATTTTGTGCGAGACACGGCCCGACACGATCATCATGTCGGAGTGACGCGGCGAGGCGCGGAAGACTTCGAGACCAAATCGCGCCATGTCGAAACGCGGGGTTCCGGCTGCCATCATTTCGATTGCACAGCAGGCCAGACCCATCGTCACGGGCCATTGACTGTGCTTACGTGCCAGCCCAAGGACCTTTTCGATGCTTGTTAGAGCAATGCCTGCGGGCAGGCTCTCTTCGATTCCCACTGATTTACTCCCGTCCGTCAGTAGTCCAGTCCACCGCGTCGCCACTCGTACGCATAGGGCACGGTGATGAGCGCAAGGAAGGTGAGCATGGCAATAAGTCCAAACAGGCCGAGCTCGTTGAAGCTCACGGCCCACGGGTACATGAACACCACTTCGATGTCGAAGATAATGAATGTCATGGCGACAAGGTAGTAGCGCACAGGGAAGCGACCGTCGTGCAGGTGCGCGCTGGCCGGTTCGATACCGCATTCGTAGTTATCGGCTTTAGTTTTCGATTTCTTCGTCGGTCCGAGGATCGCTGATGCGCCCAGGCCTCCAAACGCTACGACGAGGGCCGCCGCCGCCATGATCAGCAGCGGAACGTAGGGATTCGTCATTGTTCCTCCCAGGATCGATCGATGAAAATAATGGTTGTCTTTGGTGTGATTTTCGGCGAGGTCGTGCGCTGTGTCATGCGGCAGGCACCACCCGTGTTAACGCCGTAATCAGGCGATCATCAATGTCGCCGCCTGCCCGTTCATATCCGTCGGACAGAAGTTTATGAACCAGTTTCATCAGCCGCGGAATAGGTAGTCCCCGGTTGGTGCACAGCCGCATAATCTGCGGGTTTTCAATGAGACGCACGAAAACTCGACCGAGCTGATAGTAACCGCCGTATTCGGCTCGAAGCATTTCGGGGTATTCGCTCATCGCTCGGTCGCATCCGGCGCGGCTTGTGCGTGACAGTGCCTGTGCGATGCTCGCCGCAGCGAAACGTCCAGCTTTCATCGCGGGGGCGATTCCTTCGCCATTGAACGGGGAGACCATGCCTCCTGCGTCTCCAACGAGAACGAGGCCGCTGCTATAGGCGGGCGCGCGATTAAAACTCATCGGCAGCGCAGCAGATCGCAGTGGGCCCACTTGATTTTCGGGGGTGAATCCCCATTCACTCGGCAGACTTGCTGTCCACTGCCTGAAAACCTGTTTATAGGGAAGCGCGGTGGCGTCCGCACGAGACGACACGGAACCAAGTCCCACATTGACCAGGCCGTTACCCATTGGGAAGATCCAGCCGTATCCGGGCAGGAGATCTGATTCTCCGGGGGTTCCCGACCATAGTTCGAGGTGGGATTCCATCCATTCCTCGTTGCCGCGATCGGAACGGAAGTAGGCGCGTGCAGCTACTCCCATCGGACGATTCACGCGCTTGTGAAGTCCCACTCGGGTAGCAAGACGGGCAGCGACTCCGCCGGCATCAACGACGAGCTTTGCCCGAACGCTGATTTCCTGCGCGTCTTTTCCTCGTCCGATGCGTGCCGTTACTCCGCACACTCGTCCGGAGGAATCCTGGATGGGACCGGTGACGGTGACGTTTTCTTCCAGACGTGCGCCAGCGCGCACAGCTTGGGCGGCAAGCTCGGCATCAAGTTCGCCTCGCGCCCTGGTCAACCCGTATCCGGGCAGTGACTTCTGGTCGGGCCATTCGAGGTGAACGCGATGACCGCCGCCAATGACTGTGAGTCCTCGGTTCTTCATCCACCCGGAGGTGTCGATACCCATGTGGACGAGCTCATGAACCGCGGCCGGCGTGAGGCCGTCTCCGCAGATTTTGTCGCGCGGGAATGATGCTTTGTCGAGGAGGAGGACGTCGATTCCCAGTTGCGCCAGGTGGTAGGCGGTGGAGGATCCGCCGGGCCCTGCGCCAACGACGACAACGTCGGCAACGGCGTTGCCAGCCAGGTCATCGACCACAGGTTTCCTCCACTGATGATTGAACGCACAGTTGTGCGCATGTGTGCATTTCGGGGCGGTCTGCACGAACCGCGACCCAGTCGTTCACATTAGCCCCAAATTGCATGGCCCCTATGACACGCACGTTTCGCGGCGTAATTCCGCCATTTCACGATGAGCTGATGCTATCCCCTCATGGGAATTGCGCAAAATTGGGTTACCCTAATTAATCTTTCGTCTCCGTACTCAGAATTGATCTCGATCACCCTCACGCACGGGTTTTTCCGCCCGATGCAGCGCAACAATGCCCCCCGTGAGATTTCGATACTCGACATTTTCCCAGCCTGAACGCGCAATCATCCGTCCCACGCTCTCCTGATCGGGCCACTCTCGGATCGACTCAACGAGGTAGTCGTAGGCCACATCATTCGATGAGGCAATCCGCGCGACCATCGGAAGCACCGTTGCCGAATAGAACGAATAGAGCGCTCTAAACACACGATTCGGCGGGGTCGAAAACTCACACACAACCAGTCGACCGCCAGGACGCACCACCCGCGCCATCTCACGCAGAGCCTTCTCAGGGTCAGGGATATTGCGCAGCCCATAGGAGATCGTCACAATGTCGAAGCTGTCGGACTCGAACTCCATGTCCATCGCATTCGCCTGGATGAACTCAATATCGGGATGACGTGCGCGCCCGACCTCGATCATCCCCTCAGACAGATCACAGGCCGTCACGTGCGCTCCGGTGCGCGCAATCGCCGCAGATGACGCCCCCGTACCGGCAGCCACATCGAGGACACGATCCCCGGGTCCCGCCTGCGTTGCCTTGCGCAGAGCCACCATCCACAGGTGGTCCATTCCGCCGGTCATCAGGGCGTCCATCAGGTCGTACCTGTCGGCAACGCCGTCAAACATCTGGGCAATGTCACCAACGTTTTTACTCAGGTCTGCGCGGATGGCATCCGAATCAAGTTCGCTCATGGGTCTTATCTTCCCACGTCCACGACTGAGCGCGCCGCGCACTACGATGTCATCCATGCATCACTCGGTTTCCGCATCCTTCCCACTGGCAGTCCGGGTGGAGCGGATTCCGTCCTCGTCGCCGTTACGTTCCGTTCCCCTTGATGAGTTTCTCCTGCCGGGCGTGGAGTCTTGCGCGTGGTTCGGCCCGCGCCTGCGCGCCGTCGGTTTCGGCTCCGTCATCGGGGACGAGGACGAGCGCGCACTCACCCCCAACACACTGGGAATGCTGTGGCGCACCATCGTTGAGCTTGTTCGCTGTCCCTCGGATCCCCAGCCATCCGATCTTCAGTTCCCGCTGGCCTTTATTTCCGAGGGTTTTCACTCACGCACTCCCTCAGCGGTTGTGATCCCTCGCACGTTGATCGTTGACGTGGAGGATGAGCGTTGGGTGGCAACCACTGCTCGCACGCGCGCCCTCGACGAGGTTGACGATCCCCTCGAAGCCGCGCGACACCTGCATGATGAGGCGACGAGCACCGCAATTCCCCTGCCTGAGCCCACGGAACTGTCGATGCTTCCGGGGCGGATGACGCAGGACGAGTGGAGACGCTCGGTGACGCACATTATCGACAAGCTCAACGAGGGCGCAGCCTCGAAGGTTGTCATGGCGCGTGACTTATCAATTAGGGCCACCACGCCGCTCAGTGTCCGTGAAATCGTGTCGGCGCTTGGCCGACATTTCCCAACGACGTGGCGTTTTTCGGTCGCCGGGCTCGTTGGAGCCACTCCGGAGATGCTCGCATCGGCATCGAACGGGCGTTTCCGCTCACGGATCCTCGCTGGAACCGCTCCGGCCGGACGCGGTGAGGACCTGATGAACTCCGATAAGAATCGACGCGAACATCGTCTCGCCGTGCGTTCCGTCACAGATGCGCTCGACGACGCCGGAATCCCCCGCGAGGAAGCGGCTGGCCCTTTCATTCTTGACTTACCGAATGTCGCCCACCTGGCCAGTGATATCGAGGGATCTCTCGACGGGCGAACTGTCCTCGACGTTGTTCACCACATTCATCCCACAGCTGCGGTCTGTGGAACCCCACGGGCACGTGCCCTTGCTTTGCTTGACGAATGTGAACGCACCGAGCGGGGACGCTACTCCGGTCCCGTCGGCTGGATGGATCACAGCGGGGAAGGCGAAATCGCTTTGGCACTGCGGTGCGGGCAGCTCAGCGACGATGCTCTCACTCTCC
Source organism: Schaalia sp. ZJ405 (assembly GCF_011038885.2). Taxonomy (NCBI): domain Bacteria; kingdom Bacillati; phylum Actinomycetota; class Actinomycetes; order Actinomycetales; family Actinomycetaceae; genus Schaalia; species Schaalia zhouxuedongae. The sequence goes on along the minus strand of NZ_CP064952.1, from coordinate 379,262 downwards.
GGGTCTTCGCAGGGTGCGGCATCATGCCCGACTCTGATCCGCGGTCTGAGTTGGCCGAAACCCGAGCAAAAATGGCTCCGCTCCTGACGGTCCTTGGAGTGGAATAGGGCGCGCGCTCGTCCTCGTCCCCCGCGCGGCTTCCCGCCGAAGAATCCGGCTATCGCGGCTCTTCTGCCATCACGTCGCCCCCAATGCAGCAGCCCGCCGGCTATTTCCCTGGGGAACCACCGACGGGCTAACTGACCATGCCTGACGTGGAGGAAGCTACCTCGACTGGGATTGAAGCGTTGTCTTAATGTCCTCGACCTTGCCGTCACGGACAACCGACACGCTCACCTCGTCTCCACCTTTGTAGCGGCGAATGTAGCCGGTGAGCTGCTTAGCTGACGACACCTCGGAACCGTTGACGGCAACGATGACATCGCCCTCGCGAATTCCTGCCGCAGCCGCTGCGCCGCCGGGACTCACCTGGGCAACTTTCGCACCGGCTTTCGTTGCCCCGTCAACGTCGACTTCACCGGTGGTAATTGACACCCCAAGAACCGCGTGGTCGGCTGTACCATTGGCGATGAGCTGGTCAGCAACGGAAGTGACGAGGTCGGCGGGGATCGCGAAGCCCAAGCCGATAGATCCAGCCTCCGACGACGTTGACGACATCGACGCGATCGACGAGTTAATGCCAATGACCGCACCGTTTGCGTTGAACAGCGGCCCACCGGAGTTTCCGGGGTTGATCGACGCATCCACTTGGATCGCGTTCGTGATGACTGACTCCGATCCCGCTTGCTGTTGGCCGCGCAGGTTCGGCAGCTGGTTAAACGGGTCGAGAGGGTTGGGTTCCTGCGGTTCCCGTTCTTCTCGGGCCGACACTTCAACCGGACGATTCAGCGCCGAAACAATCCCCGTCGTCACCGTGTTCGACAACCCGAGGGGGGCGCCGATGGCCATGACTTGCTGGCCGACCGCCAAGTCCTTCGATGAACCGAAAGAGGCGACCGTCAGATCCGAGGGGGCGTTGACGAGTTTGATGACGGCGAGATCGGTTGTCTGGTCGTATCCCACGATCTCCGCGTCGTAGATTCGCCCATCGGCGAGCGTGACGGACAGGCCGCCCTTGGATCCGATCGCTTTGGAGATCACGTGATAGTTCGTGACGATGTCACCCTTGGCGTCGTAGATCACTCCCGAGCCAACGCCCGAGGCGTTTTGCCCCACAACGGAGATCGTCACGACCGCCGGTGAGACAGCTTTGGCAACGGCCTGCCAGTTCGCGCTTTCCCCCGACGTCGGCACCTTCGGCACGGTCTGCGTGGTCGAGGAGGTGGACGAGGACGAGTGCGCTGTTGATCCCGACGATTCTGCATGAGAGAACAGGCCGAGTGCTCCGCCAATTCCCCAGAAACCGCCGGCGGTGACAAGGGCGGTGACAACCATCGCGACGATAAGTGCTCCCCATCCCGGTCCCTTCGAGCGGGCACGACCCCGTGAGGTGTTCGTCGTCATCATCGGTTGTGGCGCTTGAGGCGTTTGTGGCGCAATAGGCGGTTGAGGTGCGGTCATCGACGTCGGCGTTTGCCTGCCCGTCGGAGCCGCAAAGGGATTGCTGGGGCGTGTCGGCTGCTCATCAGGGGTGGGATGCGACATTTCCTCACCGGCATGCGGTCCCGGGTATCCCTGGATACGTGTGCTGGCAACCGGTGGAGGGAATTCCGACGGAGCATTGGACGAGGACGATGCTGCGGCCCCACCAAACTGAGGCTCGCCGGATGCGCCCGGAGTTTCGGTGACGGGCGGCATCCCTGCGTCGGACTGAGGGCTCCACGCGGAGCCCTGCGATTCCATGTTTCCAGGAGTCGTTTGTGGCTCCGCTTCGGGGGCGTCCTGTACGTCGCGTCCCTCGCGGGGATCAAATGTTTCGTCGCTCATATTTCCTTCTTGGTCATGTCACCAGTGGTGCTGCGTTCAGGAAACAGTGTGCACGTATTTCTTCCCCGAACACTGACAGTTATCTGGAAGTTTCCTGGAATAGACGGAGTTCACCTTTGGGGTCGCGACGCAGCGCGCAGATCCACGTAGTCATCCACGCCCGTCCGAATCGGAACATGAAGAATCCTCATCCCCGCAGCCTCGGTGCGCGTTGACAGGAACGCCGCACAGTCATCAAGGCAAGTCCCGCGGTGATATTCAACTCCGTACGCCCGTGCAAGCGAGGAGAGATCCACCGACTGAGGCGTTGCAAACCACCGGCGGCAGACATCGGAATACTCTGCTTTGCCATGCTCAAGGGTGGCGAAAATTCCACCCCCTCGGTCATCAGCAACGATGATGTCGAGCGCGGGCGTAAGTTCGTGCTCTCCCTGGGCCAAGGCTGAGGCGTCGTGAAGAAAGGTCAGGTCACCAACGAGGACGGTCGTGGCCTTCGCTTGGGCCAGTGCCACTCCGCTCGCGGTTGCCAGCGTCCCGTCAATTCCGGCGGCGCCGCGGTTCGCCACGACAATTCCTTCCCGCCTACACCGGGCAACGAGATCAACCGCGCGAATCGTATTTGATGCCCCCAAGATCAGCGGACCCTGAGTCGACTCCCAGACGAGACGGGCAAGACGCATCAGTGTGGGAACTTGAGGTTCACCGCGTCCAAGGATTTCATCGATCCGAGTCTGCGTTGTCTGTGCGCGCGCACGCAGTTCGGCAAGCCACTGAGTGTGTCCGTCGTCAGGTGTTGTGGAGACATCATCGCAGACGTTCATGCGGGGCACGTCGGCCTCGTCCTCGTCCCCGGAATGTTCCCTGGGAGAAAGTGCGGCAACAACGCAGGATGCCGTACCGGAAACATCTGGCCACTGCCCACTTTCGCCAACAACGACGACGCGCACGTCGGCACGTGCGAGGAGAGCGGATACGGGGCGAGACAGGGTTGGTCTCCCCGTGACGATGACCTGCTGGATACACGATGCCACGTCCGGATCGCTCAGGAGCGACTGCTGGAAGGGAATATGGTGGGCAGTTCCAACGAGGCCGCTTGTTGGTTCAGCAAAAATCGGGATCTGAGCCATCTGCGCCCACTCGCGAGCTTGGGGTGAGGCACCGTCTCCGGCGAGGATCACCGTGCGTAAATCCGGCTCAACGACCTCGTCCCAGGCCGTTGGGCGTATGGGAGATGCGAGGACGCGCACCCTGGCAGCCGGAGGCGTCGATGGGGACAAGTCGGCGCGGACTCTCAGAGCGTGAAGATCAGCTGGAACCAGGGGCGTGTCGAGACACACGTTGAGGTGAACGGGTCCGGGAACACCGCGGGGAAGACCTCGCGCTTGGGCGACGAGACGCTCCACCCGGGCTCCAACCGCATCACACCCCGCCTCGGTTGAGTGCAGCTCACGTTCAGACACCACGTGAGGTCCGAAAATTCCGCGCTGCGTTGTTGTCTGCGAGGCTCCGACACCGTGGAGAAGATTCGGGCGGTCGGCGCTGACGATGATCAGAGGAATGTGGGAGTGGTAGGCCTCGACAACACCGGCGTGAAGCTCAGCGACCGCAGTGCCGCTCGTTGTCACGATCGCCACCGGAGCCAGTCCGAACTCATCGTCTGAACCGCGGCTCAGCCCCAGAGCAAGAAACGCCGCGGAACGTTCGTCAAGACGCACGTGGGTGCGAACCGTGTTCGCGCGCTGCGCCGCGTAGAGAACATAGGCGAAGGGAGCGCAGCGGGATCCGGGGCAGTAGACGATATCGCGTACTCCGGAGGCGGTGAGAGCAGCGACGATGTCCCATGCGAGAGTGATCGACGGATACTCCTGAATCTCGTGAGCTCGCTGGTCTGCGTGATCCCCGCCGGGCGTTTGTTGCCCCAAACCCTCCTGAGAAGAAGCGTCGTGACCAGGCTGCGGGCGGTCGTGTGTCAGAAAATGATCACCCATCAATGTGCCCTCTCCGCACCTGGGAACGGACATGAAAGAGCATCCACCATGTCCCTCAAGCGCCGTTGCCACCGTTCAACGAGACGCTCATCCACCGGCTCATCGGAAATGAAGCGCTCATCCAGCGTCCCCGCTCGAACCTCAATGCGCCCATTGCGAGGAAGAAGAGGCTCACAAGCATCCCCTTGAAGCAACTGAGCGGTTGCCAGTCCGCAGGCGCGCTCACCCCCTGGGAGAGCCGCAGCAGCCCGAACACCGGCAGATAAACCAATTGACGTTTCAAGAGCCGAAGAAATGACGACGTCAAGACCCGTGTCGGCTCCGATATTCAATGCCCGTTCAACCCCACCCAAGGGAGCAACTTTAACGATCGCGATGTCCGCGGCCTCGGCTCGGGCAACCGCCAGTGGATCATGCGCACGACGAATTGACTCATCCGCCGCAATCGGAACATCAACGCGGCGTCGAACAGCGGCGAGGTCCTCAACCGTCGCACACGGCTGTTCAACGTATTCCAACCCCCCAACCGCAGACGCTGCGCGGTCAAGCACTCGGATCGCGTCAACGGCGTCGTCGCGATTCCACGCGCCGTTAGCGTCCACGCGGATTCGTCCTCGTCCCCCGGTACTGCGCGCGAGCGCATCGGCCACGGCTTCAACCCGCGACGCATCCTCAGCGAGGGAGACTCCCGGGTCAGCCACTTTGACTTTCGCCGTCTGGCAGCCACCGGATTCGCAAACCCGGCGCTGTGCGTCCTCGTTCCCCACAACTGGGATCGTGACATTGACGGCAACGGAAGATCGCACGACCGCAACGGCTGGGCGTGTTGCCTGGATGTATGCACTCCGCAGCCACAGCGATGATTCCGCGGCGTCATAGTCCCAAAATGGCGCCGCTTCACCCCATCCGGCTTCCCCGAGAAGAAAGAGTCCGTCACGGCTAGTCACGCGGCGAAAACGCGCTGTCATATCCACCGAGTACACGCACACGCGCTCGATTCCATCAAGGAATGCGCGGACCGTCGGTGGGAGGGTGTTGATCGGCAGTTCCGTCACCCGGAGATTCCGAGATAGAGGGGACATCGTCATGGCAGATAGCCTAGCCTCATCGCAGGGTATTCCTTCGGAATCGAGGACGATGCGGCCTCGCACGCCCTGTGGGGCGTCCACACGACGTTGGCGCCCGCGCTCGCGAAGCAACCGCTGAGGCTGCAACCCCGTAGGCTAGGGCACATGAGTGTATTGCCTTTTGTTTCCGACACCTTTGATGCGGCTCGGTGGCGCGAGGTCCACGGATTCGACTTGACCGACATCACCTATCACCGGGGAATCTCCCGCGGAATTGACCTCGACAGCGCGCCCGAAGGATCTGACCTTCCTGTCGTGCGCATTGCTTTTGACCGGCCGGACATCCGCAATGCTTTCCGCCCTCATACCGTCGATGAGCTCTACCGTTGCCTCGATCATGCCAGGCTGACAAATGATGTCGCCGCCGTGATTCTCACCGGAAATGGCCCCTCTCCACGAGACGGAGGGTATTCCTTCTGCTCGGGAGGGGACCAGCGTGTACGAGGTAGCGACGGCTATCGCTACGAGGTTGACGAGGCCGACGACTCACGTCCCACCGCCGAGCGACGGGAACAGATCGACCCTGCGCGCGCAGGTCGCCTGCATATCCTTGAAGTTCAGCGACTGATCCGCACCATGCCGAAAGTGGTCATCGCTGCGGTTCCCGGGTGGGCGGCAGGTGGAGGACATTCCCTCAACGTCGTCGCTGACCTGTCCGTTGCATCCATTGAGCACGCCGCATTCATGCAGACCGATGCCAATGTTGGGTCTTTCGATGCCGGATACGGTTCAGCATTGCTGGCCCGCCAAGCGGGCGACAAACGGGCACGTGAAATTTTCTTCCTTGCTCAGCGTTACGACGCAGTGACCGCCCAGCAGTGGGGGGTAATCAATCGGGCTGTGCCGCACGCCGAACTAGAAAACACCGCTCTCGAATGGGCATCCATCGTTGCGTCGAAGTCTCCTCAGGCAATACGCATGCTCAAGTTCGCGTTTAACTTGGCCGACGACGGGATGGCCGGGCAGCAGGTGTTCGCCGGGGAGGCAACGCGGCTTGCGTATATGACCGAGGAAGCCCAGGAAGGACGGGATGCTTTCCTTGAGCACCGCCGTCCCGACTGGACGAAGTTCCCCTATTACGCGTAGGTGGTGTGCCCTGCGGGCCCCGCGGGCGCGTGATCAGTGCGTGATCTGTGCGTGCCCCGCGGGCGCTGCGGGCGCGTGATCAGTGATGGGTGACGACCGCCGTTCCCATGTCGCTCCAGCCCCACATCCAACGCGCCTCGTCCACCGGCAAGTTAATGCACCCCGATGACGAATAATCTGAGCCAATTCCAAAGGCATCCGCCCAGGGGGCACCGTGCATCGCATAGGATCCCGTGAAGTAGGTGACCCACGGAACGTCGCGGACACAGTAGGGCCACTCAGGGCTACACCCCATGTCCTGTTTCTGATACTTCAGGTAAACATGGAAAGTTCCAACAACGGTTTCGCGTCCCGGTCCCCCGTGATTCATCGGCACCGGCCCCCGCACAACGTTGTACCCCTCGTAGGCCGTCAGCGTTGACGCTGCCAGGTTAATGTCCACCCATTTTTCGCCTGCCGCTGCCGGATACACGTAGTTTTGGTAACCGGCAAGGACTGGGCGAGCCGCATACGTGGGCGCTACCTCGTCATAGGCGAACTCACCTGAGTATGCTTTCCGGTCTGTCAGGCTCGACACGATGGCATCTGTGACGGCACTGGCGTTGTTCACGGAGAAACCCTTCTTCCCCGGCATCGCCTCAACGAGCACATTTCCCGCGGAGTCAACGTTATTGACGCCTTCCGTGGGCGCAACATTCGCTTCCTTTACCGCTTTTTCAACCCACTCATTGACCTTGTCACGGTCAAGTTTTGGAGATGAGAGCTTCCCGTTCTTCGTCTCAAAAGTCACCCATTGCGCTTTCGTGGGAACATCCGGCGAATAGCGATCCACCGTGTCGGACACAGTGACATCAAGTTGCACAAGAGCGTTAGCTTCCTCAGCGACCTTCGCGGCGGCCTCCGTTGTCACTTTCGGACCGACCTCGATTGCGCGAAGTGTCAGAGACGAGGACGAGAGCCCCTTCGCCGCTTCCGACACCGCTGATTCCACAGCCTTCGTGTCAATCGTCATCCCGTTTTCCGCTGTGGATCCGGAGAAAACTCCGCTCGCAGGATCGGCGGTGACCGTCGCATCGACAGGTGCAGGACCGGCTGTACGCGCCAGTTCGGTGAGGACTTTCTGCGACACCTTCGCGTCCACCGAGTACACGGCGTCAACTGAGTGGCCTCCAAACAGCGCGTAGAAACGGTCAAGAATTGAATCGTTCATCGCCAGGACCTTGTCCGCCGTTGCCTGTGAATCAACGGTGACACCCAGATCAGACAGCGAGTACTTCTTCTGAGTTCCTGTGATATCGACGGTGAGCTTTGCCGATTGCGATTGCTTGGACACGGCAGCAACAATGTCATCACGGCTCATACCGGCAACGGAGGTCTCCCCAACGAGCGTTCCGGGGAGTGCACGATCACCGTAATATGTCGCGTATGCGGCTCCGCCACCGATGGTAGCGAGGACGACCGCGCCGGTGATCGACGCTGTGAGAATGATGGTGCGACGCGATAAACCCATACCAAAATTCTAAAACGTCATTCCCCAATACCTGCCAACCATTTCGCCACGTGCAACCGATATCACTTATACATATCACGTGTTGAGATCACATCGTCGGCCTCGACAGCATCACCCGTACTCTGACCACATCATCTCCCACTGGTTTCCGCTACTTTTCAAGGATGCATCTTTCACTTTTCTCTCAATCCTGACCATGCGACACCGTCCATTGGACCTCAGCGCTCATTCTGGTTACATTCAGACGGATGCCAGTGGTGAGATCATGCGCCGGCACTGAGCCTTAGCGCTGGTCACTATCGGCCAGCGACGCATTGTTGTTCCATCGAGGAGGTCCCAGATGTCAACGCCCCGAGTTCTTGTTGTGCCCGGGGGTACATCCATCGGCGCGGTCGCTCTGGCGAATGCGTCCATCCATAAGCTCGTGGAACTCCACGAGGAACGTCAGCGCGATCCCCACCATCCAGCTCCGCGCACGATCGTCGCGATCCGCCCACCCGCTCAGGTTCCAGCCGCCACGCTACGCGGCTCAGCTGTGTCACTCGACGAGGCCTTCCCCGCCGACCGCTACCCCTACCTTGCTCAACGCCTTGAGGATCCGTCCTTTCTTGACGGCGTTGACCTGGTTCTGCCCACTTCCGGGTCAACCACCGGTCAGCCACGTCTCGTCGGTTTATCCATCGACAGCCTCATCGCGGCACATCACGCAACGAATGCTGTGCTCGACGGCCCTGGCCGGTGGATTCTCGCTCTTCCAACTCACCACGTTGCCGGGGCTATGGTTCTCCTGCGGTGTGCTCTTTCAGCAACGAATCCTCTGGTCATTGACACAATGAACGGTTTCCATCCGGAGCATCTGCTTCCCGCGATTCGGACAATCACCGAGGACCCGTCCACCCCCGGTTATCTCTCACTAGTTCCCACTCAGCTTGAGGTGTGTCTCAATTCTGGGGACGAGGTCGTCTCCGCGCTCGCTTCTCTCAATGCGATTCTCGTTGGGGGCGCGGCCTCGGATCCCTCGCTCCTGGATCGAGCACGCGAGGCGGGGCTCGCCATTCACACTACTTACGGCATGACGGAAACCTGCGGGGGCTGCGTGTACAACGGCTTCCCTCTGCCGGGAACAATCATTCGCTCAGTTGACCACGAAGGCTCAGATCGCCTGGCGATTGCCGGACCGCAGCTTCTGACGAAATACCTTGACGGCGACACACCATTCTTCGAGGAAGCCGGGAAAACCTGGTTACTCAGCGCTGATTTGGGAACAATTCATGCCTCGGGGCAGGTGACGATCCACGGACGCGTTGACGACATCATCACCTCCGGCGGGCTCTCTATTCATCCCGAACCGATCCGCGCGGCAATCGCTCCGATGGACGAGGTCAGCGACGTCCACATCATCGGCCTTCCCGATAAGCGCTGGGGTGAAGTCGTCACCGCCCTCGTTGTCCCGAGCTATTTCCCCGAAACCGAGGAACAGATGGCGCAGCTGGGGCACGCTATCCGCGATTTCGCCGGGTCAAGGGTCGGACGTGTCCAGGCCCCCCGACGTGTCCTGCTCTTCGATGAGTTGCCCGTCCTCGACAGTGGGAAACTTGACCGAAACGCAGCCAAGCGTGCGGCAGAAGACTTTCAGAATCCGATGCGTGAGTGGCGCCGATGAGTACCGTTCATTCACAGCGGATCGAGGGCGACGCTCACCGCTCAGCACGCCTATCCGATTGGGTGGAAGGCGCTCGTCTGCGCACACTTCCGGCGGCGTGCGCCCCCGTCCTCGTGGGTACGGCAGCGGCCTACCATCTGGGCGAATGGCACGCCGAGCGCGCCATTCTTGCTCTGATCGTTGCTCTGCTTTTGCAAATCGGCGTGAATTATTCTAACGACTATTCAGACGGCATCCGAGGAACGGACGAGTTTCGGCAGGGACCACCTCGCCTCACCGGCGGCGGCTTAGCTTCCCCCCGCACTGTCTTAGGAGCTGCCCTCGGATGCTTCGGAGTCGCAGGCCTTGCAGGATTGGTTTTGCTGGCGCTGTCACACCAGTGGTTTCTCATCATTTTCGGCCTCGTCGCGGTGATCGCTGCGTGGTTCTACACCGGGGGACGCCACCCTTACGGCTACATGGGGGTCGGCCTGTCCGAGCTCATGGTCTTCGTGTTCTTCGGCCTTTTTGCCACGGTAGGAACAACATGGACCCAGACTCCGCATGCTCCAGGGTGGTTGTGGGCTTTGGCTTCTGGCTTGGGTTTACTCTCAGTTGCTCTCCTCATGGTCAACAACATCCGCGACATCCCCACCGACCGGGAATCCGGGAAGAAAACGCTCGCTGTTCGCCTGGGTGACACGTGGTCACGCTGGCTTTATGGACTGTGCGTCGTCTTCCCGGTTGCCGTGCTTGTTGTGGTTGCTCTCCTTCGTCAATCACCGCTGATCGTGGTGATCTGCACTGGCCTTGGCGCTCTTTTCGGCTCTGTCCTCGCCATTCGTCCCGTTGTTCAGGGCGCAACCGGGCGCGACCTCATTCCTGTGCTCCGAAACACCGGGCTCTTCACGCTTGCCTGGGGGATTCTTGCCGCCTTTGTCCTGATTATTGCCTGATTTTCGAGGCCGCAGCCGATGCTGGTTCACCGTGAAGCAACAAGCGAGCCGACGCGGTTCATGAATTCGGCGAGGAAGCGGTCAGCATCAACGGTCAACGCAACTTTCGCTGTTTTCACCGGGGAATTCAGACGCGAAGGGTCACCGATGGTTCGGCCACGAGTGGGTTCATCACAGTCGACACGAAGGTTCATTGCGTGCGTTCCCACGAGGGAGGGATCAAGGGCAACAGCAACGGCGAGCGGGTCGTGCAGGCCGCAGCCACCCAGGTCGGGCGCAGTCGTGTCATATGCGGTGATGTAGTAGTCCGTCATCTCTGCACAGAAGGTGGACGCACGTGTCCCCATGTCGCGCCACTGCTGCGTTTCGTGACGCGTCAGCAGAGTTTGGAGGGTGACATCTAAACCGATGACGGTCGTGTGGAGTCCGCAACGGAACACGAGGTCTGCGGCTTCGGGGTCCTGACTGATGTTGGCTTCGGCGTAGGCGTTGACATTGCCAGCCACCGACACCGCCCCACCCATGAGGACAACGGTGAGACGGTCGACAATACTCGGGTCCTTGTCGATGGCAGCTGCAACATTTGTCAGCGGACCGGTTGGGACGTACACGAGGTCGTCAATGTTTTTTGAGGCTTCAATAATGAAATCAACGGCCGACTGTTCAGATGCGGTGCGCTTCGAGGCCGGGAGATCAACGTTGCCTAGCCCATTGCGTCCGTGGATGAACGCAGAAATCTCGGAAACCTCAAAAGCGTCGCTGGCTCGGGCGTGCGTCAGGCCGCGGAAAACGGGAACATCGCTGGCCCCCAGCAGGTCAAGAACTGCCAGCGAATTGGCAACGGATTGGTCGGTGCGAACGTTACCGTAGGTTGTCGTGATGCCAATGAGGCGGGCGTCGGCGCTGCCGAGGGCGTAGGCGATCGCTAACGCGTCGTCAATGCCGGTATCGAGGTCGAGGATCAGTGACGTTGGGGCGGTGGAGGGTGAGTTCATAACAGTTGAGCCTAGTCGCGTGTTGTGACCTCAGTTGATGATTTCGCCTTGACGATGTGCCGTGGCACGTGTGACAGTGTGTCACAGGTATGCAAACGATTCCACAACAGTCACAGGAGCCTGAGATGGGACGCGTCATCATCGTCGGATCAATCAACCAAGACATCACCGTCAACGTCCACCGTTTCCCCGAGCCCGGGGAAACGCTGTCTGGGAAATCAGTCCACTATCGCCTCGGAGGCAAAGGCTCCAATCAGTCGGCAGCAGCAGCTCACGGAGGCGTAGAAACACACTTCATTGGCCGCGTCGGTAACGACCCGAACGGTCCATCTCTTCGAGATGAACTGGCCTCTCACGGCGTCGACGTTTCCGCGCTCCTCATCGATTCGACCACAACAACCGGGATCGCCTTCATCAACGTCGCAGATTCGGGTGAAAACACGATCATTCTCGACGCGGGGGCAAATTGGAAGATCACGTCACAGCAAGCCCGCGACGCCGTCGACCTGACCGACCAGGACATCGTTGTTCTCCAGGGCGAAATCCCCCCAACCGTCAATGAGGAAATCATCGCGTGGGCACACGAATCGGATGCCCGTGTCGTCCTCAACCTCGCACCCGTGTACGACATTGCTCCGCAGGTGCTGTCTACCGTCGACGTCCTCGTTGTTAACGAGTCCGAAGCCGGCCTCGTCCTCGGCACACCCGCTCCTCGCGACCGCGACTCAGCTGTCACCGCAGCCCGGGAACTTGTTGATCTCGGCATCACTCACGCGCTCATCACCCTGGGGAAGAACGGGTCAGTGTGGGCCGGGCCCGAAGGAGCTGAACTTGTTGACGCGCTCGACTTCGGCCCCGTTGTTGACACAACGGGAGCGGGAGACGCAAGCGTCGGGGTCCTCGCTGCGGCGTTAGCAAAAGGTCACGACTTCCCCACTGCGGTGCGTGAGGGCATGCGTGCGGGGTCGACTGCGGTACTCTCAGCAGGAGCCGCCGCTTCGTATCGTGCGATTACACCGGTTCCCGACGTAAAGTAGGTGGAACCTGCGGTAACACGAAAGGATCCAGAGCTTCGTCGTGCTGAGAATTCTCATTCCCATTGTCTGGTTTGTCGTGACTGTATACGCGATCACCGACTGGTATCGCACTCCTGACGACGAAGCCCCCGCCCGGATCCCGAAGATGATGTGGCTGTTCATCATCATTTTGACGATCCCGAGCTTTTCGATCGGCGCGATCGCGTGGGTCGTCATTCGATGGATCAGTCAAGCGGAGAAACAGCAGGGGCGCGGGCCCTCAGGTTTCCCCTGGGGTCCGAAGAATCATGAGCCCCCTTCGGCTCCAACGGCACCCGATGATGACCCGGAGTTTCTTTTCCGCTTGGAACGCGACATCCAACGTCGCCGCCGCGAGGAAGAACGCCAGCGCAATGAGCGTGCGTCGGGCAGCGCGTCCTCGTCCCCCGACCACGAGGGCTCGCCCGACGACTCCCCCTCATCTACCGATATGCCCGGCAACGAGGACGAACTCCCAGGTGACACACCTGAGGACTAGGGGCCAGCACGCACGTAAAGGCGCGCTGCCCTCAGGCACTTAAAGTCCGTGAACGCCTGCTTACCGTCGAAGCTGTGCCTGTGAGTCGCCGGGGGTCATGTCTTTCGCCTGTGCAACCAGGTCAGCCGCAGGTTCAACGTAGGAAATGTCCACGAGCGTTGCCCCGTCGAATGTGAAGGATGTCAGTGATGCCAGGGCGCAGTGACGTGACATCGGCGAATGGGCCAGTGGTTGACGCTGGGCAAAACGCGTGAGGGTCGTAATGGGGTTCTGGTGGGACACAACGAGGGCTTCGTGTCCGCGGGCGTGCCGCAGAGCCGCCGAGAGCGCTGCCTTCATGCGGGAAGCAATGTCCGCGTAGGGTTCACCCCAGGAGGGTTCCATCGGGTTGCGGTAGTACTTCCACGCTGATGGGCGCAGTAGGACCGATCGGTCGGAGTTCACGGGCAGTCCCTCGAAAACGTTGCTTGCTTCGATGAGTCGAGGGTCGGTCGCAATGGTCAGGTCGTAGGCGGCAGCCGTCGGTGCGGCGGTCAGCTGCGCGCGCAGGAGCGGCGAGGCCACAACGTATGTGATGTCGGCCCCCTGAGCCGTGAAATAGTCAGCGACTCGCTGAGCCATCTGATGTCCACGCTCAGTTAACGCGTATCCGGGGAGTCGTCCGTAGAGAATACCGTCGGGGTTGTCCACTTCTCCGTGGCGCATCACATGAATAGTTGTTGTCTCCATGAGGTTAAGTGTTCCATGATGAGCCGATATTGGCGACGCGTGGGGGAGGTCCAGGTCAGTGAGGAGTCCAGGGCGTCGGCGGGGGTCACGCTTGCACTCAGTTGCGTGGAGTCTCCAACGATGACTGTTGACGCCCCGGAAATGGTGACCGCGCTGGCAAGTGTCAGGGCCTGCGCGCCTTTGTAGATTTCAAGATCGTCGATCGCGCCATTCCATGTGACATCTGCGGCGTAGAGGGACTTGCCGATGTAGGTGAGGTATCCACCCAGATCAGACATCCTGATTCCCGTATTTCCCGGTGAAGTCCCAGCTGGCAACCAGGTTTGGCTCTGCGCTACCCGCCTGGGTCGCCGCATCATCACCGCGCAAACAGCCTTCGTCAACGCGATCGCATAGCAGGTCCACCCAGGTGTTAACGTAAACATTAGGACCTTTTCAGAGCCCGCGAAGGACATTGATGTTCACGTTAACACTGTAGGTATCTTTTGATCCTCAAGTATCCACAGAGCTTTTGGCATGCTTCCAACAGTTCTCCAGCTCACAAGACATCAGATAACAATTCGATAACAATCTCCTCTATGGGGAACCTCTGTTCAGGGTTAGCGGACAAAATGTGTTGGTAGTTTAGGTTTCAATTGTTGTGTTGGGGCTTTAGTCCCATCGATTTGTGTATGGGGTGGTGTGGTGGATTTCTGCCCAGACGATTGCGTCGCCCCATTGGGGGATTGATGTGGCGGTTTGGTGGTGTTGGGTGGCGTGGTGGTAGGTGTTTTCGATGTCGCTGTCAGTGGGGAAGGTTTTGAGGAGTTGTGCTGGTGGTAGCGGGTTTGGGCTGTGCATGTAGCACCACCAGAAGATCGCTTTGATGCGTCGGGTTAGGCTCATGCCTCTGTGATCGCGCAGCATTTGGCGTAGGGGTGCGTTGATGGCTCCTTCGATGCGGTTATTGGTTGATGGCATGGTGATGTCCCATTCGTCGTCAAGGAAGGTGAATAAGCGTTTGTCTGCGAGGATTTTGTTGGTGGAGTTTCGGGCTTTAACCAGGCGCGCATGGGTGTATTCGAGGGTTCCATTGGGGGTTGCGGTGCGTTGGGCAAGGAATGCCTCCCAGCGGCGAAGCCAGTCCATGTAGTCGCGGATCCATTGGCGTGCCGATTGGGGTGTTTTAGCTTTCAACAGCGCTAGGGCGAGCTGGCGAAGCTCTTGAGAGGCTGGTAGGCGTGGATGGCGTGTGGTGGCTGTGGTCAGGTTCATGAATACATGAAAGACACATCGTTGGACACTAGTGTCGGGCCAATGTTGGCGGCGAGCTTTCTCAAAACCACCACTGCCGTCAGTGACAACCACATCGGGTGGGGCGATGCGGCTCATAAGCGCACCCCACGCCCTGGAGTTCTCACTACGAGCCACATACCAGCCCAGCACGTGTTCGTTGGTGCAGGCAATCAACACGACCGCTTGACGGCCCAAATGCAGGCCATCAACGAAGACGACTGGGTGGACTTCGTCAACGACGGGACAAAAAGGCCATAACTGCCACAAGCGTTCGTTCTTACGCCTAAACGTTCGTCCCGCCCCTGGCATGTTCTTTTGAAGTTCACCCGATGTCAGCCACTTCAAAAACCGCTCAAGAAGCTTCGCGGTGTTATCAATGCGCCCCACCCGTGACACGCCGCACGCGCGACACCTCCACCGTTGAGTTCCACGAGACGTGTACCCATACCGCGTCATCACAAGACCACAAACTTCACATCGAGGAATATTCATTCCTCAACGATCAGAAAAAACAACTTCAACGCCAACTATTCACTGCAACCACAACCAAAACACACCCACCGACCAACACAAAATGTCCGCGACGCAAGTTGGAAACCACCAACTTCAACACCGACTTTCCCCCGCCATACCAACGAAAAACAACCCAAAAACCAACACGAAAAGTCCGCTAACCCTCTGTTCACGCGCCGGCGATTCACCACAGGGCAGGTGAGCAGGGGGCAAAAGTGTGGCGCGCACCCTGCGTGTGTGGGGTGCGCGCCACGGTGTTGTCAGTGAGTGAATTCGTGTTGCTGTCCCCCTTGTTCACGGTCTAGCGATCAGCGAGACCGTAAACAAGAGGGGCTTTTGGTTAGCGGCGGCGGATTCTCATGATGGCTCCGGATGCGAGGAACGCGATGGCAGCAGCGCCGGCGATGATGAGATCCGATGAGTCAACTCCCGTAGCAGCAAGACCCGTGGAGCTCTTTCCTACCAGCGTCTTTCCTGCACCACGAGCCACCTTGCTCTTGCCTTTGCCTTTGTCCTTGTGCTCAGCTGCGCCCATATTGGCACCGTTATTCTCGGCTTTGCCAGGCTTATCAGCATCACCAGGTGTGGGCATGCCAGAATCCCCGGGCTTAGGCATGCCCGTGTCACCAGGCTTAGGCATGCCAGTGTCACCGGGTGTGGTGTCACCGGGTGTGGGCGTTTCGGTGTTGCCGGGTGTGGGCGTGGGTGTTTCGGGGTGTGTGGCGGTGTATGCGGCAAGAACAGCCATGTAGTAGGTGGTGGCTTCTTCTGCTACTGCTTTGGCTTTGACCCACACCTGGCGTGCAGCTTCGGCTTGCTTGCTGTGCTGGCCGTGCAGGCGGCTTGCTTCCTCAAGATCAGCCTGAGCGCGCGCAACAACTTCACGTGTGTTGGCGTAGTCTTCTCGACTGGCCAACAACCGACGATACGCCTCCTTGGCCACAGCCACCTTGTCTGCGAGGACGCCAACACGGGCTGTCGCCTCATCATAAGCCCGCTGAGCAACACTACGTTGGGCAGCGGTCTGCTCAGCAGCAGCCCTGGCCGTATCGAGACCTGCCTGGGCATCGGTGAGTGTGCGTTGAGCTTCATCGCGAGCCACCTGAGCGGTGGTTTTCTCGGCTTGCGCGGCTTGAAGATCACGACGAGCCTGATCCACACCTTCAGTTGCCGCAACAGCTTCGTCATAGGCCTGCTTGGCCACCTGGGCTTTCTGGCTGGCCGTGGCAAATGCTGTGTTCTTCTCATCAGCTTCACGCTGGGCTGCTTCCAGGCGGGTTGTGGCCTCGGTGAGCTTCTCGTTGGCCTGGGTGGCAGCTGCGGTGGCATCCCTTAACGCCTCATCAGCATTCGCTTTAACAACCCTGGCATCCTCAAGCCTCTCAGTAGCAGCATCAACAGCCTGCTCCTTCCAATGAACACCAGCCTCTGCCGCATTCAGCCTCTTCTGCGCCGCCGCAAGAGCCGCAGCCCTATCGCCCTGTCTCAGAGCTTCAAGATACTCAAGATACCCTTGAGCACCGTCGAGTTCCCCATTCGCGTTCGCGTATTTTGTCATTGCTTCGGCGTACTTTTTACCATCCGCCCGTGTGTCGAACTCGTCGTAATAGGTCATGAATGCTTCGTAGTACGCATCAACGTCATACGCCTCTTCGCCTGGACGCGCGTCGACTGAAAAAGCCACACCGGACGACGGCACTCCTACTCCACGGTTAATCTGTGCGCAACCGATGACCCCGTAGTTGGCATTGATCAGTTTTTTGTAGTGTTCGATCTGAGCATACGGGTAGTCCTTCAGATAGTCGTCCCAGGTCTTACCAGCAGGAACATACTCAGTGGTGAACCGATCAAAGTGCTCTTTTTCCCAGTCGAACCATTCTCCCGTGCCAACGGGGACATATAAGACGCTGTCCAGACCATATTCCTGATATCTCTCGTTTACAATATCCGAATCCACCCCGTCATGGGGCTTCAGCGTGCCATACTCTTCCGAATATCCACTGGCTCTCATCTGGGCAATAGCCATGAGACGGTCAGTGACCTTCAACGGCTTTAGACCCAAGGGAATGCGGTATTTCTCGTTCATTTTCTTAATCCGC
Organism: Schaalia sp. ZJ405; assembly: GCF_011038885.2. Taxonomy (NCBI): domain Bacteria; kingdom Bacillati; phylum Actinomycetota; class Actinomycetes; order Actinomycetales; family Actinomycetaceae; genus Schaalia; species Schaalia zhouxuedongae. Next base: position 361,862 of record NZ_CP064952.1, on the reverse strand, counting down.
ATAATATCAGACTTCATCTGCCATAAACTGCTCGCCTCATCGAGGAATCCCAGATAGTTGTAGTCTGCAATGATTTCAGCAGCATCCATCGCTCCCCTATGAGCGAAGAAACCCCAGGAGGTGTAGACCCCCCACTCCTGCAGAGCAGTGTCGTAGGCTCTTCGTGCTTCGTCAACGGCTTGTTCTGCTGCTCTGAGTGTGTCTTCGTCTGGTACTGGTAGTGGTGGTGTTTCATCGCTGACGTTGTTGAGTTCGTCGTAGGCTTGTTGAGCCTCGGCTAGGGCTTGGTCTGCGGCGGTTTTTGCTGTGTTTGCGGCCTCGAGGTTTGCTGTTGCGGTGGCCAGGGTTGCAGCCGCGTCCTGGGCGTTGGATTCGGCTGTGTTCTTCGCCTCTCGCACCTCGTTGGCTGCCTGTTGGGCAGCATCCTTCGCTGTGTTTGCTGCCTCAAGAGCAACATCAGCGGCTTCCTTCGCCACACGCGCCCTGTCGGCCTCAGAAGACGCAGACCCAGCAGCGGTTTTCAGGTCGTCGACCTTGCCTTCAACCTCCTTCGCCTTATCAATCACCGCGGTTGCGGCAGCAATCCTCTCCTCCACACCCGCAAGGGCCTCAGCAGCAGCATCAGCATTCTTCTGCGCTTGATCAACACCAGCTTGAGCAGCGTCCCTTGCCACCACAGCAGCATCATCACTCTTAGCTGCCTCATCCAGCACGCCCTTAGCCTTGTTTTGAGCGCCTGTGGCGGGTGCAAGATCAGCCTGGGCAGCACCTACAGCATCAGAGGCTTTTGTGATGTCTTCATCACTGGGATTTGTAGCCTCACTGGCAGCAGCAGACGCCTTGTCATAAGCATCCTGAGCCCGAGCCTTCCCAGCCTCAGCCTCCTTCAGGTCCGCTTGTGCTTTGTTATAGGCATCCTCAGCACTAGCAGCCGTAGCAGACGCTGAGTCTGAGGCGGATTTTGCATCGTCAACCTCCCCTCGCGTAGGGACTGAGGGCACCGGCTGACCAGCCCGATCACCAACAGCAGCAGAACCCCCTTCGTCACCGGCAGGGGGAATAGCTTCTACAGCGTGCGCAATAGGCGCCCCAGCAAGAGAAACCAACACAGTCGCAGCAACCGCCACAGACACATTCTTCTTCGGAGTCTTCACTCGTCCAATTCCTTCCACAAGGCCAAACAGGACCGACCCCCCCCCGCCAGCGCCTACCCAGCACCACATGCGAACACACCACACACAGAAACCACAACGTCACGCTGCGCACAGAGGACCACCACCAGATTACCAAGTACCCGATTACAGCGAAACTCTATGTGCTCCGTAGATCACATGGCGGACAGGAGAAACAAGTGGGTGCCCGGATGAAAAATCCTCCAACTTTCCATCCGGACACCCAAACAGCGAGGGAAAAGACTTCGGGGCCCGGCCATGTGGCCAAGCCCCGAGGATGTCACTTCTTGTTGCGACGCTGGTGACGAGTCTTCCGCAGCAGCTTGCGGTGCTTCTTCTTCGCCATACGCTTGCGGCGCTTCTTAATGACGGAGCCCATGAGGTTCCTCCCTCGCAATCGATCGGTCGTTCGGCAGAGGTACTACCGTTTACGAAAAGCTGGCCCCTCAAGGGGCAACCCTGACATACTACCCGCCAAGACCCACTGCTTTGTCATCAGTGTGATCAGCAAGACCCAGATCAATCATTTGAGTCACCGCAGCCTGCGGAACGCGGAAGCTTTTGCCCACACGAATCGCCGGCATCTGACCCGAATGAATGAGGCGGTAAACAGTCATCTTGGAGACGCGCATGATGTCCGCAACTTCCATTACGGTCAAGAAGCGCGGAGCGGACTGCTGATCCATCGATGACTCCCTGGGGTCGGTCTATGCGCCACACTCCGCACAGAGGCGGCGACACACTACGTACTGCGACCATATTAGTGCCTTTGACCCCGCAAGCGGTAACTTTGCCCAAAAGTTCATGCGCGAGATCACGCAATTCACCATCGCACCGTCAAAACGCCCTATAGTGCAATGGAATCGGTGCGTTTGACCGGGCCTCACAGGCAGATGCCACCAAGATCGGCGGCAACGGTTGGGCACCCGTGAGGCACTCAACGACTCATGACAGATGCGAGGAGGTGAGCAATGGCGGCACAGCGCTCACGCAAACGACGACGGAAACACTCAATTTCCGGTCTTCCGACTCATCAGGCGCGACCAACCTCACAGTGGACCCCTGACGAATTCTCTGCAACACCACACCCCTCTCCCGTTATCAAAACGGTCCATGTTCATTCCCCCGACGCACTGGAAAATATCCGCACCACCCACACCCATCGCTTCAGAGAATGGTTCACGAAGCAAGCGCGCTACTCCCCCGCACGTCTTGCGCTGGCAATTTTCGCGCTCATTAACGTTGCCATCACCGCACTCCTATGCCTTCCTTTTGCCTCCGCCTCATCACGCTCCGCCCCCTTCGTTGACGTCGTCTTTACGGCGGTTTCCGCTGTGTGCGTCACCGGACTCACAACCGTTGACACCGCAACATACTGGTCCGTCTTCGGTCAGGCCGTGATCGCACTGGGAATCATGATCGGCGGCCTGGGCATCATGACTCTCGCGTCAATCCTCGGAATCGCCGTCTCGATGCATCTGGGGCTCACCCAACGTCTCCTCACCGCCCAAGAAACAAAATCAGATTCATTGGGGCAACTGTCCGGCCTGCTCAAAGCTGTTCTCGTGACATCGCTGAGCGCCGAAGGCATTCTCTTCCTCGTGTTCTTCCCCCGATTCATCACTCTGGGTGAACCCATTGGCAAAGCCGCGTGGGAAGCACTCTTCATGGCGATCTCCGTGTTTAACAACGCCGGTTTCGTCATCCTCGTCGGCGGATTAGCTCCGCACGCCTCCGACTGGTGGATGCTGCTCCCGATTGTTCTAGGAACAGCAATCGGCGCGGTCGGGTTCCCCGTCATGCAAGACCTCGCCGCCAGGTGGCGAACGCCGCAAAAGTGGGCGCTCCACACCAAACTCACCCTGTCGGTCTACCTGATCCTCACAGTCGTCGGTGCCGTCATGCTGGCATTAACTGAGTGGACGAACCCCGAGACCCTCGGAGGTCTTGACGACACTCCATCGAAAGTACTCAACGCGCTGCTGGCGGGCGTCAACTCCCGTTCCTCTGGCCTATCCACGCTAGATGTCGGCGTGATGAAACCACAGACCCACTTCGTCCAAGACATCCTGATGTTCATTGGCGGTGGCTCCGCGTCAACGGCCGGCGGAATCAAGGTCACAACATTCGCCGTACTCATTCTTGCGGGAGTTGCCGAAGCCCGAGGCGACCAAGATATCGAATCCTACGGCCGTCGTATTCCCCCATCGGTGGTTCGCCTGGCTGTGGCAGTGACGCTCATCGGCGTGGCAATGGTCTGCTTCGCCGTGGTCATCCTGCTGTTCCTCACGAACTATTCCCTCGATGTCATCTTATTTGAGTCCGTGTCAGCCTTCGCCACCGTCGGCCTCTCCACTGGGATCACTGCCACCCTGCCGGCAATGGCGAAGTATGTGCTCATTGCCCTGATGTTCGCCGGCCGTACCGGGTCGATGACCGTCGCCGCAGCCCTGGCGATCCGAGAGCGCTCCCGCGTGATCCGCATGCCCGAAGAGCGCCCGATCATCGGATAGGTTTTACGCCACCCGACTGAGAATGCACGGTCGTCCTCGTTAATGAACGTGGCGAGCCCAACCCAAGGCACAGGGGACGTGACAGAATAACCCTATGGCTGGTGAAGAAAAGGACCTCGCGTCGGGAACACTTGTGCTGGGGCTTGGGCGTTTCGGTGCCGCTGTGGCCGTCACCCTGGACAAGCTGGGATACGAAGTACTTGCCGTTGAGAAAAGTCCCTCACGAGTCCAGTCTTTTGCTGGACGATTCCCCCTGGTCGAGGCCGACGGCACATCGATGGAAGCGCTCGATCAGGTTGGCGCACGCGAGTTCCGATCCGCCGTTGTCGGGGTTGGTTCCTCGCTCGAAGCATCGGTGCTCATCACAGCGAACCTCGTTGATATCGGAATCTCGTCGATCTGGGCGAAAGCCATTTCCCGCGAACACGGGCGCATCCTCAAACGCATCGGCGCTCACCACGTTGTCTACCCCGAATTTGACGCCGGACAGCGCACCGCCCACCTCGTCGGCGGGCGAATGATTGACTACATCGAGATGGAAAAAGACGGCTTTGCAATCATGAAGCTGCGTCCGCCGAAAGAAACACACGGCTTCACGCTGGCCGACTTGGACCTGCGCGGACGCTACGGCGTCAACGTTCTGGCCGTTCAGCATCGCGGCCAACAGTTCGAGTATGCCACCGCCGATACACGCATCAACCCCGAAGACATTGTCATTGTTTCCGGGGATGCTCGGCTGCTTGAATACTTTGCGAATAGGCCGTAGCAGTCCACACCAGCACGCCGGTGAGCCGCAGATGCCTATGGGTGCCAGTACGGTTAAGTCATGGCGAAAGATAAGACCGAGTACCGGTGCTCCGAATGCGGCTGGACATCCCCGAAGTGGGTTGGCCAATGCCGGGAATGTCAGGCGTGGGGAACCCTTGAAGAATCGGGAACGCAACACGTCACGAACGTGCCGACCGCGATCACCCCTCGTCGCGCAGCGCAGCCGATTGGCTCCGTGGATTCGGGGCGCGCACAGTACCGTCCCACGGGCGTTGGCGAACTTGACCGCGTCCTGGGAGGAGGCATCGTTCCAGGTGCTGTCATTCTGCTGGCCGGTGAGCCCGGGATCGGCAAATCCACTCTTCTTCTTGATGTCGCAGCGCGGGCCGCTCAGGGAACGTCAACGCGTGGCGGCGCACTCACGCCAACCGCTTCACCCTCAGGTGATCCCGTTCTCTACATCACCGGTGAAGAGTCCTCGTCTCAGGTGAAATCTCGCGCAGATCGGATCGGCGCCCTATCCGATCGGCTATTCCTTGCCGATGACAATGATCTGGGGTCCATCCTGGGGCATATTGACGCCACACACCCCTCACTTCTCGTTGTCGATTCCATCCAGACCGTCCTCAGCGCAGATGTTGACGGCGGTGCAGGTGGGGTTGCTCAGGTTCGAGCCGTGACATCGGCGCTGATCCGGGTTGCAAAAGAACGCGATCTACCGGTCATTGTCGTTGGTCACGTCACAAAGGACGGCGGCATCGCAGGTCCGAGGGTTCTTGAGCACCTCGTTGATGTTGTCTGCCAATTTGAGGGCGAACGGCATGGGAGGCTCAGGCTCCTGCGCGCCGTGAAGAACCGCTACGGTCCCACGGACGAGGTCGGGTGCTTTGAGCTCATGGATACGGGAATCCGGGGTCTGCCCGACCCCTCTGGACTGTTCCTTTCACAAACCTCTGAGGATGTCCCCGGGTCATGCGTCACCGTGTCCCTCGAAGGACGCCGTCCGATGCCCACAGAAATCCAAGCACTTGTCACGGAAGCGGGGGCAGCAAATGGGCGACGAACAACGTCGGGAGTCGATCATTCCCGTGTCGCCATGATCCTCGCGGTCCTTCAGGCACGACTGGGTGTTGACTTCACCAGCAAAGATGTCTACGTGTCCACCGTCGGAGGGGCGAAGACCTCCGAACCAGCCGTTGACCTAGCGATGGCCGTCGCACTCATGTCCTCTGTTTTAGAGCGAGCACCGCGTGCAAAGCTCGTGGCGATGGGGGAAATCGGGCTGACAGGGGAAGTACGTTCATCCACCGGAATTCAGCGACGTCTCCAGGAAGCTGCGCGGCTCGGATTCACTACCGCAATCGTTCCCGCTCAGGGCTCAGAAGAGATTCGCCCAGTCAAAGGCATCGACATTCTCACCGTATCCGACCTCAATACCACGATGAGAGTCGCGCTGCCCTAAACTTAGGCGCATCACGATCTCATCGTTAGAGATCAAGAAAGGGACCATTCATGACCGCCGACGCTGCGTCATTGCGCGAGGCCCTCCAGGCCGTCGCCCCCGGGACCGCCCTGCGCGAGGGTCTCGAAAGGATTCAGCGGTCACACACGGGTGCCCTCATCGTCATGGGATACTCCCCCGAAGTTGAAGCCATCTGCTCGGGAGGTTTTGACCTCAACGTCCCCTTCACCGCTTCGCGCCTGCGCGAATTGTGCAAGATGGATGGGGCGGTCGTTATCGACACCGACTCGTGGCGTATCGTCAAAGCGAACGTTCAGCTTCTCCCCGACGCTTCGATCCTCACAGATGAGTCCGGGATGCGTCACCGCACCGCTCAGCGCACCGCACGGCAACTGCATCTTCCGGTTCTTTCCCTATCCGCGTCCATGCGAATGATTTCCATTTACGTTGGGGAATACCACCGTTTTGTCGAGGAACCCGAAGTGCTGCTGTCACGTGCAAACCTCGCGGTGAACACTCTTGACAGGTATTCACAGCGGCTCGATGAGGTACTCCAAACCCTCACCGTTCTTGAAATGCGCGACTCTGCGTCTGTGCGTGACGTTGCCACGGTGATTCAGCGAATGGAAATGATTCGTCGGATCACCGCGGAAATTAACGGTTATCTTGAGGAACTCGGTTCCGGAGGTCGCCTCCTTGCCCTTCAGGTTGACGACCTTGTTCGCGGCTCCGCCTCCGAACGTGCTCTGGTGCTGCGCGACTACATCCGCGACTCCGCAGACGTTGCACGCGTTGAAAAAGAACTCACTGATCTCGGTGGAGATAAGCTCGTTGATCTCACGGCCATTGCCAATGTCCTTGGCCTCAATGTTTTCGAGGTTGCTGACCTTGACCGCGACATTCAGCCCCGCGGAATTCGCGCGCTCTCCCTGGTTCCACATCTGCCGTGGAGTGTGATTAAGAATGTGTCGGCGCACTGGCCAACTCTCGCTGAGTTGCGTTTGGCAACCCTCGAAGAACTTCAAGCACTTGAGGGAATCGGGCCATACCGAGCAAAACTCATCCATGAGAACCTTGAACACCAGGCCCAGATGGCGGCGAACGGCATCGTCGGCTGGTAGGAACGGGAGTGTCGCGCTCACTCACTCACCCTCGTCCTCGCCGCGCCAGCAATTTGTTACCCGTTGACCTCGAACCACTGCGGGGACCCAACGGTCTTCCCATCAAATGACAGCTGCGCCCAGTAAGTTCCCGCCTGCGCTATGGCCAGCCCACCGGCAGGAGCGTCACATCCGTTGACATACACCTTGCCGTCCCACGACACCGTTCCCTGCCATTCCTTATCGGGAGCAAGCAACAGCGCAGTAGCCTTGGGATCTCGCTCAGCACAGACCGAGGAATCGTAAACCACCTGGTCGCCCGAGTGAACTTCAACAGTGAGTGCCCCCAGGTAGGCAACACACGACACGTCGGAACGATTGAGCAGCTTCACTGACAGCGCCTCTCCTGCGCCCACAGTGGTTCCCGTGGCCGCTACCGACACGTCGAGGCTGCGCTGCGTGCACTGGGGAATATCAACGGAGTCGTCAGGGTTGAGCAATCCGTCAGCCGTTGCTTCCTGTCCTTGTGCCACAACGTATCCGTCTGAGGTTGCCGAATGACCAGACCCGGCTCCCGATTGAGAAGCAGACTGCGCACCGGACTGCATACCAGACTGGGCAGCGGCTTGCCTTTGAGACTCCTGGGCATTACCCGCTCCTGCGGTCAGTCGACCAACAAGGGCTACAACTGCCCAGACCACCACGGCAATGATCAGCAGGAGAGCCGTTCCCGTGATGATCCGTCGCGGCCAGAGATTCACCGGCCCCTGAGACGACGGACGCCCTGTCGTCCTCGATGACGACTGCCCTCGTCGCTGACGATACGCAGGACGGGCGCCACTCCCACGGGAGGCAGAATTACGCGTCGTCTTCCCCACGATAACAGCCCCCTATGCCGCCGAAACCGTTGAATTACGTTGATCGTCACCCGACTCCGTGTCATCGGAACCCAGAACGCACCAACGTTCAACAACTACCGAAATCACACACCACGAGAACGCCGCAAGACCCCCAAGGCCCGCCACCCACGCGTTATAGGTCATGGTCGCCGCGTCGATCCGCAGAAGAGAAGCACCGGCGATCCCCAGCAACGCTCCCCCAAAACCGGCTCCAGCCCACGCTGACGCGCGTGCCAACGCGGCGATTCGCATCGCAGCAAAAGCCGTCACCCACGTCCGTTTCCCATTGCGGTAGCGTCGAACATGAAAGCCCAACCACCAAATGAGTACATCAAGAACAAGGAACACCACACCCACCGCAGGAGCGATCAGAGGCGGAAATCCCCCGGTGATCACAACGATGGCAGACCCGCAGCCAACAAGAAGAGCCGCAACAACGGCAACGACGCTGAGCAGGACTACCCCCACGGGTTTCATTGATCAGGGTCCTTGTGCCGCGAAATCTCAACCTGACCCAGAGCCGTCGGCCGAATCACCGCTTTGCGGATAATTCCCGTCTGCGCGGTTTCGTCCTCGGACACCGGACCAATGGGTGTTCCCTGTGGGAGCATCGGATCAAGAATTGACCGCCGAACCGGCTGCGCTGGAGTACCTGCCGGCGCTTCACCTAAGGGCGCGGCATCCGGGTCGTCAAAGATCCTCACCGTATGATGAGCAAAATCCCACGACGGCAATTGCAAAGTGCCCTCGGAACCCTCATGCCCTTCATGCGCCTTTTCCTCGTCAAATACCGGCAGCCACCTGGGTCGGCGCTTCTCAGGTGTCAACGTCGTGGATTCTCCAGCATCCGAACGCGTCTCAGGTGCCACAGATTGGGGATGCTCCGACTCAGCAGAGCCCTTGCTCCCCGTGGTTCGCCGCTGGACTGACTGAGATTCACCGGAGACAGACGATTCACCGGGTGCCACAGCCCCCGCATCCACGCCGACGGGCGTTACGGAGGTATCGAAAGACCCCCCTGATGCGGCAGCCCCACCGGCATAGATCGCGCGCGGCTCAGCGGGTTGCGCAGTCAGCCCGACATCCTCACGCGCACCGGAGCGCTGAGAGGCGGTACCGGAGGCACCGGTATTCTCCGCTTTCCCCCGCTCACCGTCGGTGAGGAATACGGACGGAGTCCACGCCGGTTCCAGCGACGCAGGAGCTTTTTGGTAAACAACGGGTGCGGGTTCTTCACGAGCGTCACGGTCAGTGGCCGACGTCGTCCCCCACTTTTCCCACAGCCGACGCCACACGAGGTCATCTCCACCCTCGCCAGGCTCCAATCCCACTCTCGACGCTTCGGGAACGAGGTCGAGACGCGACTGCGCAACGAGCTGACCCGCGTGTGCAAGATGGGGAATCACCAGCGAATCGCCGGATTCCTCAACGTCCCCGTCATCAGCGATCTCATCCGCAACGTCATTGAGCACGGCATCGGACTCGGCAATCACCGACGACGGATCATCCAACCAGCCCTCAACGGCATCTCGGATTCCCTCCCGGTCAGGCGTGAGTTCCAGCAGATCCTCGACCCTGCCTTTACCTTCAAGCTCAGCTTCCGGGTCAACAAGCAACCAGGGGGCGAGGACGAATGCGCGCTGACGAACCCGCGGATGCGGAAGCGTCAACTCCGGATCAATCTGCGTAACGCCTTCGTACTGAATAATGTCGATGTCGAGAGTGCGAGGACCCCATTTTTCCTGCCGAATCCGGCCGTGCGCGGCCTCGATCCTCTGGGTGACAGCAAGAAGATCACGGGGCTGCAAACGCGTTTTCACCAGGACAACCGCATTCCAGTAGTCGTTCTGTGCAGCCTGATCGGGACGCAAAACAGGCCGTGTCCGCAAAATCGGAGACACGTTCTCAACGTCAATTCCGCGCGTATCAATGAGATCAGAAATCGCCTGAGCAAGGATCGTCGGGGTATCTCCAAGGTTGCCGCCCAACGCAAGAACAGCCTGGCGTGCAGACTCTGCGGGGCTCTCAGGTCCGGTGATAAACACGGTCGTCGAGGTGGAAGAGGCCCGTTCATCAGTGCCGGGTGTGTGACCGCGAAGTGCGGCCTCGTCCTCGTCAATGACCGAAGCGAGGGTACCCACCGGGGTATCACCCCACACGGAACCCATGCGAACGGTGACGAACACGTCCTGGAAATGGTAGGGAATCGGGGCGTGCGGCTTATGGACAGTGACTTCCACGGCTTCGATGCGGTTGTGCGCAATGACGGCACGCGCAATCCGGTGAGCCAGCGTTTCGATGAGACGAACCGACGGGCCCGTGAGAATCGAAGAGACTTCGTCGGCGATATCGGCATACGACACGGTGTCTGCGATGTTGTCCGAACCGCTCCCCGCATCCGTTGCCACCCACATCGCCACGTCGACACTGAATGGCTGTGAGGACCGTTGTTCGTGTTCGAGCACCCCATGTACCCCTGGGGCGCTCAGGCCACGCAGGGTGATGACGTCGAGTTGCCTCATCACGAACGCTCACTCCTCATTGGCATCAATTGTGCGGACGTTAAGGCCCACGTCGTGAACGCGAACGGCCCATATTCCTTCCCGCGCGCAACGGGCAGAAATCTCAGCTGTCACCGCGTCTGGGTCACGTCCCGTCGAGGCGACGAAACGTTTACGCGAAGCCCCAATGAGCACAGGGTACCCGAGCCCGCGCAGAGTTCCGAACGAATCCACAAGTTCCCACGACTGTTCGGAGGTCTTAGAGAAACCCAGTCCCGGATCGACAATGATCTGACCTGGGCGAACACCGCTTTCACGAGCCGCTTCAACCTGGGCGTGAAGTTCACGCAAGACCGTCGTGACCGTGTCGTTACCGTAGTCGTGGGATTCGTTGGGACCGGGAAGCGCACGAAAATGCTGGATGACGTAGGCGGCACCCGTCTGAGCGATCACCGCGTTCATCTGCGGATCCCACAGTCCTCCCGACACGTCATTAATGATTGCTGCGCCGGCATCGGCAGCGCGCCTGGCCGTGAGCGCATGAATCGTATCGACGGAGACAACGACACCGCGTGACGCCAGTGTTTCAACGACTCGGCCGATTCGTTGCCATTCCTCGTCCTCGGTAATGCGCTGCGATCCGGGCCTGGTGGATTCCCCTCCGACGTCGATGATGTGCGCACCCTGCGCGAGGAGATCCTCCGCATGAGCAAGTGCCAGCTCCGGGGCGTTCCACCGGCCACCATCGGAAAAAGAATCCGGGGTGACGTTGAGGATCCCCATGACGAGGGTGCGTCCCGTGGGAAGTTCCCAGGCGCCGGGAAGACTCGGGGAAGGAATGTTGACGTTCCCCCCAAGCGCCGATCCCCTCACCTCAGCGGCGAACTCCCCTGTATCTGGGAACGAGGACGAGGCTGAATTCTCACGCATTTACCGCTGACCACCTAAGACGAGCGCCATGATTTCAGACCTGGTCGCACCATCATTCATGATGCCGCGGAGCGCCGATGTCACCGTGGACGACCCGGGTTTAGTGACGCCGCGCATCGACATACACATGTGCTCGGCCTCGATAACAACGATGACGCCCTGGGGATGGAGAACCTCGTTGATCGCGTCCGCCACCTGCGCGGTGAGCCGCTCTTGAACCTGGGGGCGCTTCGCATATCCCTCAACGACTCGTGCGAGCTTCGACAGTCCGGTGACAACGCCGCCTCGGGGGATGTAGCCCACGTGTGCGCGGCCGTAGAAAGGCAGGAGGTGGTGTTCGCACACGGAGTAGAAGGTGATGTCTCGAACGAGGACCAATTCGTCGGTTCCCGCATGGAACTGGGTGCGTAAATGCTCGCGGGGATCCTCAGTCATTCCGCTGAGGATTTCACTCCACGCACGGGCCATTCGAGACGGGGTGTCGGCCAGTCCCTCTCGGGTGGGATCCTCACCCACGGCAACGAGGAGGTCGCGTGAAGCCTGTTCAACTCCTGCCGCATCGTAGGCGCGGTCAGTGAGACTCATCAATGGCCTCCGGCTCCTGAGGTTCCGGTTTTCCACCGAGCACCGGGTTACCCATGAGGGCTCCGGGCACGGCAGCGTCGGCACCGTAGTTCCACACGGGACGCTCATCCTGCTTGCGGACCTTGGCGAAGATCTGAGCCAACTGTTTCTCGTCGAGGGTTTCCTCCTCAAGAAGACGCGAGGCCAGTTCGTCGAGGATGTCGCGGTTACGGGTGAGAATTTCCCATGCTTCACGCATCGCGTTATCGAGAAGAATACGAACTTCGTCATCAATGATCGACGCCATTTCGTCGGAGAGGACTCGCTCGTTGGGTCGACCTGAACCGTGTCCGAAAGCCTCGGTGTCAGTAGATCCTAGCTTCACGAGGCCGACGCGCTCAGACATTCCGTAGTCCGTGACCATTGCTCGGGCGGTCTTTGTGGCCTGTTGAATGTCGTTGGCCGGGCCTGTTGACGGATCCCTAAACACCAGTTCCTCGGCAACGCGTCCACCCATTGAGTAGACCAGATCATCAAGGAGCTGGTTGCGTGTCTTGTTGAAACGATCCTCGGTGGGCATGACCATCGTGTACCCCAGTGCGCGTCCACGTGGGAGAATCGTCACTTTCGTCACCGGATCCGTGTACCGCAGCGCTGCGGCAGCCAGGGCATGTCCGCCTTCGTGGTACGCGGTAACGGCTTTGTCGTGATCATTCATCACGCGCGTGCGCTTTTGCGGACCGGCGATCACACGGTCGATAGCCTCGTCGATCGCACGATCATCAATGAGGTCGGCGTTGGATCGGGCAGTGAGAAGGGCCGCCTCGTTGAGAACATTCGCCAGGTCTGCGCCGGTGAAACCGGGGGTTCGTTTGGCGATCTGACGCAGGTCGACGTCCTCGGTCAGTGGCTTACCCGCAGCATGGACTTTGAGGATCGCTTCGCGACCCTTGAGGTCTGGGGCTTCCACGGCAATCTGCCGGTCAAAACGCCCCGGACGCAACAAAGCGGGGTCAAGGATGTCCGGGCGGTTTGTCGCAGCAATAAGGATGACGTTTGCGCGTTCGTCGAAACCGTCCATTTCAACGAGCAGCTGGTTGAGTGTTTGCTCGCGTTCATCGTTACCGCCGCCGATTCCCGATCCGCGGTGACGACCGACCGCGTCAATTTCGTCGACGAAAATAATTGCGGGGGAATTCTTCTTTGCGCGCTCAAAGAGGTCACGAACGCGTGAAGCACCAACGCCGACGTAGAGTTCCATGAACTCCGATCCGGAGATCGAAAAGAATGGGGCGTGTGCTTCACCGGCAACAGCTTTCGCAAGCAGCGTCTTACCGGTTCCGGGAGGACCGTAGAGGAGAACACCGCGGGGAATCCGCGCTCCAACCTTGTGGAAGCGTTCAGGCGAGGCAAGGAATTCACGGATTTCTTCGAGTTCCTCAACGGCCTCGTCCTCGCCCGCAACGTCAGCGAAAGTAACTTCGGGACGTTCCTGGTTAAATTCCTTTGCTTTGGACTGACCGAAGGCCCCCATCATCCGCGACCCGGTCATCCGCCCCATAACGAACCAGAAAAGCACGAAGAGCAGCACCAGGGGCAAGAGCATCTGGATGATCCACGACAGCATGGATGACTGCGGATAGATTGCGTTCCATCCCTTTGACGGGTCGAGCTTCTCGACCGCCTGAAGAATATCCTTGGTCTGGACATTCGAGTAGGTGAAGTACACGGACTTGCCGAGGTTACGATCACGGTCCCCCAGGCCAGTGGACTTGTGCGTGTAGTCTTCCTTCAACGTGAGGTTGACCTGCTGGGTCCCCTCGTTGAGCACCACTCGTTCAACGGTGGAACTCTTGAGGATTTCCACGCCCTCGGAAGTGTCAACGGCTCGCGGCTGAAAGGTCTGCCAGACGAACCATCCTCCCACCATGAGCACGACAAGCGGGATGATGATCCACGCCCAGTTAATGCGATTCTTCTTCGTTACTTCAGCCACGGATGTCTTTTCTCTTCTGCTTGGCGTCCCAGGTCACTGACCAACCGACGATCACTGATAGACGTGCGGGGCAAGGGTGCCAACGAAAGGCAGGTGCCGGTACTTTTCAGCGTAGTCAAGCCCGTATCCGACAACGAATTCGTCGGGAATCTCAAAGCCAACATAGGCCACATCTACATCGACCTTTGCCGCTCGCGGCTTACGCATCGCGGTGGCAATCTCCACGGATGCAGCTCCGCGCGTCAGGAGGTTCTTCTGAAGCCACGACAGGGTGAGACCGGAGTCAATGATGTCTTCAACAATGAGGACGTGACGCCCGTTGACGTCCTGATCGAGGTCTTTGAGGATGCGGACAACACCGGAAGACTTTGTTCCCGACCCGTAGGAGGACACGGCCATCCAGTCCATCTGAAGTGGGCTGTGGAGCTTGCGAGACAGATCAGCCATAACCATGACGGCTCCGCGCAGGACACCGACAAGCAGGATCTCTTTGCCCGCGTAGTCGCGATCAATCTCCGCGGCGAGTTCCTCAAGACGCCGGTCCATGTCCTCAGCGCTGATCAGAACTTCTTTGAGATCTGAACCCATGTCGGTGGCGTCCACGCGACTCCCCTTTTCACTAAGAGTTACAGCTGTCGGCGCTTAGAGTGGCCAACAGACCTTCACTCAACAAGCGTGCCACAAATGGACCGCTCTTAGCGACGTGAGCGACATACTTCTCTTTCAGCGAAGCTCATCGAGCAAAGATGGTCAGTGTTCACGATCGTTGCAGCGGCCCACATGTTCATCATTCATCGCAACGATCCACGCTCGCCCTTGTTCATCTCGGATCCGACCAACCCGGGTTCCCGGAAGGGACAGAGGTCCTTGACCGCGCCACCGGGTGACAAGGCTCGCCAGCTCATCGTGGTGGCGGGCGTTCAGGTCACCTCCTCGTGCTCCGTGCTCGCGCACAAAGCGTCCAAGGACACGCCGCAGGACAGCTACCGGGAGATCATCAAGCGCGGCAACGTTGAGTGCAGACGCATCCCACGTGGCTAAGCCGCCCTCGTCGGATTCCTCGACCTGACGCAGCTGCTCCGCTAGGTCACCCGAGGCGCCCTGCCAGGCACGGTCTGCCCACTGGGTGAGCGCATCGTCGTCATCTGCGGCCAATTGCGCCGTCCGCGCGAGGGCGGGAGCGGGATCAACACCCAGACTTGTGGCCAGGACAGGCAGAGCACTGGCCCGAAGCGCTGCCCGCCGCAGCGGAGTTCCATCCGCTGCCACCCAGGGGCCATGAGGATCATTCGTTGGATCATCCCACCAGGTCAGGCCAAGATCAACGAGGAATTGGCGGGTATCTGAGCGGCGGATTCCCAAAAGGGGCCTCAGCCACCGAACCCCCTGATCATCAACAACATCGGGAGCAATGGCTCGCAGAGATCCCACACCTGACCCTCGCGCAAGGCGAAGCAAGACGGTTTCCGCCTGATCATCGAGCGTATGTCCCAGCATCACAGGCATCGGGGGATTCCCGGCAGAACGAACGAGTACGGATCGTCGCGCCTGGCGTGCTCCCCCTTCGGGACCACCACCGCGGGCAAGCGTCACGCGTTCCACGTGAGCAATAGCCCCCAGACGGGTTGCCAGCTGCGCAACTTCCTGAGCTTCTCTTCCCGATTCTGGACGCACCCCGTGGTCAACAGTCACCGTGTGGACGACAAATCCCATTCGGACTCCGCAGTCAATGGTTGCAACCGCGAGCGCAAGCGAGTCTGCACCACCGGAAAGTCCAACGATCAGACCTCCCGGATTCTCACCATCGCGGGTGTGGTCGGTGAGCGAACGCAGTGTGCGTCGAACGGCCTGGGTGATCCGGGCAACCGCCCCTGTCGGCTGTGCGCCAATGAGTCGGCTCGCTTCGGTCAGGGGACCAACACCCGGTACGTCCTTAACAGATCCTGTGCTCATTGCTTTCGGATGTGCGCGGTCTCGGTGGCTCTCAGACGCGGCGGCATCGTCAGTTCGCCACTGGTTACCCCGACTACCCTCTGACACGGTCAAGCCACCTGAGAGGATCCTCCACCTCTCGGGCTCGCGGCAGTGCCTGAGGGGAAGCAAAGAAGTCAGCAACCGCGTGCTGATCAACGAGGAACTGCGCGAAGCGCTGCGCACGCAGCGTCAGAGAGGGGTCCGTTTGGCTGGTCTGCGTCGCTGGAGCAAATAGCCGGACACAGGCTGGGCCCACTCCGTACAGCCGGTGCGACAAGATCCAATGCACCGACGGGAGATCACGAGGACTCAGGCACGTCATCTGAAGCGTTGGCAGCACGTCAAGGATGTCAACGAGCAGAGCTGTGTCAGTAACGGTGAGAGCATCGAGGGAATCATCTTCCTCCGGTTGAGAGTTCAATGCGCCCGAGGCGAGGACTCCTGGAAGGAAGGGTGCTCGCTCAAAGTACACGCCCCGCAGCCCCGTGCGCAGGGCCACCCACCGGCACCAGTCTTTTTGATCCAGAGCGAATCTCTCCGCGTCAACGAGGACATTCGGGGCAATGAGGATGCGTTCGTCACGCTGGAAGTCCCAGAGTCCACAGGCGGCATTGGCCACGAGACTCGCAGCGCGAGCGTGAGTGGTTTCTCGTCGTATCCGCTGGCCGATGGACGCAGCGGCCACGTCCGCCCGAGACACAGCCTCAGCGAGAAGTCGATACGTCACAGCTAATGCACCGTGCCGGTTGGCAATTCGCGTGGGCCGTGAGGTGACAGCCGCCGCCTCGTCCTCGAAACCCGAAATCTGCGCCAGCCGACGGTTGGCCCAGTGCAGGCTCTCTCTCAACCGGGAGACGATTGCCTGAGCGTGGTACGGGGCAACTTTTGGCCCCGCCGGTGTCAGCGCACGGTACATGTCGTAGGTTCTCATAGCTTTGCCAATCCCTGAATAAATGAGTCAAGCACATCGCGGGTGAAATACGCACCGTCGTCGGGCACCTGGTCATTGCCGATCGCGAAGATCAGCGTGCGACCCGAACTGGTGGTAACCGTTCCTGCCAGCGTTGACGTTGCCGCCAGTGACCCCGTTTTTGCTTGAACATTCGCGATTCCCTCGGGAAGCATGCGCTTCGTCATGGTCCCTTGAAGTCCCGACCACGGCAAGTCACGGATCAGGTCGGAGGTTCCCACGCGCCGATGTGATGCCAGGCCCGCGTCGTCTGCATCCGAGTCGTCTGCATCCGCGTCGTCAGTATCGGCCGTACTCAGCGCCGCCGTCCTCAGCGCATTAACGAGGGTCGCCGCCGTGATCCTATTGTCTTCTGAGAGACCCGAGCAGTCGTCAAGCCGAAGCCCCTCGATTGGCACCGCAGCGGACATCAATGTTGAGCGAACAAGGCCGGTCGCCCCCTCGAATGAGGTGTCTCCCCCCGCGGCGCGAGCAGCTAAACGGCAGTACTGGTCAGCCAGCGTGTTATCGGAATAGTGAAGCATCCACCGAATTTGCTGTCCCATCGTCGCCGACTCCACCGAAGCAATGGAACTGGCCCCCTCGGGAGCATCTGCGCTTTGACCCAGCTGCGCCTTCACCCCGCCCTCTTCCAGGGCACGAACAAACACGTCGGCAACGTCTGCTTCCGGGGTTGCTGTAAAGCCGATAAATGTAGCGTCCAACGCCCCCGAGTTCATTCCCATCGCCGCAACGGGTCCCTCGTAATCGGCAACTTCCTGTTCAACCAGCGCGGGGAGTCTGGAGGGGCCGGCGAAAGGATTCTCCTGCCAGTTGACGGTCACCGCGTCGATCCCCTGTTTCTTCAGAGCCGCAGCGGTGGCCTGCGCAAGATCGGCAACGCCCGCGTGTCCGTTGACCGCGGTCCGTGTTCCCGCTCCCGCAGCCAGCATGAGATCTCCCTCGCCCCACAGGTAAAGGGACGTGCCCTCCTGTTTAACCCCCGTTGTCAGGCGATCTGATGCCCGCAGATGAGACAGAGCGGTAAAGGCTGTGAGGACCTTCGCTACTGACCCCGGTGCGTGCGCCGTTTGAGCGGACCTGTCTAAGAGCACATCGCCCGTGGAAGCGTCGATCACTGATCCCCATGTCACCCAGTGACCCTGATCAGCGGCGTTCTGGACGGGCGACCACAGGGCAGCAACGGCTTGAGGGGAGACCGCGGCCCCGTTCTCGTTCCCCTTAATAGCGGGAATTGCTGCTCCCGACTGGGGGAGGATCGTTGCAGGTCCACGGGGGTCTACGTCCCGTGAGATTGTGCTCGGAGCACCTTCTGGGCGGCGAACATCTGCGCCGTGGCAGCCAACGAGCACAAGAGCGACCGCTAAAGCGCTTACAATCACACCCAGAGGCTGTTGCCGCATCGGGTTCCTCTCCTCGCATGTTCGTGCTAGGAAACTACCCTATCGACGATAGCGTAATGACGACCAGTCGACACCCGTCTCATGCGGCGCATAATCAAGGAGGGCAACGTGGAGTTTGACGTCACCATCGAGATCCCGAAGGGAAACCGAAATAAGTACGAAATCGACCACGAAACGGGGCGGATCCGTCTTGACCGCATGCTCTTCACGGCGACGCGGTATCCCGATGACTACGGTTTCATTGACGATACGCTTGGCGAGGACGGCGACCCACTCGACGCCCTCGTCCTCCTTGAGGAACCAACGTTCCCCGGCTGCGTGATCCGCTGCCGCGCGCTCGGCATGTTCCGCATGCGCGATGAGAAAGGCGGCGATGACAAGGTCCTGTGTGTTCCTGCTTCCGATCAGCGCGCATCGTGGCGCACTGAGATTGAGGATGTCTCAGAGTTCCACCGCCTTGAAATTCAGCACTTCTTCGAGGTGTATAAGGACCTTGAGCCCGGCAAGTCCGTTGAGGGCGCTCACTGGGTGGGCCGCGAGGAAGCCGAAGCCGAGATTCGCCGGTCCTACGAGCGGCTTGCGCAGGCCGAAGCTCACGGCGATCACTGAGGAGCGGCTCGCTCCCCACGCTGGTCGTTACCGGTCTGAACAGTGGCTCCCAGACTCCATGTCGAGGAGCCACTGTTTCATCTCCAGGCCTCCGGCGTACCCCACAAGTGCGCCTCGGGCGCCAACAACCCGGTGACAGGGCGTGACAATGAGAATCGGATTGGCATTATTTGCCCCGCCAACTGCACGCGCCGCCCGGGGATTGCCAATCATCCGCGCAATGTCGCCGTATGTGCGCGCCTGTCCGTAGGGAATTGAGGCCACCGCTTCCCAGACTCGCCGTTGAAAAGCTGTGCCCTCGGGCCTGAGTGGGAGAGTGAACTCTCGGCGCTGACCCTCGACGTATTCGATAAGTTCGCGTCGTGCCCGTTCGGCAAGCCTCAGCGCTTTGATGCACGCGGGGTTTGCGCGTCCGTCCCCGGTGCTCTCGCCCAGGCTGAGCACGTGTGCATCGGCGACGTCCTCGGCTATGTCGCCCCTCGTCCGGGATTCTGTGTCACCAGCTATCACGTGATCTGGACGTGCCACGGGGGACGAGGACGAGCGCGGCCGAATCTGTCGGATTCCCCATTGATCAGCAACGATGATGAGCGAGGCACAGGGAGTGTCCACACTGACCGCGGCGGTGATGTCTGTCAGATGTTCCTGACGTTTCCCGTACGCCGCATCTCCACCACGCATGATCTGCCCGTTGACACCGAAGGGATATCTGTGTCTCGAAGGACCCGGTCTTTTCGCACGCCCGAAGGATCAGAGGCGAACGGCGTAGGGCATGATCAATCCCCAGCTGTACACGGAGGTGATGTGCACCGTCATACCAAAGGTTGGAGCTTCAATCATCTGGCCACCACCGAGGTACATCGCGACGTGGTAGATCGCAGACTGCGTGCCATTCGACGACCAGAAGATCAGGTCACCGGGCTGCATGGCTGAAATCGGCACCTTTGTTCCGTAGTTGTACTGCGAGGCGGCGAAGTGAGGGAGGTTGACACCTGCCGATCGCCACGCAAGCATGGTCAGACCCGAGCAGTCAACACCCGAATAAGACTCTCCACCCCACACGTAGGGAACGCCGAGGAATGACTTGGCGGCAGCAACGGCACCGCCCGCGCCTCCACTTCCCGCAGCGGGCCACGAAGGAGCCGGGGCGGGGGCTGGCGCCGGGGCCGGAGCTGGAGTCCACGGATTGACAGGCTGGGCGGCAGCGGCTTGCTGACGCTGTCTCTCGCGTGCAGCTGCGGCTTCTGCGGCGGCCTTTGCTGCTGCTTCAGCTGCGGCTGCACGTTCAGCCGCAAGCTGGGCTTCGCGTTGTTTAATGAGGTCTGTCGTTGTGTTTTGTTTCCGAGCAAGCTCTTCGATATACGCCTGCTTTTGGATTTCCGTGGTCTTTTGCAAGTCGAGGGCAGACTGTGCGCTCGATTCGGCGGCATCGGATCGCTTCTGCACCTCATCCGTTGCTTTGCGCTGGGCTTGGAGAGCTTCATCGGCCGCTGACTTCATGACGTCAGCAACCTTCTCCAAAGCGGCAACACGCTGCATCTTCGTGTCCGCGGAGTTGGAGAAGTTGTCGATGGATGCGCGCTTCGTCTCAACGGTGCGCAGTCCGTCGGCGTCAAGATAGGGGGCGAGGGAGTCGAGCGAGGACGTTCCGTCGCGATAGGCAGCCTGGGCAACGGAGGCGATTTCTCGTTTGCCTTCCTCGAAGTCCGCCTGAGCTTTGTCGGCATCCTTCTGCGCTTGCTCGGCGGTCTTGGTTGCGTTTTCCAGCTCAATTTTTGACTGGTTCAGCTTTTCAGCGGCAACCTGCGCGTCGCGCCGCGCGGTTTCAGCGTCGGAGGTGACAGCCGCGAGCTTGACCTCAATTTGGGCGACGGACAGTTTCGCTGCCTCTTCCTCTGCCTTGGCGCGCGCAATGTCCTCCGGTGATGGAGCAGCCTGCGCAAGGCTGGGAATACTCAGTGCGAGGATCGCACCCATCGAAATCAGGGTGAGTCGTGCCTTGCGCTGTGAGCGCTTGTGCTTTCCAAAGATCACTGCTTAACCCGTCGTCGACTACATATCTACCTGCGCCTGCAATCGCTAGCGCACCATCTGAGAGACTAGTTCACTTTCACCACAAAAAGCAACAGTATCCACAAAAATCCCATTAATCCCTATTTTCACATCTGTCACAGCAGTAACAATCGGTGGTGGCTGCGCTAGTTGACGCGCGACACATCAGTGTTGTCTGTGGTGGCAGACGCGCGCTGAATCTCTGCGGCGAGACAAGAGATCGCCACCGGCGCTGCCTCCAGTACCCCCCCCCAGACGTGTTACACAACCTCACATCGTGAACACTCCCCAAACTATCTCCACGAACGCCATATCGTGATCGCATGATGATCCGTCGAATGCCCTAGCGACTGCACGACAGCCGCGCCAACGAGCGCACCGTGCAGTCGTTGAAGCGAGAACGCTCGACTACGAAGCGCACTGCGCGTCGGCACCCATGCGTCCTGTGAGGCCACGGCCCCATGCACGCCACCGGATCCCATCGACACCGATCCGTCATGTTGCACAAGTAGCACGAAACCGGCTCGTCCTCGTCGACGTCCTCGCTCCCCCTGAAGAACACCCCTATTCAACTTTCAGCCAAGGAGCACATCATGACCAGCACGAACTCGGCCAATTGGGCATTTGAGACCAAGCAGATTCACGCCGCCTGGGATCGCGACCCCTCGACGGGGGCAACCGCACTCCCGATCTACCAGACCTCCTCATACGCATTCGCCGACTCAGCGCAGGCAGCCGGACGATTCAGCCTCCAGGAACTCGGACCGATTTACACGCGCCTGACAAACCCAACAACTGATGCGGTTGCGGGACGTATCGCCGCCCTCGAAAATGGCGTGGGAGGACTGCTCGTCTCCTCGGGACAGTCGGCAACCGCACTGGCGATCCTTGCACTTGCCCAAGCCGGCAACAACATCGTTGCCTCTCCCTCCCTCTACGGCGGCTCCGTCACACTGCTGAAGAACACGCTGGGACGCCTCGGCATCGAGACGCGATTCGTTAGTGACCCGCTGAATGTCGATGAGTGGCGCGCTCTGGCTGACGACAAAACCGTTGCCTTCTACGGCGAAACAATCCCCAATCCCAAGGGCGACATCCTCGACATCGAACCCATCGCCGCTGCCGCCCACGAGATCGGAGTTCCGCTGATTGTCGATAACACCGTCGCCACCCCCTACCTTGTGCGCCCGATCGAATGGGGAGCCGACATTGTTGTTCATTCCGCAACAAAGTATCTGGGCGGACATGGCACAACGATCGCCGGGGCCATCGTGGACTCCGGGAACTTCGACTACACAACGCAACCTGAGCGTTTCCCCCTCTTTAATGAGCCCGATGAGTCCTATCACGGGATCGTCTTCGGCCGGGACTTCGGTGTCGGCGGTGCACTGGGGGCTAACCTGGCGTTCCTCCTGCGCATCCAAACGCTCATTAACCGAGACCTGGGAGCGGTGACCTCCCCGTTCAACGCTTTCCTCATCGAACAGGGCCTTGAAACCCTGTCCCTGCGGGTTCAGCGTCACGTTGACAACGCACTCGCCGTCGCACAGTGGCTTGAGGCGCATCCGCAGGTGGAGTCCGTCAACTACGCGGGCCTGGAATCCTCTCCCTACCATGCGCTTCAGCAGAAATATGCTCCACTGGGGGCTTCCGGTCTGCTTTCCTTCACGATCCGCGGAGGTTTCACCGCCGGAAAAGCCTTCGCAGATGGCCTGGAACTTCTCCCGACCCTGGCAAACCTCGGTGATGCAAAGTCTCTGGTCATTCACCCAGCGTCGACAACGCACTCGCAGCTCACACCCAGTGAGCTAGAAGCCGCAGGAGTCAACCCCGCGACAGTGCGCCTGTCCATCGGGTTGGAGAATATCGCAGATATTCTTGCCGACCTCACGCTGGGTTTCGCTGCTGCGGCCGCCGCCGTCAACGGCGACTAACAGCGCAGGGACGCAGCACGATCGCTGCCCTGGAGTCAACGGATCTGACGAACGAAACGCCCGATCACAGAGAGGACACGTCATGTCGCACCAGACGCTACCTCCGGCTCCCATTTCCGGAGCATGGCACGAGGACGACCCCGCCGCATTTCGACGCTTCGCCGACCTGGGCGCACTGCGCCTTGAAAATGGCGCAGTTCTGCCCTCGGTGCGACTGGCATACGAAACCTGGGGCGCACTCAATGAGACGCGGTCGAATGCCGTTCTCGTGCTTCATGCCCTCACCGGTGATGCGCATGTTGTGGGCCCTGAGGCCCCCGGACAACCCACGCCCGGATGGTGGCCCGACATTGTCGGCCCGGGCTGCGCCATCGACACAGACCGCTATTACGTCGTCGCAGCCAACGTCCTGGGAGGCTGTCAGGGGTCAACCGGACCGTCCTCGAAGGCACCGGATGGGAAACCCTGGGGATCACGATTTCCCCTCGTTTCGACGCGTGATCAGGTCCGGGCCGAGGCGCGCCTGGCCGACCTCCTGGGGGTCGACACGTGGTCCGTTGTCATCGGCGCATCACTGGGAGGACACCGCGCAATCGAGTGGGCGGTGAGCTATCCCGAGCGGGTGGATCGCCTGATCGTCGTTGCCTCGGGCGCGCAAACGACCGCCGATCAGGCCGCGTGGTGTCACACCCAGATCCGGGCCATTGAGTTAGATCCCCACTGGAATGGTGGTGACTATTACGAGGGACCGCAGGGCCCCACCAGCGGCCTCGCCCTCGCCCGCCAGATCGCGCACACCACCTACCGATCACCCGGCGAACTCAACAAGCGTTTTGGTCGTCTCCCCCAGCGTCAAGAAGATCCACTGCACGGGGGACGCTTAGCGGTCGAATCCTATTTGGACTATCACGGAGACAAGCTCGTGCGTCGCTTTGATGCCGGGTCCTATGTGACGCTGTGCCGGTCGATGCTCTCTCACGATATTGGTCGCGACCGCGGCGGACAGCAGGAAGCTCTCCGCCTGGTCACGGCCCGCACCCTCGTGATCGCTGTGGATTCGGATCGACTTTTCTCCCCCGATCAGGTGTGGCAGATGGCCGACGGCATTCACGGTGCTTACTACCGGGAGATCCATTCAGCGAATGGACACGACGGGTTCCTCATCGAATCCGGACAGACAACGGGCTTTATCAACGAGTTCCTCACTGAACGCATCCCTTCGCGTGCGTCGGTCTTTGCTCGCTGAAAGCACCTGAGAGAGTACGTGAAGATCAGAAGGGTATTTCCGCGCTTGGAAGAGCAGATTCGCTCTATCCTTGGTGCATGAGTGAACCCATTGATGTCCTTGCCCCCTGGGGAGATGCTGGCCCCGCACCCGTCAATCAATGGCGACACGATATTCTTGGCGCGGCATTTGAGTCTCGAACGATCGAGCTTCTTCCCGATGCCGAAGGCGACAACGTCGCCACCTTGGTTCGCTACCTTCCCCACCGCGACCCTGCGTCAACTCCCCGGGCCCGTTCATTCCCGCGCTTCGCCGCCCTGTATATTCACGGCCGCAACGACTATTTTTTCCAAACCGAGTTGGCCCGGTCTATGGCGGACTCAGGAGCGGCTTTCTACGCCCTTGACCTGCGCAAATACGGGCGTTCATTGCGTCCGTGGCAAACGATCGGCTACACCGACGACCTCAACACCTACGACGAGGAAATCGGTGAGTCCCTTGACATCATCCGGTCTGAGCAGGGCGATCTCCCACTGGTGATCGTCGCTCATTCAACGGGTGGTCTCATTGCTACCCTGTGGGCTCACCGCCATCCGGGGGCCCTCGGTGGTCTGATTCTCAATTCTGCATGGCTCGAAATGCAGACACTGGCGAATCTTCGGTCAACGATCCAGCCCGTCCTCGGGCAAATCGCGTACTACAGCCCGATGTGGCCGGTTCCGATGGGGTCAGGTCCCGACTTCTACGCCCGCTCTCTCGTTGATGGCTGGTCCGGTTCCGGCCTGACAACTCCCCCGTCATTTTCAGGGAACGAGGACGATCCGGCCTTCACCGGGTGGGATTATGCGCACGAATGGAAACGACCCGGATCGTATCCGGCACAGGTGTCCTGGTTGGACGCGGTTCTTCGTGGTCACGAGGTCGTCAACGAGGGCGTGGACATTTCCTGTCCCGTGCTGTCGATGACATCATCGGGATCGTATTTCGGGGAGCAGTGGGATGAACAGGTCTTCACCTGTGACGTTGTTCTTGACGTGGAAGTCATCGCGAAGCGGGCGGCAACTCTCGGTCCCTTGGTGACGGTCGCTCATTTCCCAGGCAAACACGATCTCTTCCTCTCAGATCCCTGGGTTCGCGCCGATGTCTATTCGCTCATGCGCCGATGGTGCGGAGCTTTTGTCGCCGCAGAATAAGAACGAGGAGCTGCGGGGATAACCGCTCCCGCTGGCAAAGCCGCGCTGATTGAGAGCGCCTCCGCGACGGGGCACGCCGCATATCCCAGGGAAAGCTGTGCTCACTGGACACGCCCCTTTTGGTGTTAGTGTTTTCCTCTGCGCCCACCGCGTGCGGGAGCGTTCTCAAATTCGCGGATGATCGCGACGTTGATTTCATCGAGGGATTCGGCAAGAGTTGGCCCCTGACGATCCGCCAATCGCAAAAGCTCCCACGGTTGCCCAGAAACGGAGTAGGCGGAGAAGAGATCTTCCGGACTTGCGTAACTTGCCCCTCCGGCCCGAAGGTTACCGAACTTCGACAAGACAAGACCCTGAGGAAGCAGAAGGTCGGAATGGGCGATAAGCGCAGTGTCTTCCCCGATAAGTTGCGCCAGCACGGTCAGTCCCTCAACGTCCCTGTTGAGGAGGGGAAGACCCGCTGCACGAGCATCGGCAATCAGCGGCGATTCTCCCACAGCGGTATCGACCGACGAAGAGACCGCAGCGTCTGAGGCTCCACCGTCGTTGACCCCACCTAAACCATGTCCACCCGAATTGAGGGCTGAGCCACCAGCTCGATCACCTCGATCATGAGGGAAGGCCTCGCTGCTGGGGAAGGAATTTCGGTCAGTGCTCTCACTGGACACTCGGCGACGACCTACCCGCGAGGGCGAAGAAGATCCCGCCTGCGCCGACGCCATTTGCTCAGCTGGAGTGGGCACCGGAGTCAATTGATGCGGCAGGGGATCCGTTGACACCAAGCGGTCGACTACCGGATCCGTTGGAGAGGGCCGCTGCTCCCGTGCGGGTGCAGCCTCCTGCTGCGACACGCGAGAGTCCTCACGGGAATCACGCGCCGCAGTGATTTCACTCAGCTGCCCGCTCCCACCGAGGACGACCTGCGGGGCATGCCCGTACAGGCGTGGACCCACTTCCTGAACTTCAAGGAACATCCGGCCGTTGGACATCTGCCGAATAGTCATTTCGTGCACTTCCACGCCGGATGTGGCGAGAACATCCAGTGCTGGCCGAACTTCCGGGGCAATGGAGCCAACAACCATCACCAGTCGGGGACCTGCACCGGCTGAAGGTGGCATGGCGTCACGGAACTGAATCCATCCCCGCTTAAACCCGTCGATCCCCCCGGGGTGTTCCTGGGCAAGATCCGACCACGATAGGGAAGCTGCCTCCGCCAGGCGTGACAGCGACGCAATGAGCATGTCGGAGTCAAGATGGGCAACGACCTCGACGGAAACAACCTGACCGGCGGCATCCAGCGCGGTCAGACGCGGGGCCTGAGAACCGGAGTCACGAGTACGCGCAACATCGTTCCACGTGATCGGAAAGAGCGGACGCGACACGATTTCAAGCACCTGGGAGCACACCGCGTTGGTCATCTCAGGGCTTACCCCCTGGGCAACGGGGTATCCGAATTGAGC